>NZ_JAGRLA010000161.1 GCF_020442045.1 Bauldia sp. | reverse complement strand
GTCTCGAAAGTGGCCGTGTCGGCCTCGATACCGGTGGAGATCGTCTGCCCGGTCTTCGGGCATTGGATGGCGATGATGCTCATGACGCACGCAACGGAGACTCAAAACGCGTTTCCGCCATTCTAGGGCATCGGCGCGCCACTGCCCGGCATTTCGCAGGTTCTTACTAAGAGATGGTTGACGCGCCCGGCGATCGGCACCGGCCGCAAGGGGATCAATGGCGGCCGGATCTGTCCGCGGCCCCGGTACCGCGGACCTTGATGTCGGTCCCGAAGACCTTGTCCCAGAAGCCGCTCGTTACGCCGTAGTTGCCCTCATCGTCGAAATGGTGATGGAGCATGTGCCGCCGCTTGAGCCGCATGGCGAGGGCATTCCGGCCGAGGCCGCCATGGTGGATCAGGTGGTGGACCGAGACATACCAGAGATAACCGAGCATGAACCCGGCGGTCAGGCCGCCCGCGACCTGCGGAGCCGCCAGATAAAGCGGCACATAGACGAAGCCGAAGATCAGGATCAGGCTCAGCCAGATCGGCGTGCCGATCAGCGCGGCCTGCTCGCGGTGATGGGCTTCGTGCATCTCGCGGACACCCGGCAGGTGATGCAGCACGTAGCGGTGCATGACATATTCGACCAGGGTCCAGATCGCCACCCCCACGACGAATGCGGCAAGGGTGATTCCGTATTGCTGCGGCGGTGCCTGCCACAAGGCGAAGCTGGCCATGCCGACAATTGCAACCGGATAGACGACGAAATCCGAATAATAGCCGACCTTTCCGAGACGCATGATAGCCCTGTCGCGTGCAGTAGAACTTAGCCGGGGAAGATCATACCAACCCAGGCGCATGGCGTCACCGTCTGTGGTTGCGTCCCGGGGACGCGCCACCGTGCCTTCGATCTGGCGGCCGGTCGGCGGATCGGCAAGGCGGGCCGCGCCGGCATCGGCACGGCTGTGAACGATCGGGATTGGCCCTCGGGCGGCGGGTGGATCGACCGCTCCGGGGCCGATAATCGCGCCCGTATCGCGCAGGATTCCTGCCGGCGGTGTTTGACAATGGGCTGGTCGGCGCCGCCGCAATCAGTGCGCCGACCAGGGGCCGAGTTCGATCCGGTCCGCCAGATTGCCAAGGAATTCGGCGCCGGTGACGCCGTCGATCAGCCGATGGTCGACGGAGAGCGTCACGTTGATGCCGGTGCTGACGGCGATACCGCCGGCACGGGGCACGACCTTGTCGTGCTCGCGGCCGATCGCGATGATGCTCGATTCGCGCGGCTGGATGATCGCCTCGAAGCGATCCGCTCCGGCGCGCCCGACATTCGACAGCGACATGGACGCCGGCTCGGAGTCGGATTGCGCCAGTCGTCCCGAGCGCGCCCGCTGGACGGCCGCCTGCCGGGCCGTTGCGATCGACGCCAGCGGCTTGTCCGCCAGATTGCGGAGGATCGGGATCATCACCCCGTCCTCGACCGCGACCACCAGGCCGATGTCCACTGACGAGGAACGGACCAGCGCCGGCTGCCCCTCGCCTTCGACATAGCGGACCATCATCCGCGGCGATTGGGCGAGGCAGTCGGCCAGCGCCTGGAGCAGGAAGTCGGTGAAGGTCAGCTTGACGCTGGCCGACTGTTCTACCTCCGGCCCGAGCATCGCCTTTGCGCGCGCGACCGCGGTGGTGTCGATCCAGCGATCGAGCACGAAGGAGGGGATCGTCTGGCGGCTCAGCGAAACCGCGGTCGCGATGCGGCTGCGCATCGGCGACAGCGGCTCGGCATTGGCGGGTAGCGGACCGGTGGCGATCGGAGCGGGAACTGCAGCCGGCGCGGCGGGCCGTGCCTCGGCGGGCGCCTCGGACCTTGTCTCGGCAGCCGCCAGAACGTCGCGCGCGCGGATTCGGCCATGCGGGCCCGAGCCGGTGAGGCCGGCGAGATCGACGCCGTGGATGCCGGCGAGGCGCTTCGCCATCGGCGAGGCGAGGATCCGCTCGCCCGCCGCTGCCTGCCGCGTGGCGGCTGCCGCGGCCGGCGCCTTCGGCGGCGGCCTGGACGTTTCCGGCTTGGCGGACTTGCCGCCTGTCGCGGCCGCCGCGGCGCCGGCGGTTTCGAAGCGGGCAAGCACCGCTCCGACCGGCAGCTCGGCGCCGGCATCGGCCATCAGCTCGATCACCTTGCCGTCGACCGGCGATTCGACCTCCATGGTCGCCTTGTCGGTCTCGAGCTCGAGAAGCGGCTCGCCGGTCTTGACCGCGTCGCCGACCTTCTTCAGCCAGCGGCCGACGACCGCGGTTTCCATGGTGGCGCTGAGCTTGGGGAGGAGGAAATCCATGCCGTCGCGTCTCCTATTCGAGCAGCGCTTTGGCGGTCGCGGCGATCTTCTCCGGCGAGGGCAGCATGGCGTCCTCGAGGCCGGGGCTGTAGGGCAGCGGATGGTCGGGAAGCGTCACCCGCGCCGGTGGGCTGTCGAGATAGTCGAAGGCCTGGGAGACGACGTCGGCGACCACGTCCGAGCTCCAGCCGCCGGTCGGCGCCTGTTCCTCGACAACGACCAGGTTGTTGGTCCGCCTGACGCTGTCGGCGATCAGCTCCACATTCATCGGACGCAGGACCTGGATGTCGATGACCTCGGCCTCGATACCCTCGTCCTTCAGGAGCTCGGCCGCGCCGAGCGACCGGCCGACCATGGCAAGGCTGCCGACGATGGTGACGTCCGAGCCTTGGCGCAGGATATTCGGCCCGGTCGGCATGGCGATATCCTCGGTCCCGACCGGCACCGGACCCTTCATCGACATCAGTGCCTTGTGCTCGAGCACCAGAACCGGGTTGTCGTCGCGGATCGCGGCCTTGAGCATCAGGTAGGCCTGCTCGGGATTGGACGGGCAGATGATCTTGAGGCCGGGAACCGACAGCATCCAGGATTCGGCGGTCTGGGAATGCTGGGCGGCGAAGCGAAGCCCCGCGCCGCCGATCGCCCGGATGACGATCGGCGTCTTGACCTTGCCGCCCGACATGAAGCGGTGCTTGGCGATGCCGTTGACGATCTGGTCGAAGGCGACGCCGAGGAAATCGGCGAACATGATCTCGGCGATCGGCCGGTAGCCGGTGAGCGACAGGCCGAGCGAGGCGCCGACGAAACCGGTCTCGGCGATCGGCGTGTCACGGACCCGCGCCGCGCCGAATTCCTCGAGGAGCCCCTGGCAGGTCTTGAACGGCCCTTCCGACTCGCCAATGTCCTCGCCCATGATCAGCGTCGTCGGATCGCGGCGCATTTCCTCCTGGAGGGCGAGGACGATCGCCTCGCGATAGGTCATTTCCTGCGTTGCCATTGCGGCGGTCTCCGTCCCCGGTCCGGTCTGTTTTGGGTGCGGCCGTCGGGCGACGAGCGGCCGCTGGTGTCCTCAGGCAAAGGTCTTGGCCATGAAGTCCTGGTCGGCCGACGGCCATTCGGACGCGGCGGCGCGGTCGGCGGCTTCCTTGGCGGCGGCCCTCAGTTCCTCGATGATCGCGTCGGCGCCGGCGTCGTCGAGCACCCCCCTGGCTTCCAGCTCCTTGCGATAGAGATCGATCGGGTCGCGCTTCATCCACGCCTCGACCTCGGCCGGATCGCGGTATTTGGCCGGGTCGGTCCGCGAGTGGCCCCGGTGCCGGTAGGTCTTGGCCTCGATGAAGGTCGGGCCGCCGCCGCCGCGGGCGCGCATCGCGGCGACCGAGGCCGCCGCGTAGACCTCCTCGACATTGTTGCCGTCGACCTGGACCGCTTCCATCGCGTAGCCGCGGGCGCGGATGACGAGATCCTCATAGGGCGTGGTGTGGTTGATGCGGGTGAACTCGCCGTAGAGGTTGTTTTCGCAGACGAAGAGTACCGGCAGGTTCCAGACCTGGGCGATGTTCAGCGACTCGTGGAAGGCTCCGATATTGGCCGCGCCGTCCCCGAAGAAGCCGACCGATATCTGCTCCTTGCCGGCAAGCTGGGCCGAAAGACCCGCCCCGACCGCGACCGGCAGGCCGCCGCCGACGATGCCGAATGCGCCGATCAGCCCCTTGTCGATGTCGGTGAGGTGCATCGAGCCGCCGACCCCGCCGCAGACACCGTCTTCCCGGCCGAACAGCTCGGCGAATGCGGCTTCCATATCCATGCCGCGCGCCAGGCAGTGGCCATGGCCGCGATAGGTGTAGCTGATGTAGTCGTCCGGCCGCAGCGCCTTGATGACGCCGGAGGAGACAGCTTCATGGCCGTTGCAAAGATGGGTCGTGCCGTGGACCAGCCCTTCCAGATAGCTCCGCTGGACCTGCTCCTCGAATTCGCGGATGCCGACCATCGAGCGGAAGAGCTCGACACGGTCCTCGTCGGTCAGCGGATTGGGTACCTGGTTGCTGTCTCTCGACGCTTTCTTCCTCGGGGCCATTTCCCTGCGCGCTCCACCCTGCTCTTTTCGTTCCACCGCCGATCGGCGACGTCAGACGCGGTGCTTTTCGATCGTCGCCTTGTCCATCTCGATACCGAAGCCCGGGCCCTGTGGCACCGCGTAATAGCCGTTGTCGAAGGCCGAGCGGTTGGCGACGAGATCATAGAACATCGGATCGCGGTCCCTGTGAAACGTTTCTAGATACGTCCCGTTGGGAATGGAAGCCAGAAGCTGCGCCGAAACCTGCGGTTCCTCGTGATGCCCCATCTCGACGGTGAAGGCCTGGGCAAGTGCCGCCACGCGGCGCCATTCGGTCGGCCCGCCGCCCCAGCTTGCGTCGAAATTGCAGACGTCGATCGCGCCGCTCATCATCAGGTCGCGGCAGCCGGCGCGGCTGATCTCGCTCTGGCCGGCGCAGACCGGTATACCCCCTTGGGCCCGGGTCGCGGCCATGTCGAGCCGGTCGTTCTGCCAGTGCACCGGCTCCTCGAACCAGCGGATGTCGAGCTCCTCCGCATGGCGGCAGAACTCGATCGCCTGGGCACGGCTCCAGCCCTGGTTGGCATCGACGATCATGACGAAATCGTCGCCCGCCGCCGATCGTCCGGCGCGTACCCGCTCGGCGTCGTCCTTCGGGGTCAGGCCGCCGACCTTGAACTTGCAGCCGATGTAGCCGTCCTTGCGGATCTGCTCCATTTCACGGCCGAAATCAGCGAGCGTCTTGCCTTCCTCGTAATAGCCGGCGATGCAGATCACCGGCAGCTTGTCGGCATAGCCGCCCCACATCTTGTAGAGCGGGACCTCCAGCGCCTTGCCGACGGCGTCCCACAGCGCGCTGTCGACGGCGGCCTGGGCGCACATGGCGAGCTTGCGATCGCGCAGGATGTTGGTCGAGGGCTTCCGCATCTTCTCCCAGCAGCCCTCGATGTTAAAAGCGTCCATGCCGATCAGCAGCGGCTGGATTTCGTCGAGGATGATCCGGACCACCTCGGCCTGGGTCTCGAACTCGTCGCCGTTATAGATCTCGCCGACGATCCCCGCGGACGTGTAGACGCGGGTTATGATCGTGCAGCGGTGGGTCATGAAATAGTTGCTGCCACGGAAGGTGCGCGGCAGGGGCATTGACAAGGGAACGCATTCGATGCGCTCAATCTTCAGCTGCGGAGCCACGTGGAAATGCCTCGGATATCCTCGTTTTCGAAACGTTTCCAACCATAGTCTCCCGGCTGATCGGCGGTCAAGGGGACTCCGCGGCGTATCCGAAAGCCGGGGCCCCTCGCACCTCGACGCAAAAGCATTTATGATGGGTTCCCAGTGAAGAAACCTGCATTTGCGGCGAATGACCAGGCGGAATGGCGCGATGAAGAAAGCCACCGGAAGATCGATCACCATTCGCGATGTCGCCCGCGCCGCAAGCGTATCTGTCGGAACCGTTTCACGTAGCCTCAACGCGCCGGACTCGGTCCGGCCGGCAACGCTGAGCAAGGTTCGCTCGGCGATCGAGGCGCTGGGATTCCGGCCCGACAGCCGGGCGCAGATCATGCGGCGGCGGCACACCATGACCGTCGGATTCGTCGTCGACGACATCGGCAACCCCCTGCATGCCGCCACCTTCAAGGCGGTCAGCGCGGTGATGCGCGAGCGGGGCTTTTCGCCTTATCTCGTCAACACCAGCGGCGGCGCCGACAACGAGGCGGCGGCGATCGACATGCTGCAGCACGGCCGTGCCGACGGCGTGATCATGACCATCAACAGCGAGCAGGATCCCGGCACGCTGAAACGGCTCGCCGAGCTGCGGATTCCGTCCGTCCTGCTCGATCGCGCCATCCCGCTCGATATCGATGCCGTATTGACAGACCATGCCATCGGAATGCGGCAGGCGACCGACTACCTGATCGGCCTCGGCCACCGCCGCATCGCCCTGATCACCGGCGGACGCGACATCCGGCCGGGGCGGGAGCGCGTGCGCGGCTTCGTCGAAGCCTTCCAGAAACACGGGCTCGACGTGCCCGCCGACCTGATCCGCGCCCAGAGCCTCTCGGCCGACTACGGATTCCGCGAGGCGTCGACGCTGCTGCAGCGCGAGAAGCCGACGGCGATCATCGCAGCCGGCAACCGGATCCTGGTCGGCGTGCTGCGCGTCATCCAGCAGAACCGGGTCTCGATCCCCGGTGACGTTTCCCTGATCGCCTGCGACCAGACCGACCTCGCCCTCCTTTACCCAGGGCCGATCACCCTGATCGACCGCGACATCGAGGAGATCGGCCGGACGGCGGCCCATCTCCTGCTCGAGCGGCTTGCATCATCCGAGGAACGCCCGGCGCAGCGCATCTCCCTGCCGACCCGGCTGATCCTCGGCGGATCCTGCGCCCCGGTCACGGCGTGACCCGTTCAGGCGAGCGTGGCGGAGGCGCGCATGGTGACCTTGCCCGATGCCGCCGCTTCGAGATCGAATCCGGCATTCGTGCGCCGCGCCGCGAGCCTCAGCGGCTCGCCGACATAGGCCGGGCCTATCGCCCGGAAGGCGAAGGTGGCGAGCCGGTTGGCCCCGAGCGCCCGCGAACACAGGTCGATGAGCAGGCTCGCGGTCAGCGGACCATGGACGACAAGGTCGGGATAGCCTTCGACCTCCCGCGCATAGGGCCGGTCATAGTGGATGCGATGGGCGTTGAAGGTCAGCGCCGAATAGCGGAAGAGCATCACCGGATCGGGGATCAGGTCGCGCACGAAATCGGCGTCGGGCGCGGCCTCCGGTCCGGCCCCGGCATTACGGCCCGCTCCACGGAACACGACGGTCTGCTTCTCCCGCACCCGTGGCGCACCGCCGGCGGTGACGGTATGGGCTATCTCGACGAAGACCAGTTCGCCGGTCGATCCCGATTTCGGGGTGATCGCGGAGACGACCGAGTCGAGCTTCAGCGGCTCGCCGATCATGATCGGCGCCGCGAAGGTCACGTCGCTCGCCGCCCACATCCGGCGCGGCAGCGGGATCGGCGGCAGGAAGCCGCCGCGGCGGGGATGGCCGTCGCTGTCGATCTCCCGCATCGGCGCGAACAGCCTGGCGAGCAGCCAGTGGATCGCCTGCGGCGCGGCGCCCGTCGCCTGCTCGACCGTCTCCGCGTCGAGGGTGGCGTTGAGGCCCGCGACCATTGCCGGCGTCACCAGGTCCTCTATGGTGCGCCTTCGCCCGATCCAGTCCGACCAGTCGGTCATCGTCGTCCCGCTATCCTCGTGTCGTCCGGTAGAGCTTTTGGGATGCCCTGACATGAGCCCGAATACCCCGTCTTTCGACGCATCGCGAATCCGCTCGCTGCTCTTCGTTCCGATGCTGGCTGAGCGGCTGATCGCCAAAGCCCCGGAGCGTGGTGCCGACGCCGTCATCCTCGACCTCGAGGATGCGGTCGCGCCCGACGCGAAGGATGCGGCGCGGGCGGCGCTTGCCGATACCGTCGACCGGCTCGTCGCGGCCGGCCAGCGCGTCCTCGTCCGGATCAACAACGAGCCGGACCTGATCGCGGACGATATCACCGCCGCCAACGGCGCGGGTCTCCATGGCGTCGTCCTCCCCAAGGCCGGGGAGGCTGACTCGGTCGCGGCGATCGTCGCGCGGCTCGCCGCGCCGGCGGTGGTTCCGATCCTCGAAACCCCGCTCGGCGTCATCAATGCGCCCGCCATCGCCAAAGCCGGCGCGCGGATCGCGGCGCTGGCCTTCGGCAGCGAGGATTTCTCGCTTGCCATGGGCATCGCGCCGGACGAACAGGGGCTGGCCATGCCCGCGCAGCAGATCGCCATGGCGGCGCGCGCGGCGGGAAAGCCGGCTTTCGGCCTTCCTGGCTCGCTCGCGATCATCGACGACATCGACCGGTTCACGGAAATCGCCCGTGCCGGCAGGGCGATCGGCATGACCGGGGCACTCGCCATCCATCCCCGCCAGGTCGCGGTGCTCAACGCCGTCTTCGCTCCGACCGCGGCCGAGATCGAAGAGGCGCGCGCGATCCGCTCGGTCTACGAGACCGCGATGGCAAAGGGCCGGGGCGCGGTGGCGCTCGGCGGCCGGATGATCGACCTGCCGGTCTACCGGCGGGCGCTTGCCACCCTCGCCCGGGCACCGGACGCCGAAGCCGACGGCGACCATTCCGGTTAGGGTTCCGTCGCGGAATCCTGTTCGAGCTTGACCCGGTTCGCCCGTCGGGCGCGCTGGAACTTGATCAGCTGGTCGAGCGACACGGCCAGCACGATCACCGCGCCGGTGACAAAGGTCGACCACGTCGCGTCGATGCCGAAGAAGATCAGCCCGCTCGAGATCACCTGGATGATCATCATGCCGACGACGGCGCCGATCACCGTGCCATAGCCGCCGGAAAGCGGCGTGCCGCCGATGATCACCGCCGCTACCACGACCAGCACGAAGTCCGATCCCTCGTTCGGATCGATCGCGCCGCGGAAGCCGATATACATCGCCCCCGACAGCCCGCAGATCGCCCCCATCAGGACCAGCGTCTGGAGCTTTATCGTGGCGTTGGAGATGCCGGCGAGCTCGGCCGCCTCCGGGTTGCTGCCGACGGCCTGGACGCGGTAGCCGAACTTGGTCCGGTGGAGCACGAAATGCATGACGATCGCAAGCACGACGAAGACCAGCGCCGCGACCGGCACGATGCCGAAGATCTTGGCCGCCACCGCATTGAAGTAGCTCGTGTCCTGGTCCGGCGGCACCACCGCGCGACCGTTATTGACCACCAGCGAAAGCCCCTGGAACATCGAGTAGGTGCCGAGCGTGACGATGATCGCCGGCAGGCGCAGGCCGACGGAGAGGATGCCGTTGAACAGCCCGAGCAGTGCCCCGAAGGCGACGCCGCCAAAGGCGGCGATCCACGGGTCGACGCCAGCAACCATCAGCAGGCCCGTGAAGACGGCGGAGAAATTGAAGATCCAGCCGACCGAGAGGTCGATCTCGCGGATCGCAAGCAGGTAGACCATGCCGACCGCCAGCATTCCCTGGAAGGTGGTGTGGCTGAGGATGGTCAGCAGGTTGATCGGGTTGAGGAAGCGCGGCCGTGCGATGCCGATGATGAGGATCATCAGCACCAGAGCGATGATGACACCCGTTTCCTCGGGCATCCGGAAGCGCCGGCGGGAGGCGGATGGCTCCGGCGCGGTACCGGTGTCGGTCATGGCGTGGCCTCGGATCTTTCTGCTGCGGCCGGCATCTCGCCGGTGTTGATGACATGGAGGAGCGTGTGGTCGTCGACGCCGGAGAGCTCGCCGGCGATGCGGCCCTGGTAGAAGACGACGATGCGGTCGCAGAGGCCGACCAGCTCGGGCAGCTCCGTCGAGGAGAAGAGCACGATCCCGCCGTCCGACGACATCTTGCGGATCAGCCCGTAGATCTCGCGCTTGGCGCCGACGTCGACGCCGCGGGTCGGATCGTCGAGCAGGAAGACCTTCGGCCCGACCTCGAGCCACTTGCCGATGACGATCTTCTGCTGGTTGCCGCCGGAAAGCTGGTTGGCGAGCGTCCAGGGCGATCGTGCCTTGATCTTGAGGTTGTCGATCTGGCGCTGCGCGCGGGCGAAGGCCGGTCCGTTGCGGTACAGCCAGGAGCCGCCGGTCTGGGCGCCGACGAAGACCTGGCTGATGTTGAAGAGGATGCTCTTCTCGAGCATCAGCCCGTTCCGCCGGCGGTCGGCGGGCACCAGGCAGACACCGCGCCGCGCCGCGTCGGTCGGGCTGCGCGGCAGTCCCCTGTCGTCGGGAAAGGTCACCTTGCCGGCGCGCGCCTTCTGCGTCCCGAACAGGATGGCGAGCAGCGCCGAGACGCCGGACCCCTCAAGGCCGGCGAGCCCGACGACCTCGCCGGACCGCGCCGTCAGGTCGACATCCTTGAGTGGACCGCCGGAGAGCCCCTTGATGACGATCCGCTCCTCGGCGCGGCCGGCGACCGCCGGCAACGGCGGCGGGAAGAGCGCATCCTGCTGCGCCCCGATCATCCCCTCGATCACCTCGGGAATCGTGAGGTCGGCGCGGTCCCTGGTCAGCACGTCGCGGCCGTTGCGGGTGATCGTCACCCGGTCGGAGATGGCGAAGACCTCCTCCAGCCGGTGCGAGACATAGAGCATGGTATGGCCGCGGGCCGAGAGCTGGCGGAGCACGGCGAAGAGCCGCTGCGTCTCGCGCTCGTTCAGCGCTGAGTTGGGTTCGTCGAGGATGATCAGTTGCGGCTCCTCGAGGAGGACGCGGGCAAGCTCGACCAGTTGGCGCTCGCCGATCGAAAGCCGGCCGACCGGCGCATCGACTTCGACGTGAAGACCGAGCCGGTCGAGGATATCGCGGCTTTCCGCCTCCATCTTCCGCGTCGAGACGATGCCAAAGGCAGCGGGCTCGCGGTTGACGTAGAGGTTGGCGAGCACCGAGCGCTCGGGAAACAGGCTGAGCTCCTGGTAGACGATGCCGATGCCGCGCTTGCGGGCGTCGTTGGGCGAATCGAAGGCCACCGTCTCGCCGCCGACCTTGATGGTGCCGGAATCGGGATGGACCGCGCCGGCGAGTATCTTCATCAGCGTCGACTTGCCGGCGCCGTTCTCGCCGACCACGGCATGGACCGTGCCGCGCTCGACCGTGAGGTTCATGTCGGCAAGCGCCACCACGCCGCCGTAGCGCTTGGTGAGCTCGCGAACCTCGATCAGGATGTCGCCCGGCATCGGTCGGTCCTCATGGCAGGAGGGCGATCCGCTGGACCGCCCTCCCCAATTCAACCGCGGGGTTCAGACCCGGACTATTCGGCTTCCGCCGCGATCGGCTGCATGCCGGCGGTCGGGTCGGCAGAGACCTTCTCGGTCCACGGCTTGTAGTATTCGGCGGTGGCGGCCGGATCGCCGGCGAGCCTGATCGCCTCCTCGAAGCTGATCGGCGGCAGGCCGTTGCCCATGTCGACGGTGTCAGCGGTCACGATCTGCGCGCCGGCATCGTAGAAGCCGACCTCGAGCGGCTTGTCGTTCTTGATCGCGTCGACCATGAGGGCGACCGGCAGGTAGCCCTGGACGAAGGCGCTCTGGCCGATCGAGACGAAGGCGTGGCCGTCCTGGATCGCCTTGAGGTTCGGCTCGGTCAGGTCGTAGCCGCCGGCGACGAACTTGTCGCCATTGGCGGCGTTGAGCTTGCCGAGGCTGGCAATGTCCGGCGCGCAGAGGCCGATCATCGCCACCGCTTCGGGGTTCGCCGCATAGAGCTGTTCCCAGCGATTGTAGTTCTCGACCTCCGAGACCTTCACGTCGAACGGCCCGAGCACGTTGAGGCCGGGGGCCGCCTTCAGCGATTCCTGGACACCCTGCGAGCGGTTCTCCAGCACCTGGATGCCGGGGAAGCAGATGCCGACGATCACCGTGCCCTTGGCATCGGCGCCGCCGAGCTTGTCGACGATCATCCTGCCGAGGACGCGGCCGCTCTCCACCGACTTCTCGCCGACATAAGGCGCGTTGATGTTGGTCGACAGCGTATTGAACTGGACGATCCGCACGCCCGCCTCGACGAGCTCGTTGAGGCCGCGGGTCATCGCCTCGCCCTGGATCGAGGTGGCCACGCCCTGGGCGCCGGCATTGGCGAAGTTCTGGGTGAGCTTGAGCTGGCCCTCGGCCTGGCTGCCCGGCTGCTGCGCGACTTCGAGCTCGACGCCGAGATCCTTGGCGGCGGCTTCGGCGCCGTCGATGATCTGCTGGATGAAGGGGTTGCCCTGGGCATGGGTCACGAAGCCGAGGGTGATGTCTTCAGCCGCGGCCGGCGCGATGGCTGCGGCGGAGGCGAGCAGGGTCGCCGCCATCGCTATCTTGTATCTATGCACGTCGTTCCTCCCGAGTTTTTGATGGTCTTGCTTATTCCCGTTACCACCGGCGACTCGGGTAACCACCCGTCCCGCCGTAGACTTCCCACGCTCAGACAGCGGTCAGCCCGCCGTCGACCGTGATGAAGGATCCGGTCATGTATGACGCGTCATCGGAGGCAAGGAACGCGACCGCGCCCGCGATCTCGTCCGGCTCGGCCCCGCGCCGCATCGGTATATTCTTGACGTTCCACTCGTAGACCTCCGGGTCGGCGACCAGCTCGCGCACCAGCGGCGACAGCGTGAATCCCGGGATCACGACATTCACCCGGATCCCCTCCAGCGCATAGTCCACCGCCATGATCCGGGCGAGGCCATGAACGCCGGCCTTGCTGGATGAGTAGGCGGTGCTCGCGGGCGTGCAGCCGAGGATTCCGGTCGGCGACCCGGTCAGCACCACCGCGCCCTTGCCGGCGGTCTCCTTGATCGCCGCGATGCCGTATTTGCAGGTGTGGAACATGCCGGTCAGATTGACGCCAACGATCTCGTCCCAGACCGATTTGGGCAGGTCCGCGACCTTGCCGTCGCGTTCGGCGGTGAAGATGCCGGCATTGGAGCAGACGACATCGACCGCGCCGAACCGCTCGACGATCGTCCCGAAGGCCGCGGCGACCGCCGCCTCGTCGCCGACGTCGGCCTTGAGGGCGATCGCCTCGCCTCCGGCGGCGACCATGCCGGCGACCGCTTCCTCGACGTTGTCCTGGTTCCAGTCGAGGGCGGCGACACGGCATCCCTCCTCGGCCAGCCGCTCCGCGACCGCCCGGCCGATGCCGGAACCCCCGCCGGTTACGACCGCAACCTTGCCCTTCAGGCCCCGCATCCGGTTCTCCTCCCCGCGCTGGCGGACCATGCGTTGACGGCCGCCAATGCCTTCTCTGGGCATCATTTCCTTGCGCTTGAAACGAAAATATCGTTTCCAAAGTTCGAGTCAAGCTGGAACTCGCGGCGGCAAACCACCATAAGTTTCGCGAAAATATCGGACGTGTAATCGGTTCAATCCGGCTCCGGAATCCGGCCAGGACCCCGGATCGCGGCCTATTCGGCCGCCGCGACGGCCCCGCCCCGCTGCTCGCCCTCCAGCCGGGTGATGTCGGTCGCCAGCTGCTCGACATGATCATAGTCGGCGATCGCCAACGGCGGCGACAGCCGCCCCTCCGAGACGACATGGACGCGGTGGGCGGCCTCGTAGATCTCCAGCACCTCGGTGCAGAACATCACGACCGAATTGCCTTCGGCCGCGAAGGTCTCGAGCAGCCGGTAGATCTCGCTCTTCGAATGGATGTCGACGCCGCGGGTCGGCTCCTCGAGCAGCAGGAGCTTCGGCGAGCAGTTCAGCGCCTGGGCGATCGCGACCTTCTGCTGGTTGCCGCCGGACAGCGACCGGATCGGCTGGGTGATCGACCCGGTCTTGACCATGAAGCGCTTCACCGCGTCCTCCGCGAGCGTCTTCATCTGCCGCTTCCTGAGCGCGAAGGCGGCGCCGGCAATCTCCGGCCGGCCGAGGCGGACCAGCAGGTTCTCGCCGACGGTGTAGTTGGAATAGAGGCTGAATTGCCGGGTCGCCGGGACATAGGCGGTGAAGCGGTCGATGGCCTCGGTGCCGGCCACGCCGTTGATCGTCAGCGCGCCGCCGCAGCCTTCGAGGCCGGCGAGCGAGCGCAGCAGCTCGCGCGCGCCCGATCCCTCGACGCCCATCAGCGCGACGATCTCGTTCGGCGCGCCATGGAGGGTGATGTCGCTGAAGACGCCCGGCAGCGTCCAGCCGCGCGTCGCGAAGACCGGCGGCGCGTTCGGATCGCGCGTCGCGCCGCTCGCGGTGTCGGTCGCCACCGTCACCGTCGCATCGACGACGAGCTGGCGGGCGAGGCCCTCCTCGGTCAGCGCCTCGCCCTCGAGGATGGTGCGGACGCGGCCGTCGCGCACCACCGCGACGCGCTTGCATTGCTCGACGAGGTCCTCGAGGCGATGGGTGATCAGCACGACGATGCGGCCGCTGTCGGCAAGCTGGTGGATCTCGCGGAAAAGTTCGTCCGACTCCTTGGCGGTCAGGGCCGAGTTCGGCTCGTCGAAGAGGAAGACCCTGGCGGCGCGGGCGACCGCGCGGGCGATCTCGGTGCGCTGCTGGGTGGCGAGCGAACAATCCTCGAGCGCGCGATTGCGCAGGTCGCCGATGCCGAGCGCCTCCATCACCGCCGCGTCGGCCGCCCCGAGCTTCGGCCGCCGGGTGCCGCTCGCCTCGCGGCCGACCATCACATTCTCGGCGACGGTGAGGTTGGGAAAGAGCTGCGGCTCCTGGTGGACGACCGCCACCGCCTGCCACTCGACCGAGGGCGACCATGGCCGCCCGTCGAAGGTCAGGGTGCCGAGGGTCGGGCGCTCCTCGCCGGCGATCATCCGCACCAGGGTCGACTTGCCGGCGCCGTTCGGGCCGGCGACGCCGAGCACCTCGCCGGGACGGAGGTCGAGGTCGAGCTGGGCGAGGGCGACGGTCGATCCGTAGGTCTTGGTGACGCCGCGAAGCGAGATGCCCTTTTCCAGGACGTCGGTCATGCCGCCCTGCTCTTGCGGATCCGGGTGAGGAAGAGGTCGAGCGCCACCGCGCCGATGGTCACCGCGCCGAGGAAGATCTGCTGGACGTGCGGCCCGGGCGAGAGCAGCGCTAGGCCGATCTGCAGCTCGGCGAGCAGCAGCGCGCCGCCAAGCGTGCCGATGATGGTGCCCTTGCCGCCGGTGAGGCTGGCGCCGCCGATGATCACCGCGGCGAAGACCGGGAAGGTCTGCGACAGGCCGATGTCGGGCTGGGTCGTCTGGATGAAGGAGAAGTCGAGCATGCCGGCGATCGAGGCGAGCACGCCGCAGAGCACGAAGGCGAGGATCTTGTAGCGCTTGACCGGCAGCCGGGCGAGCTGGCCGGCGGTCGGGTTGCCGCCGATCGCGGTCAGCCGGAAGCCGAACAGCGTGCGGTGGAGGAGGAAGCCGACGACGATCGCGATGCCTATCATCCAGAAGACCTCGATCGACAGCCGGTAGGCGCCGATGTTCTGGGTGAGGCCGATGAAGAAATCGAGCTGGCCCTGGTCCATGGTCGAGCCGGGCGGCGGATAGACCGGGTTGAAGGTGCCGGAATTGGTCACCCACAGCGAAAGCCCGTAGAGCAGGTTGTAGCTGCCCAGCGTGACGATGAAGGACGGTATCTTGATGCTGGTGACCAGCACGCCGTTGAACAGCCCGACCACGGCGCCGATGCACAGCACCAGCGGGATGGCGAGGTAGACCGGCACGCCGCCGACGATCCACATCACCGCCAGCGAGTTCGCCGCGAGGCCGTACATCGCCCCGAAGGAGAGGTCGATCTCGCCGACGACGATGACCAGCGTCAGGCCCATCGCCATGATCGCCACCGAGCTCATCGAGCGCAGCACCGAGACGGCGAGATTGGGATTGGCGAAGGCCGGGTTGATGATGATGAAGATGATGGCGACGACGATCACCGCGGCGAACAACCCGCCGACCCGCAGCGCGACGTCCACGGTCGCCCTGCCGGCCGCCCTTATGCCGGGTCCGTGCGTGGCCGTGGTCTGGGGGGTATCGGTCGGAGCCATCCTGTCCTCGTCACTCCAAATAGTCAGGGCGAGCCGCCGGAAGCGACCCGCCCCGTCATTGCCGCGGGCTTATTCGCCAAGCACCTTGTTGAGCTCGGCGCGGGCCTGCTCGACGCCGTCGGCGGTCACCGCCTTGAGGGTCTGGGTGTTGGGCAGGATGACGCCGTTCTTCAGGAACTCGGCGCAGGCCGGTCCGCCGAACGCCGCCTGGTCGGGCCAGCGCTGGTCGAACAGGGCGACCTGGATGCCCTTCTCGATCGCGTCGAGCTGGCCCTTCGAGGAGTTCCAGCCGATGGTGTAGACCTTGCCCTCGAGGCCGAGGCTCTCGATGGCGCGGTCGGCATGCTCGGCGCCGATGTCGACATTCTGGATGAACTGGACATTCGGGTTGGCGGTCAGGAACGAGCGGTAGATGTCGAAGGTCTTGCCCGGCTCGTAGCTGGTGTTGAGGCCATTCTCCTCGGTGGTGACGAAGGTCGCATCGGGAATGGCGGCCATGATCGTGTCATGGAAGCCCTTCATCCGGCCCTGGGCCCAGAACTGGGTGGGATCGCCACCCGAGACCGCGAAGACCTTGATGTCGTCCTTGCCGTTGTCCTTGATCCACTTCAGCACCGTCTCGGCGGCATAGGTGCCTTCCTTCATCGGCACCTGGGTGAAGTTGGTGAATTCGTGGCCGCGCGAGGTGACGCCGGCGGTGAAGACCGGGATGCCCTCGTCCATCATCCGGTTGGTGATCGCGGTCATCGCGTCGGAGCTTACCGGCTCGATGCTGATGCAGTCGATCTCGTTGGTGGCGAGCTTCGCCTCGATCTGGGAGACCTGCTGGTTCGGGTCGTTCTGGACCGGGGCGATCGACGCGCATTCCATCGGATAGATGGCGTTGCCCAGCTCGCAGCCCATCTCGAAGCCGAGCTGGTATTGCGGCGAGAAGAGCGGAATGCCCGAAGCCTGGTAGGAAAAGACGTAGTTGATTGTCTCGCCGGCCTTCACCTTCTCGGCGATCCGGTCGGCGAGCTTGAACGTGCCCCAGTCCCGCTTGACCTCGAAGGGGGCGCCTTCGACCTTCTCGCCGGCGGTCGGAATCTGGCTCTCGCTGTCCTGGGCAAGGCTTGCCCCGGCCATGGCGACAGCGGTCGAGCCGACCGCTGCGAAAAGAACACGACGTACGGATTGTCTCATGGGTTCCTCCCTGGTGTTACGCTGACATCATCAGGATGCGCCTCGCGGCGCCTTCACATTCCCCTCCGGCACCGCCTCTCCGTCCATCGCCGGACCGGAGCCTGCGGGCGCCGCGCGTTGCGGCGTGACGGCCTTGCCTCACGCCATCCCGAGGACCTTTTCGCTGCGATAGCCCTCGACCACGTCCTCGATCACCTCGATGCCGAGGCCGGGCCCCTGTGGCGGGTAGACCCAGCCGTCGACCTGCTCGAAGGGCTTCTCGACGAGGTCGTGCTGCATCGGATTGCGCAGCGGCTTGAACTCGAACAGCTTGCACGACGGCGAGTTGAACGAGATGGCAAGGCTCGCGGCGGTGACGATCGCCGATGACCAGGCATGGGCATTGGCCTGGCGGCGATAGAATTCGCAGCGTTCGGTGATCTTCTTGAAGCCGGTGATCCCCTCGGCCCGGCCGGGGTCGACGCCGATCACGTCGACGGTGCCGGTGGCGAGGATCCGCTCGAACTGCTCGAGCGTCCATTCGCGCTCGCCGTAGGCGATGCGGGTCGTCGTCTTGGCCCGCAGGTTGGCATAGCCCTCCGGATCCCAGGCGCCGAGCGGCTCCTCGATCCAGTCGAGATTGAATTCCTCCATATCCCGGGCGCGGCGGACGGCGTCGGTAACGTCCCATTTGATGTTGATGCCGTTGTCGATCATCAGCATCCGGTCGGGACCGAGCACCTCGCGCATCGCCTTGACATAGGCGACGTCGCGGTCGTGCTCGTAGCCGAGGTTGGCGTTGCCGCGCTTGCCGAAGCCGGTCTTGAGCCCCTGCAGGCCGGTGGCGATCCACTCGGCGGTCTCCTCCGCCATGTCGGGGATCGACTCGTAATGGGCATGGCAGGAGGCGATCGCCGGCAGCTTCTCGTGGACGCAGCCGCCGAGCAGGTCGAGGACGCTGCGGCCGAGCGCCTTGCCCTTGAGGTCCCAAAGCGCGATGTCGATCGCGGCTGTCGCATAGGAGGCGATGCCGCCATGATAGCCGTACCACCAGGCCTGCTGCTTGTTCTGCCGCCACAGCGCCTCGGTCTCGACCGGATCCTTGCCGATCAGGTTGGGCGCCATGCCCTCGATGATCGCCCTGGCGGCGAAGTTCGCTTCCGGGAACTGGGTGATCGATTCGCCCCAGCCGACCTGGCCGTCGTCGGCCGTGATCTTGGCGAGGCAGAGATGGCGCAGCGCGTTGAAGTCGTTCGGTTCCGGGTAGCTGACCGGAATGGCTTCGACCTTGGCAATCTTCATCTTTCGCGCCTTACCCGATTGCGCCGCGGAAGAGCGGCATGCCTTCGATACCGAGGTCGACCTCGACGAGCTGTCCGGTCATCGCCGCGCCGGTCACGTCGAACGGCCCCATGTCCGCGACGAAGAGCTTGCCGCCCTTGCCGAAGCAGCAATTGAGCGGGGTGACGCCGACCTCGAGGAAATCGATCAGCGTGCCGTCCTTGCCGACATGGTCGACGCCGCCCGAAGACACCGTGGTGATCCAGAAGTCGCCCTTCTCGTCGATCTTGAAGCCGTCCGGGATATGGTTCTCGGGCAGCGTGCAGAGGGTCGTCTTGGTGCCGTCCGGCGTCCGGCGGATGACGCGGCGGTTATAGGATTCGACCCAGACCAGCGAGCCGTCCGGCTCGGCGACGATGCCGTTCGGATAGACGTGGTCGAGCTCCTCGAGAATCCTGGCGACGCCGTTCGTCTCGACCATCACGATGCGTCCGGGATGATGCTTGGTGTCGGGCGCCCAGTCGCCGGAATCGGTGAAATAGAGCTTGCCGTCCGGGCCGAAGGTCAGGTCGTTCGGTCCGTCGAACTTGACGCCATCGGCCTCGGTGACGAGGATCTCGACCTTGCCGTCCGGCGTCGTCTTCTGGATCGACGGCGGGCGGTGCTCCGGCGCCACCCAGGCGCCGACAGTCGGCGTCTGGGTCGAATAGACCGCGCCGTCGGTGCCGAGCATGCAGGCATTCGGGCCGCCGCCGACGAAGGCATAGGTGCCCTGCTCGTTGGTCTTCGGATCCCAGTAGCCGATCTCGCTCCTGTAGGTGTTGGCGTAGATCACCCGCCCGTCATCGAGCTCATAGGGGCCCTCGGGGTGGCCGAGCCCGGTGGCGCGCACCACTGTCGGCTTTTTCATTCCTTCCTCCCTGTTCTCACCAGTTGACCAGGCCGCCGGTGAAGTTGATGGCCTGCCCGGTCATGTACGCAGCCTCGTCCGAAAGCAGGAACCATATGGCGCCGGCGCATTCCTCGGCGCTGGCGCCGCGCTGGAGCGGCACGCCCTTCTTGCGCAGGGCGTCGAAATCGGCCGCCGTCGTGTTGCGGTGGCCGGCGACCTCCGCGAGGAACTTCTCCTGCATCTCGGTCTCGACAATGCCGGGACAGATGGCGTTGACCCGGACCGGCCGGTCGGCCAGCGCATAGGAGAAGGACCGGGTGATCGACAGGATCGTCGTCTTGGAGGCGGCATAGGCGGCGACGTCGGTCGACGTCGCGAGCTTCGCCGAGCTCGACGAAAGATTGACGATCGCGCCGCCGGGCCGGAGCCGCGGGCCGATCTTCTGGCAGAGGAAGAAGATCGACTCCGCGTTGACCGTCTGGACCTGCCGCCAGTCCTCGACGGTCAGTTCGAAGATCGGCATGATGCGGATGATCCCGGCCGAATTGACGAGATAGTCGAAGCCTTCGACCGACGCGGCAAGCGCCTCGCGCTGATCCTGATCGGCGACGTCGACGACCCTGGTGTCGCAGCCTTCGGCGGCGAGCGCGGCAAGCCGGGCGCCGTCGAGATCGACCGCGAGCACCGCACAGCCTTCCTCGACCAGCCTCAGCGCCACCGCCTTGCCGATGCCGCTTGCGGCGCCGGTCACGACAGCCCGTTTGCGGTCTTCCTCCCGCATCGAAAATCCCGTCCCTTTCGTGGGCTCGACTATATTGAAACGTTATCGTGGCGCGCAAGCCCTTTTGTTTTGCAGATTTGGCCGCTCCGCGTCGCTGGAGGGCAGCCGCAGGGTGTTTCCCGCCGGATGTGGCCTCAGGCATGTCGGCGGGCCAGGTAGTTGCCCTTGCAGAGATGCCCGGCAGGGTCATTGCGGTTCGGCCTCGCCGGGATCGCAAGCCCCACGCCGTGGCCATTCCGTAGGGAATTCCGCTGAATTCATGACCTCCGGCCGGGTCGAGGACAGCTTCGGCACGCGCGATCCCGCCCGCCATCCCGCGCCGCCGGGCCACGCTTTCATCGTTTCCGGCGCGTCAGCCACCCACGGATGCCGAGGCACGCATGGTACGGTTCGGCGGCTCCGTGCCGCGGCGGTCCCGATCTTGAACATCGCCACGCTCCCTGTTAGGATTGAAACGATATTATTCTGTCGCACCCGCGTCGGTCTCCGCCTGACGGCGGACGGCCCGCATGCGACGATCGGCGAGGGGAAGGCGTCGTTCAGGAAGCGCCGCTTCTTGCCGGGGAGGATTTTCAGCATGGCCGAACTCGCCTTCGTCGACACCCATTTCCACCTCCACGACATGAAGCACCCGACGCTCCGCTACGGGTGGCTCGAGCCGGACGCAGTCCATGGCTTCCTTCCCGACACCGATCCGCTGAAGTCGCAGCATTATTTCATCAAGGACTATCTCGCCGAGATCCGCTTCTCGAACGTCCCGAAGGCGATCCACGTCCAGGCCGCGGTCAACACGCCGGACCCGGTCGACGAGACGATCTGGCTGCAGGCCTTCGCCGACGAGACCGGCTATCCGCATGGCATCGTCGCCGAATGCCATCTGGCGAGGCCCGACGCGGCGGACGTCCTCGACCGGCATCTCCAGTATCCCAACGTCCGCGGCATCCGGAATTTCGGCGAGGGCCACTACCTCATCGACGATGCCTGGCGGAAGGGCTTCGCCGAGCTCGGCCCCCGCAACCTCGTCTCCTGCATCGATACCCGCGTCGAGCTGGCGCCGGACATTCTCGATCTCGCCAGGACCTTCCCGGACATCGTCATCTGCGTCGACCATTGCGCGATCCCGATGGCGCGCGATCCGGAGAGCTTCCGGCAATGGCGGGCGGCGATGGACATCATGGCCGAGTCGCCCAACGTGATGATGAAGATCTCCGGCCTCGGCATGTGCGACCCGCTTTGGACGGTGGAGTCGATCCGGCCCTACGTGCTCGGCAGCATCGAGGCCTTCGGCGTCGATCGCGTCGTCTTCGGCACCAACTGGCCGGTCGACCGGATGTTCAGCTCCTATCCCGACGTGATCAACGCCTATGCCGCGATCATCTCGGGCTTTCCGAGGGACGATCAGGTGAAGATGTTCTCCGGCAACGCCGAGCGCATCTTCCGGATCTGAGGACAGGCAGGATGACAGTCGCAGGCAAAGCCGCGAGCGCCACCGGGCTCCATCACGTCGGGATGAGCGTCGCCGACCTCGACACCGCGCTCGCCTTCTGGGAAGCCTTTCTCGGCGTGCGCGCGCGCTGGCGCACGCTTCTCGATCGGCCCTATCTCGGCAAGCATGTCGGCTATCCGGGGGTGACGATCAAGGCCGCCTTCATCGACCTGCCCGGCGGCAACACGCTGGAGCTCCTCGACTACCAGGTAGCCGACCGCGAGCAGAATTCGGACCGGACCGCCAATCCCGGCAACGTCCATCTCTGCCTTCAGGTCGACGACGCGGCGGTCGCCTGGCGGAAGGCGGTCGATGCCGGCGCGACGCCGATCGTGCCGGAAGGCCCGATCGACATCGACGGCGGGCCCAACAAGGGCGCGCGGGCCGCTTACCTGAGAATCCACGACGGCATCACCCTCGAATTCTACCAGCCGGCAAAGCCGGGAGCCGCGGCATGATCAAGCGGATCAGCTTCCTCCGCCGCAAGCAGGGCATGACTCCCGAGGCCTTCTACGCCCACTGGACCGGCCCGCATGCCGATATCGTCCGCCAGCTTCCGGGACTGCGCGGCCTGCGCTTCGGCCGGGTCAAGAGCTGGACGCCGGAGGAGGCGGCCTGGGACGGGGTCGGCGAGGTCTGGTTCGACTCGATCGAGGCGGCGCACGAAGCCTTCGCGACCGAGCCTTACCTGTCGATGCTGGTCGCCGACCGCAAGCTCTTCATCGGCGAGGCGCAGTCCTGCTTCGTCGGGGAACAGACCGTCGTTGCGCCGCCCGACGGTCGTTGAGGGGGAAGGAAAAGATGACATTCGATCTCGGCGCGGGCCTCAAGGGCAAATCAGTCCTGCTGACCGGCGCGACCGGTGGAATCGGTCGCGAAGTCGCGCTCGCCTTCGGCAGTGTCGGGGCGCGCGTCGCCGCCGTCGATCTCGATGCGGACAGGGTCGCTGCCGTCGTCGAGGAAATGGACGGGGGCCCGCATCTCGGCATCGCCTATGACCTCCGGCCGGTCGGCGGCCACGCCGCGCTGATCGACAAGGTGGCCGACGCCTTCGGCTCCCTCGACATACTGGTCCAGACCGCGGCGGTGCTCGTCCGCCGGCCGTCGGTCTTCGACGTCTCGGAGGAAGACTGGGATTTCCAGCACGAGATCAACCTCAAGGCCAATTTCTTCCTTGCCCAGGCGGCCGCGAGGGCGATGCGCGACCAGGGCAGCGGCGGCCGGATCATCAACTTCACCGCCCAGGGCTGGCAGAGCGGCGGCTTTGGCGGCTCGGTCGCCTATGCCGCGACCAAGGGCGGCATCGTCTCGATGACCCGCGGGCTGGCACGGTCGCTGGCGCCGCACAACATCACCGTCAACGCCGTCTCGCCCGGCGCCGCCGACACCGCGATGATGCGGAGCGGCATGGACGAGGAGGGTCTCGCCGCGGTCGCCGCCCAGATTCCGCTCGGCTATCTCGCGCGGCCGTCGCAACTCGCCGGCACCGTTCTGTTCCTCGGCTCCGACCACGCGGATTACATAACCGGCGCGACCATCAATGTCAGCGGCGGCTGGCTGATGTATTGACGCCTGACAGGGAGGAAGCGATGCCCGGTGAATTCTCCGGCAAGGTCGCGGCGATTACCGGTGCCGCGCGTGGAATCGGCGACGCCGTGGCGCAACGCCTGGTCGCGGAGGGCGCCACGGTCTTCTCGCTCGATCTCGGCGATCCCGACGAGGCGCGCGAGGGCGTCACCTATCTCACCGCCGACGTCGGCGATGCGGCAAGCGTCGCCGACGCCTTCGCGCGCATCGACCGCGACGCCGGTCAGATCGACGTGCTGGTCAACAATGCCGGGGTGCAGCGTGTCGATCTCGCCGAGGACATGTCGCCGGAGGACTGGCATCTCGTCCTCAACACCCACCTGACCGGCATGTTCCTCTGCTCCGCCCAGGCGATCTCCCGCATGCGCGCCCGCGGCAAGGGCGGCGCGATCGTCAGCGTCGCCTCGACGGCGGCGCATGTCGGTATTCCCGGCCGTGGCCCCTACAGCGCCGCCAAGGCGGGCATCGAGAGCCTGACCCGCGTCTACGCCACCGAGACCGCGATGGCCAATATCCGGGTCAACGCCGTCGCCCCCGGCTCGACCCGCACCAAGCTGGTCGAGCAGGGCCTCAAGGATGGCTCGATTCGCGGTGAGTGGCAGACCGAGCGAATCCCGATGGGGCGGCTCGCCGAACCGCACGAGATCGCCGAACCGATCGTCTACCTCGCCAGCGACAGGGCGAGCTACATCACCGGGCAGGTCCTGGTGGTCGACGGCGGCTGGATCGTGCAGGGCATGGTACATATCGCCGACCGGTTCCAGCGCTAGGCCATGCCGGGCCGCATACCGATTCCCGAGCGGTTCAACCTCGCCCGCCATTGCCTCGAACAGTCGGCCGCGGCGCAGCCCGGCAAGGTCGCCCTGACCGTCGTCGGCGACGTCGCCGCCGGACCCGGGGCCGCCGAATACTGGACCTATGGCGACCTTGACCGGGCGGTCCGCGGCGTCGCCGCCGGGCTGGAGGAGGCCGGGCTCGCTCCCGGCGACCGGCTGCTGTTGCGGCTCCCCAATAACAGCAGCTACGCGCTCCTCTTCTACGGCGCGATCGCGGCGGGCCTTGTCCCGATTCCCGTCTCGTCGATGCTGACCGAAAGGGACATCGCCTTCCTCCTCGCCGACTCGGGCGCCGCCGGCATCGCCATGGATGACGGCCTCGTCGTCCCGCTCGCCGGTGTCGCGGCGAAGGTCTTCGACACCGCTGCGATCGACCGCCTGCGTCGGTCGGACCCGCGCCCCGGCTATGCCGACACGGCGGCCGGGGACCCCGCCTACATGATCTACACCTCGGGCACGAGCGGCCGGCCGAAAGGCGTCGTCCATGCCCAGCGGGTCGCGCTCGGGCGCATCCCCATGCACCGCGACTGGCAGGCGATCGGTGGCGACGACGTCATGCTCCATGCCGGCACCTTCAACTGGAGCTACACGCTCGGCGTCGGCCTGCTCGACCCCTGGTCGGTCGGCGCGGCGGCGGTGCTCTATAACGGCCCCCAGGACATCCAGGTCTGGCCGCGGCTGATCCGGCTCGCCGGCGCGACGCTCTTCGCCGCCGTACCGCTGCTCTACCGCCAGATGCTCAAGCATGCCGCGCTCGACCCGGCCGATTTCGCCACCATCCGCCACTGCCTCTGCGCCGGGGAGGCGATGCACCCGTCGATCCTCGAGCAATGGCGCGCCGCGACCGGCCGGGCGCTCTACGAGTCGCTCGGCATGAGCGAATGCTCGACCTTCATCTCCTCCGGCCCGTCGGTCCCGGTCCGGCCGGGCAGCGCCGGCAAGCCGCAACAGACACGGCGCATCGCGATCCTCGCCGTCGACGGCGACGACACGCCGCTTCCCACAGGCGAGACCGGGCTCCTCGCCATCCACCGTTCCGACCCCGGCCTGATGCTCGGCTACTGGAACCGCCCGGAGGAGGACGCCGCGACCACCCGCGGCGACTGGTTCGTCGGCGGCGACCTCGCCGCCTTCGATGACGACGGCTATGTCTGGTACCATGGCCGCGCCGACGACATCATGAATGCTGGCGGCTTCCGCGTGTCGCCGCTCGAGGTCGAGGCGGCGCTGGCGGATTGCCCGGGAGTGGCCGAGGTGGCGGTGACCGAACATCGCGTCGATGACACATTGTCGGTGATCGCCGCCTATGTCGTGGCCCGGCCGGGCAGCGGCATCGACGCCGACCGGGTCCTCGCCCATGCCGGCGGCCGCCTCGCCGCCTACAAGCGGCCGAAGCAGGTCTTCTTCGTCGAGTCGCTGCCGCGCAACGTCAACGGCAAGCTGCAGCGGCGGGCGCTCGGCTGATGGCGCCGCCGCTCAAGGGGCTGCGCATCGTCGAGGCGGCGTCCTTCGTCGCCGGCCCGTCCTGCGGGCTTCATTGCGCGCAGCTCGGCGCCGAGGTGATCCGCATCGACACGCTTGGCGGCGGCCCGGACCGGCGGCGCTGGCCAAAGACGGCGGCGGGCGACAGCCTCTACTGGCAGGGCCTCAACAAGGGCAAGAAATCGGTCGCCATCGACCTTCGCCAGCCGCAAGGCCGCGAACTCGCACAACGGCTCGCCACCGCCCCCGGACCGGATGCCGGCCTCTTCGTCACCAATTTCCCGCCCGACGGCTTCCTGTCACACGCCGCGCTGGCGGCGCTGCGGCCCGACATCGTCACGCTCCGCATCATGGGCTGGCGCGACGGCACGCCGGCCGTCGACTACACCGTCAACGCCGCGATGGGTATCCCGATGATGACCGGCCCGGCCGCGCTCGGCGATTCGCCGGTCAACGGCGTCCTGCCGACCTGGGACCTGATGGCCGGCGCCTACGGCGCCTTTGCGCTCCTCGCCGCCCACCATGCCCGCCGCGAGACCGGCGCGGGACGCGAGATACGCCTGCCGCTCGGCGATCTCGCCGCGGCGACCCTCGGCCACCTCGGCCAGCTCGCCGAGGTGCTGCTTGCCGGCGCCGACCGTCCCCGCCAGGGCAATGACCTGTTCGGTGCCTTCGGTCGCGATTTCGTCACCGCCGACGGTCGCCGCCTGATGATCGTCGCGATCACCGCCCGGCAGTGGCGCGACCTCGTCCGGACACTCGGCCTCGGCGACCAGGTCGCCGCGCTGGAATCGTCGCTCGGCGCCTCCTTCACCGACGACGAGGGCGAGCGGTATCGTCATCGCGAGGCACTCTTCCCGCTTGTCGAGGCCGCCATTGACGCCCGCAGCGAGGCCGAGCTCGCCGCGCTGTTCGAGGGGACCGGCGTCTGCTGGGCGCCCTATCGCAGCGTCCATGAGGCGGCCGTCGCCACCGACCGCTTCGCCGTCCATGCCGAGGCCATGCCTCAGGTCTCGCATCAGGGCGGCGACGCCTATCCGACCCCCGGGGCCGCGGCGGACTTTCCCGGCGAGGCGCCCCATCCGTCCGGCGAGGCCCCGCGCCTCGGCGCCGATACCGAGGCCGTGCTCGCCGATATTCTCGGCCTCGGCAGCTCCGAAATCGGCCACCTCAGGGACGACGGCGTCATCGCCTCCTGAAAACCCGTCTAACGGCTGATTGCCGGTTGACACGCCAGCCGCCCGGACCTAGCCCATAGCCACGATAGAGGAAGAGGAATTCCATGCTGTTTCCCGAAGGTGTCGCAATCGATGGCCTCAGCGGCGAGGTCACCCCGTCAACCGGCCGCTACACGAAGAAGCTCAGCGAGCTGGGCGGGCTTTTCCGCGACACGGCGGCCTTCGACAAGGCCGTCGCGGCCGGCGATCCGGTCGCCTATGAGGTCGTCGACTACCGCAAGGAAGAGTGCGACATCGCCTTCGGCACCACGATCATGATGCCCGGCAAGATCGGCGACGAATATTTCATGACCCGCGGCCACTTCCACGAGCGCAAGGATTGCGGCGAGGGCTATTACACCCAATCCGGCCAGGGCCTCCTCCTCCTCGAATCCCGCGACGGCGAGGTCCGCACCGTCGAGATGAAGCCCGGCGTCTGCGCCTTCATCCCGCCGGAATGGGCGCATCGCAGCATCAATACCGGCGACGAGAAGCTGGTCTTCGTCTGGTTCTGCGCGACCGATGCCGGCCACGATTACGGGACGATCCGCGAGCGTGGCATGCGCAAGCTGGTCGTCGACAAGGGCGGCAAGCCGACGCTCGTCGACAACCCCGATTTCGCCTGAGCCCAGGCCGGCCGCACTTCCGCGCCGGCCCCCCGGAAAACCGATGCCATGAGCGACCAGGGCCCTTCTTCGCGCTTCGACGTGGTGGCGCTGGGAGAGCTGGTGATCGACCTCATCCCGGCCGGCCGGTCGGGTAGCGACATCCTCTTTGCCGCCCGGCCCGGCGGCGCGCCGGGCAATGTCGCGGCCGGTGTCGCAAGGCTCGGCCTTCGCGCCGGGGTGATCAGCAAGGTCGGGCCAGGCCGCTTTGGCGAGATCCTGATCGAGACGCTGGCCGGTGCCGGCGTCGACACCGGCGCGATCGCCACCGCCGATTTCGAGACCACGTCACTCGCCGTCGTCTCGCTCGACGCGTCGGGCGACCGCGACTTCGCCCTTTATCGCGAAGGCTGCGCCGACGCGAGCCTGGCGGTGGAGGAGCTCGACCTCGACGTCGTCGGCACTACCCGGGTCCTCCACACCGGCTCCCTGTCGCTCGGCTCGCCCGCCTCCGCCGCCGCCCAGCGCGCCGCGGTCGCGGCGGCACGGGAGGCCGGCGCCCTGATCTCCGCCGATCCCAATCTCAGGCCGGCGGTCTGGCGCGATCCGGCGGCGATGCTCGCCACCGGCCGCGAAGCGGTCGCCGCCGCCGATATCGTCAAGATCAGCGAGGAAGAGCTCGCCGCCTTGTCGGGGACAAGAGGGATTCGGGCCGGCGTCGCGGCCATCTGGCATCCCGGCCTCAAGGTGATGGCGGTGACGCGCGGGGCGGCCGGAGCGATCCTCCTCACCCCGGATGCCAGGGTCGCGATTCCCGGCTTCGCCGTCGATGTCCTCGATACGGTCGGCTGTGGCGACGCCTTCACCGCCAGCCTGCTGGCCGGTCTGCTCGCTGCCGACATCGCCAGCCTCGACGCCGCGACCCTGACGTCGATCGGCCGCCGCGCCTCGGCCGCCGGCGCCGTCATGGCGACAATCTCCGGCGCGATGGGAGCGATGCCCCAGGGCCCGGCGATCGATAATCTGCTTGCCAACAGCCCGGAGGTTTCATGACGGACGAAAGACGGCTTCGCGTCGGCGTGCTCGGCGCCGGACAGATCGCCCAGGCGGCGCATTTCGAATCCTGCGTCAAGGCGCGGAATGCCGATCTCTACGCGATCTGCGACGTCGCCGAGGACCTGCTCGCACGCATGGCGGTCACCCACCAGCCGGCGCGCACCTTCACCGACTATGACGCGATGCTGGCCGATCCCGACCTCGACGCGGTGATCGTCGCCACGTCCGATCCCTTCCATGTCGATGCCTCGCTGCGGGCGCTTGCCGCCGGAAAGCATGTGCTCTGCGAAAAACCCATGGCGATGACCGTCGAGGAGGCCGAGCAGGTGGCGGCGGCCGTCGCCGACACCGACCTCGTCTTCCATGTCGGCCACATGAAGCGCTACGACGGCGGCATCGAGGCGGCACGCGACTTCATCACGGAGGAGATGGGCGCGCTCGTCGCGCTGAAAGCCTGGTACTGCGACTCGACCCATCGCTACGTGATGACCGACGCGGTCCAGCCGACCATCGTCACCAGCGGCGGCTCGCGCCGACCGGCCGGCGATCCCAAGGCCGATCGCCAGCGCTATCTGATGCTCGCCCATGGCAGCCACCTCGTCGATACCGCCCGGTTCCTGTTCGGCCCGATCGACACCGTCCACGCCCGCTACAGCGAACGCGCCGGCATCCGCTGCTGGTTCGTCGACGTCGCCTTCGCCAATGGCGCGCTCGGCCATCTCGACCTCACCGTCGCGGTGCGCATGGACTGGCACGAGGGCTTCCAGGCCTATGGCGAGAACGGCAGCATCGTCGCCAGGACCTTCAATCCCTGGTACTTCAGGTCGAGCGAGGTCGACATCTTCCGCGAGCGCGACGCGACCTCCTGCCGGCCGCTCGCCGCCGACGGCCATTTCTACCGGCGCCAGGTCGAGGGCTTCGCCGATGCGGTCCTTTCCGGCCAGCCGGCCCCCGCCGCGACGGCCGAGGACGGCGTCGCCTCGGTCCGCGCCATGATCGCCATCGCCCGCTCGGTCCGCGAAGGACGGCCGGTCGCGCTCGCCGAAGCGACGGGGGGCCTGTGATGCGGATCGGCATCTTCGCCAAGACCTTCCCCGGCAGCGACCCGCGCGCCGTCCTCGGCGACGTCGCCGCGGCCGGCTTCTCGACGACCCAGTACAACATGGCCTGCTCCGGGCTGCCCTCGCTCCCCGACCGGATCGACGAGGCGGCCATCGAGGCCGTCCGCGCGGCTGCGACCGGCGCAGGCGTTGCGATCGCCGCGCTCTCCGGCACCTTCAACATGATCCATCCCGACCCGGCGGTGCGCTCCGCCGGTCTCGAGAAGCTGGCGATCCTCGCCAGGGCGGCGCGACCGATGGGGACCCGGCTCGTCACGCTCTGCACCGGCACCCGCGACCCGGACGACCAGTGGCGCGCCCACCCGGACAACGCGGCGCCCGAAGCCTGGTCCGACCTGCTGGTCGCCATGGAGGCGGCGCTCGCCATCGCCGAGGCGAACGACATCGACCTCGGCATCGAGCCGGAGCTCGCCAACGTCGTCTCCTCGGCCGGGCTGGCGCTGCGGCTGATCGACGACATCGGCAGCCCCCGCATCCGGATCGTCCTCGACGCCGCCAACCTGTTCGAGCAGGCGAGCCTGGCCGAGCAGCGGATAATCGTGTCGCGGGCGGTCGACCTCCTCGCCGACCGCATCGCCATCGCCCATGCCAAGGACCGCGCCGCCGACGGCAGCTTCTCCGTCGCCGGCCAGGGCGTCCTCGACTACGCACACTACCTCGCCGAACTGCGCCGCGCCGGCTTCGATGGCGCATTGATCGCCCACGGACTCGATGCCGGCGAGGCACCGGGCGTCGCCGCCTTCCTCCGCGACCTCATCGCCACGCCGGACGCGTCATGACCTTCGCCACCTTCGACCGGGAGGGCGTCGCCCTCCGCTACGAGGATGCCGGCGGCGGACCGGCCGTCGTCTTCCAGCATGGGCTCGGCGCCGACGCCGCCCAGGTCGCCGAGGTCTTCCCGTCCGAGCCGCCGGCCCGCCGGATCACGCTCGAATGCCGCTCGCAGGGCCTGTCGGAAGCCGGTCCGCATCAGGCCCTTTCGATCGCGACCTTCGCCGACGATGTCGCCGCGCTCGCCGAACGGACCCTCTCCGGCCCCGCGGTCTTCGGCGGCATCTCGATGGGCGCGGCGATCTCGCTGAGGCTGGCGGTCCGCCGGCCCGACCTCGTCCGCGCCCTGGTTCTGGCGCGCCCGGCCTGGACCTTCGAACCGGCACCGGAGAATATGAAGGCCTTCGCGCTGATCGCCGGGCTTCTGCGGACCCACGGGCGGGACTCGGCGCGCGCCGCCTTCGCCCGGTCTGAAATCGCTATCCGCGCCGCCAGGGAAGCGCCCGACAACCTCGCCTCGTTGAGCGGCTTCTTCGATCGCCCTGACCTCACCGCAACCGCCGCGTTGCTTGGCGCGATCGCCGGTGACGGGCCCGGGGTTTCAGTCGACGAGGTTCGCGCGCTCGACCTGCCTGTGCTGGTCCTCGGAACCGCCGATGACATTGTCCATCCGCTCGGCTTCGCGGAGGCGCTTGCCGCGGCGATACCGGCTGCGACGATGGTCACTCTCGTCTCGAAGTCGGCCGACCGGGATGGACATGTCGCCGGATTCAGGACCGCGATGGCCGATTTCCTGCGGCGCCTCGATCCGTAGGCGGAGTCAGGCGGGCCGCGGGATCCGGTCGCCGGATTCCGGATCGAACAGGCACATCTTCTCCTCGGCGATGCTGAGCGCCACGACGGTATCCGACGGCATGTCGTAGTTCTTGTCCATCTTAACCACGACCTGGGACTCGCCCATCTGGCAGGTGACGATGGTCTCGTTGCCGGTCAGCTCGCAAGCATAGATCTTCGCCCGGATGTCGCTCTCCGACGGATCGACGATCCGCGCATCTTCCGGACGGAAACCGAAAACCACCTTGTCGCGCGGCGCGTAATTGCCGACCCGCACCTTGCCCTCCGGCGCGACGAAGGCGCCGTCGGCGATCGATCCCTCCAGCGTATTCATCGGCGGCGAGCCGATGAAGCCGGCGACGAAGAGATTGGCGGGGTTGTCGTAGATCTCGCGCGGCGAAGCGATCTGCTGGACGACGCCCCGGTTCATCACCGCGACGCGATGGGCCAGCGTCATCGCCTCGATCTGGTCGTGGGTGACGTAGATCGTCGTGGTGCTGAGGTCGCTCTGCAGATGCTTGAGCTCGGCGCGCATGTAGCTTCTGAGCTTGGCGTCGAGGTTCGACAGCGGCTCGTCCATCAGGAAGACGCTCGGCCGCCGGACGATGGCGCGGGCAAGCGCAACGCGCTGTCGCTGGCCACCCGAGAGCTGGCGGGGAAAGCGGTCGAGATAGTCGCCGAGATGCACCTGCTCGGCGGCGGCCTTGATCTGCACGTCCTGCTCCGCCTTCGGCACGCCGCGAAGCTTCAGCGGATAGCCGATATTCCTCCCCACCGTCATGTGCGGATAGAGCGCGTAGGACTGGAAGACCATCGCCACGTCGCGATATTTCGGCAGCACCTCGGTCACGTCGCGATCGCCGATCGAAATCTTCCCGGAGGTCACGGATTCGAGGCCGGCGACCATGCGGAGCGCCGTCGTCTTGCCGCATCCCGAGGGACCGAGCAGGACGAGGAATTCGCCATCGGCGATTTCGAGGTCGAGGCCCTTGACCACCTCGACCATGCCGAAGGACTTGTAGATATCGGAGAGCGTGACACGCATGCGATCTAGCCTTTGACCGCGCCGACCAGAAGGCCCCGCGCGATATGTTTCTGCAGGAAGGTGGCGATGATGATCACGGGCGCGATCATCACCACGATGAGCACCGACATGTTCCACCACTGCGGCCCCCGCGTGGTGTTCTGGGCGGAGACGAGCACCGGCATGGTCTGGGCGTCGGCATTGGTCAGGAAGAGGGCGAGCAGATATTCGTTCCAGGCGAGGATGAGGACCAGCAGGAAGGTCGCGACCAGCCCGGAACGGACGAGCGGCAGGGCGATGGTGAAGAACACCCGCAGCTTCGAGGCGCCGTCGATCTGGGCGCTCTCCTCGAGGTCGATCGGAATCGCGGCGAAGAAGTCGCGGGTCAGCCACACGACGATCGGCAGGTTCACCGCCATATATGTCGCGATCAGCGCGAATTGCGTATCGAGCAGCGCGAGCTGCTGGAACATGATGTAGATCGGCAGCACCGCCACGATCGGCGGCATGATCCGGTTCGAGATGATCCAGAACTCGACGTCGCTGTTGCCGAGCGAGAGCTTCATCCGGCGGCCGACCGTGAACAGCGCGATGACGAAGAGCGCTATCGCGACGGCAAGCGCGATCTCCCACGGGATGCCGAAGGTCGCCACCGCGACGATGACGCCGACGAGCAGGATCAGGAAGATCGCCACCATTGCCAGCTTCACCCGGAAGCGGATACGGACCAGCGCATAGGCCGCCAGCGACCCGACCAGGATGGCGAGGAAGGTACTGCCAAGCGCCACCACAACCGAGTTGATGTAGGGGCCGATCGTGTTGTTCTCGACCAGCATGAAATGCCAGGCATCGGTCTTCGGCTGGAAGTCGATGAATGGCAGGTAGAAGGGGCCGTTGGCGACGTCGCCCTCGTTCTTGAAGGCGGTGATCAGCACCCAGTAGAGCGGCACCAGGACGACCAGCGACCAGATCAGCAGGAGCCCGTAGGTGACGACCTTGGAGGCCGGTGCCTGGTGGTCGAGCGATTTCGGCTCGAACAGGCGGCGCATCAGGGAGCGGTTTTCGGTCATGATTCCAGACGGCGCGCCGGCCGCACCATGAAGTTGAAGAACGACACGCAGACGATGGTCGAGACGAAGAGCAGCATGTAGCCGACGGCCGCCGAACCGCCGAGGTCCTGCGTCCGCCAGGCGATGAAGGAATGGAGCGTCATCGATTCCGTGGCGAGGCCGGGACCGCCGCCGGTCAGGACGTTGGGCAGATCGATGATCTTGAACGCCTCGATGAGGCGGATGAGAACGATGGTCGCCGCGACCGGGGCGATCGCCGGCCAGGTGATGTCGCGGAAGATCTGGATGCCGTTGGCGCCGTCGATGCGGGCTGCCTCGACCTGGTCACGCGGCTGGTTCTCGATCGCCGCGAGCAGGACGATGAACATGAACGGCGTCCACTGCCAGGTGTCGCCGACCAGCACCATAAGCCGCGCCGACCATGCGTCCGTCGCCCAGGACCACTGGGTGACGCCGAGCGACTGGAGCAGGGGCGCGAAAGGCCCCTTCTGGATATCCGCCAGCATCCGGAAGGTGTAGGCGATGCCGACCGGCGTCACCATCAGCGGCACGAAAAACAGCACCCGGAAGAAATTCCGGCCGCGGATCGCCTGGGCGCAGAGCATCGCAATTCCGAGGCCGAGCAGGAACTGGGCGGCGACGCCGACGCCGACATAGATCAGCGTTGTCACCATGGTGCCGGGCACGCCGCCGGCGACGATGGTGGCGACCACGAGCACCGTCAGCCCCATCGCCAGGCTCGACGTGATCAGCCGCCCGATCGTGCCGAAAATCGTCGCCCGGCCGGACATGAAGTAGCGCCCCAGCAGGAAGAGGATGAGCGCCGCCATCGCGGCGACCAGGACCCATCCGACCACGCCGAACGCCTTGAAGGTGCCGAGCAGGTGGTATTGCTGCGACCCGAAAAGGAGCTTCTTGTAGTTGAAATTGCCTACATATTTCAGCGTGAAGCCGCCCGGCGCGAGCGCGAAGCGGGTCAGCGAGAGGTAGGCCGAGATGATCAGCGGAAAGAGCGCGAAGCACAGGATGACGACGACCGCGGGCAGCACCATCAGTCGGCCGGCGTGGCGGTCGAACCGCTCGGCCAGCCCCGGGCGCGGCGCGGTGTCACTGGCGGTCGTGGCGGAAGCGGTCATGTGATCTCGCGTTGATTCCGGAAGCGGAGCCCGAGGAGAGGGTCCGGCGCGGATCGACCGCGCCGGACGGGATTGCGACGACCGGACGTCAGTTGGCGCCGATCGTGGCCCTGTAGATCTCGAGCTGCTCGTCGCGCCCGATCTCGTCGGTCAGCTCTTCCCAGCCGTTGGCGACCGCCGCGACGGTGGCGTCGGCATCGATCTCACCGGCGAGGAAGCGCGAGATCGCCTCGTCCAGGACCACCTGCTGGTAGCGCTGGTTCTGCGGGATGCGCAGGTCGAGGATCATGTTCGGGCTGCTCATCGAGGCGTTGATGGCGCCGAGATAGTTCTCCGCCTCGGCCTCGCTCATGCCGGCATCCTTCCACAGGTCGCTGAAGCTGAGCTGCGACGTCCGGTAGGGGTTGAAGCCGGTGATGCCGATGGTCACGTCCTGGTTCGACTGCGCCGGCTGGGTCATGTAGGACAGGAAGGCATAGGCCGCGTCCTTGACCTTGTCGTCGGCCGCGGCATTGATGCCGCCGCCCCAGCCGCCGAAGGCCGCGAAGGGAGCGTGGTTCACGCCGTCGATCGCATACGGGCAGGTATTGGCGTCGCAGTCGACCAGCTTGCCGCTATCCCAGTCGAGAACCTGCTTCGAGCCGGGCATGATCGCCGCGCCCCACTTGCCGATGACCTTGGAATTCTCCGGATCGATCGAGATGGTGCCGACGTCGCCCCAGTCGAGGTTGAGCGCGCAGCGGCCCGAGGCAAACAGCGGACGGGTGTCCGAGACGTCGAGATTCAGCTCGTCCGGCGGGCCGTATTCGGTCGACGCCTTGAGGAAGTCGAGCGCCTTGCGGAAGGCTTCGTTGTCGACCAGCGGGGTCATGTCGGCGGTGTTGAAGAAGGCGCCCTGGCTGGTGCCCTTGGACTGGGTCATCGAACCGACGACATCGGTCACGAACCAGTAGCTCTGGGCGTTGCGCTTCTTGCCGATGCACGAACCGAAGTCCGGCGTGCCGTCGCCGTTCATGTCCTTGCCGTGGAGCGCCTTGGCGACCGCCAGATATTCGTCCCACGTGGTGGGCACCTCGAGGCCGGCCTCTTCCAGCAGGTCCTTCCGGTAGTACATCATGTGGAAGTCACCATCGAGGGTGATCATGTAGACCTTGCCGTTATACTTCTCCGAGAAATCGCGGAAGAAGGCGCCGACGTCATCCTGCTGGATGTTCGGGTCGGCATCGACGCGCGGGGTCAGATCCTCGAGATAGCCGCCGGCGATATAGTCGACCATCCACTGCGGCGCGAAGACCGCGACGTCGACCGAATTGGTGCCGCTCGCCCAGTCGGTCAGGACCTTCTGGTAGAGGTCGGAGAACGGCACCGCGATGACGTTGATCTTGGCGCCGGTCATCTTCTCGAAATCGGGCGCGCGCCGCTGCAGCGGCTCCTGGATCGCTCCGGTCTGGGTGATCACGTTGACGGTCACGCCGTCGAATTCCGCCGCCTGGACGGCGCCCATGCCGGTGGCAAAGGTCAGCGCAGCGGCACCGGCCATCACGCGTTTCATTCTCATACTGTCATTCCTCCCAAAATCGCGCCAACGCAACACGTTGACGCCTGGCTGCCCGACGCGGGCAAGAAAGGTCCCTTTCCGGAGATTTTTTCAACTCCCCGCTCGACCTTAGCGACTTCAAAACGTTGCGGCAACGGAAAGGCTGCAGTTTTCAGGGACTCCCCCATCGCGACGGCCGGTCGCCACGCCTCGCTCCGGCGCGACCCGGTTCAGGCGAGATTGCCCGGTGCCTGCGGAAAGCCGCCGAGATGCCGGCAGGTCGCGGCCGCGGCATCGCGGCCGGCCTCGAGGCAGGTGCGAAGCCCCGCGCCGGCGAGGCTTGCCGCTACGAAGCCGGCTATGAAGGTGTCGCCGGCGCCGAGCGTGTCGACGACCTCGACGGGCAGGACACCCGTCTCCGCCATCTCGAGCCCATTGCCTGCGAGACTGCCCGACGCACCGCAGGTGACGACGGCGGTCCGCGCTCCGCCGGCCAGGGCTTCAGCCAGCAGCCGCCGGCCGTCCTCGATCGACGGACCGGCGGAAATGAAGGCGATCGCCAGGCCCTCGCTCTTGCCATGGTCCGGCGCCTGGCTCACCGACAGGTCCTGCGAGACGCTGGTGCCGGAGGCGGCAAGCGCATCCTTCAATTCACCGCCGTCGTCGAGCCAGCCGATATGGACATGGCGACAGCGGCGCAACGCGTCGGTCTCCGCCGCCGTCGGCCGATAGCCGGCACAGGCGCCGAAATCCTCGAAGGCGATGATCCGCTCGCCGGCCGTGTCGACGGCGATGTCGGTAAAGGCGGTCGTCCCGGCGAGGACCCGCGCGCCGCTCGCATCGACGCCATTCTCCCGCAGGGCGGCGAGGATCCGCTGCCCCTCGCCGTCCGACCCGACAGCCCCGAAATAGGCGACGGCGAGGCCGGCGGCGGCAAGATGCACGGCGACATTCACCGCGTTGCCGCCGACCGTCGACTGCTTCAGCGCCAGATAGCGGTCGATGCAGTTGTCGCCGACCGTGGCGAGCATCGCGATCCCGCTCATCCGCTCAATAGGCGACGCGCCGGTAGTAGCGGCGCGTGGTCAGCGGATGGTCGCGCTTGGCGGAGAGATGGGCGCTGACCCGCTCCAGCATGGTGGCGAGCACCACCGGCGAGATCAGCGCGCGGAAGGCCGGCGAGATGCCGTCCAGTTCCGCGCCGGCGGCATCGAAGACGGTGAGCTTGTCGGTGTGTCCGGCGGCGAAGGCCTCGACCCGGTCGACCAGCGGCCGGTATTCGTCCTCCCCCTTCAGCAGGATCAGGCTGACCCCCGGCTCGAGCAGCTCCAGCGTGCCATGGAAGAAGTCCGAGGCATGCACCGGCCGGGTCCGGATCCACTGCATTTCCTCGAGGATGCACATGCCGTAATAGAAGGCCTCCGGCCAGGTCGATCCCGCCCCGGTTATGATGTGATAGGGCTCGTCCCTGATCTGCTCGGCAAAGGCCTCGGCTTCCGTCTCGAAACGCTCCTTGACCGCGACCAGCGCCTCCGGCAGGCGTTTCGCCTCCTCCATGAAGCCGGCTAAGCCGCTCGCCTCTCCCCGCCGCTCCATGATCGACAGCACGATCGCCAGCGCCTGGATGTAGAAGGATTCGCACGAGGTGTCGTCCTCGGCGAAATTGACGAAGACATGGTCGCCGCCCTCGCCGAGCGGCGTCGCCGCATGGCCGACCAGCGTCAGGATCGTCGCGCCCTTCTCCCGGCAATAGCGGAGCGTCTCGATGCTCTCCTTGGTCGTCCCGGAAAGCGACGGGATGACCACGATCGATCCGGGACCGAGGTGCCGCGAGCCGCCGATCACCAGCTCCGCCGCGTTCTCGCAGAATACCGGGAATGTCGACCTGGTCCGCAACAGCTGGACGGCCGGCTGCATCAGGATGGCGGCGCCGCCGGCGCCGAGGAAGAAGATGTTGTTGGCGCCCTCGTCGAGCAGCGCGCCGATTGTCCTGTCCAGCCGTTCCATCAGCGCCACGGCGCCCGACTGGATACCGATGAATCGCGAAATGTCGAAGTCCAGCATTCTGTCGAATATCTCCTGTCACAGACTGGCGGCAACAAAGCACGGACGGCGGCCGTCCGGTAGTGTGTTGCCGCTCACGAAGGCATTCTGGTTCGCGCCACGGTGACGCCCGCGGCAATGATCATGACGATACCGATCAGCGACCAGATGTCGGGGATGACGCCGAAGACGATCATGCCCATGACCACGGCGGCGATGATCTGGACATAGGTGAAAGGCGTCAGGACGCCGGCCGGCGCATAGGCGAAGGCGCGGACCAGCAACGCCTGCGCGCCGCCGAAGACGAGGCCCAGGCCCGCCATCAGCAGCCACGCTTCGCCGCTGACCGGCCGCCAGGTGGCGATTGCGAAGGGCGTGGCCAGCACGCAGCCCGTCGCCAATGTCCAGGCAAGCGTCGTATGGGCGGCCTCGCCCCGCATGCGCAGCAGCCGCGTGACAAGCTGGAGCAGCGCGAAGAAGAGCGCCCCGATCAGCGGAAAGATGAGATATTCCGAGAATTCGCTGAATCCGGGCCGGGCGACCAGCAACACCGCGGCGAAGCCGACGAAGACCGCGATCCAGCTCGCAGCCGCCACCTGCTCCCTGAGCACCGCCGCCGAAAGCGCCACGACCAGAAACGGGGCGGTGAAGAGGATGACCGTCGCCTCCGCCAGCGGCAGATGGCGGACCGCCAGGACCATGCCGACGCTCGTCCCCATCGGGATGACACCGCGGACGATCTGCCACAGCGGCCGCGCCGTCCGGAACATGCCCGGCCACCGCGACGGCGGGGTCGTCGCCAAGAGCAGCGGCAGCGCCATGGTGTAGCGGGCCCAGACGATCTGGCCCACCGACTGGGTCGGGGCGAGCAGCTTGCTGAAGACATCGATCCCGGCGAACAGCACCGCCGCCACCACGATCAGCAGGATGCCCCGCAACCTGTCGTCGGCGGGAGGTGCGGGGGCTTCCATTCGAGGCTTCAGCTCTTCACCGGACAGGCGGCCCGCGAGGGGGACGGACCCGGCCCTTCTTGGAATCGGGTTTCGACGGAACTTCCGGAGTGGCCGGAAAATCGAACGGCGCGGATCATAGAGAATACGCGTCCCCGCCGCCATCACCGCGATGGAAGGGAGCGCGGCGGCATCGGCGCCGGATTTCCCTCTCACAACGGGCACGCGGATACCCGTTCGCCCTCCTGCCGGTTGGCCTTTCTATCCGGGTCGGCGATGATGGGACCCCGCATCCTGCGAACAGGGCAGATCCGCCATGCATGATCCCGAACTCCCGGTCGACCGCCTCCTCGACCTCTCCGGCAAGGCCGCCGTCGTCACCGGCGCGCATGGCGGCATCGGCGCGGGAATCGCGCGCCGTCTCGCCGAGGCCGGGGCCGCGGTCGCCGTCCATTATCGCGGCGGACGGGACGCTGCGGCTGCGCTGGTCGCGACCATCACGGCAAAGGGCGGCAAGGCCATCGCCATCCGTGCCGAGCTCACCGACCTCGTCTCCGTCCGGGCGGCCTTCGCGAAAGTCGCGGAGTCCCTCGGACCCATCGATATCCTGGTCAACAACGCCGCCCGCCAGACCCATTCGACCATCGCCGGGATGGAGGCCGGCGAGTGGCGCGACATGCTCGCCTCCAACCTCGACGGCGTCTTCCACACCACCCGCGTCGTCACCGACGCGATGGTCGCGCGCGGCGCCGGCGGCGCCATCGTCAACATCGCCTCGATCGAGGGGCTGCAGCCGGCGCTGACCCATGGCCATTACGCGACGACCAAGGCGGGGCTGATCATGTTCACCCGCGCCACCGCCCTCGAATTCGGCCGCCACGGCATCCGCGCCAATGCGGTCTCGCCCGGCGTCATCCATGCCGAGGGCATCGAGGAGAACTGGCCGGAAGGCGTCAGGCGGTGGCTCGCCGCCGCGCCGCTCGGCCGGATGGGCGACGACTACGACGTCGCCGACGCCGTGCTCTTCCTCGCCTCGCCCGCGTCGCGCTTCGTCACCGGCGCCAACCTCGTTATAGACGGCGGCGTCACCGCCACGCCCTCCTTCTGAGGAACCCGGCCATGTCCATCCTTTCCGAGACGGCGCTTGCCGGCCGCACCATCGCCGTCACCGGCGCCGCCCGCGGCATCGGCGCCGGCATCACGCAAGCGATCCTCGAGGCGGGCGGCCATGTCGCACTCCTCGACCTCGACGCGAATGCTGCGGCCGAAACCGCAAAACGCCTCGACCCGGACGGAGGGCGCACCGTCGCTATCACCGCCGACGTCACAGACCCCGCCTCGCTCGACGCGGCGGTCGCGGCCACGATCGAACGCTTCGGCGCACTTCATGGCTGGGTCAACAATGCCGGCATCGTCCGGATGGGCCCGGCGGCGGCCATCACCCCGGAAGGCTGGGACTTCGAGCTCCGGGTCAATGCCGGCGGCGTCATGCTCGGCGCCCAGGCCGCCTGGCGCGCCTTCGCCGGCAGGGGCGGGGCGATCGTCAACATCGCCTCGAATGCCGGCAAGGTCGGCTTCGGCAACATGGCCGCCTACAACGCCTCCAAGGCGGCGGTCATCAACCTCACCCGCTCGCTTGCCGGCGAGTGGGCGGCGGACGGCATCAACGTCAACGCGGTCTGCCCGGGCAGCGTCGCGACGCCGATGCTCCGCGAGGTCGCGGCAGAGCTCGAACGCGACGGCCTCGGCGACGCCGCGACCCTGTTCGCCGGCATGGTCCCCGCCCAGCTCAAGCGCCATGTCGAACCGGTCGAGGTCGGCCGCGTCGTCGCCTTCCTGCTCTCCGATGCCGCGGTCATCATCCGCGGCCAGTCGATCAATATCGACGGCGGCGAGACGCCCTATTGAGGATGCGCGTTCGGGATTCCGGGCGTGCTTCGAGGCTCCGCCGCGCCGTGCGTCCTTCGAGGCCCGACCTTTGGTCGGGCACCTCAGGATGGCGAGGTTGGGTTTTCGGACCAGTCCTGGAAGAAGTGCTGCACGGCCCTTTGGTAACCGTCTTCACCCACCTCGTCATGCTGAGGTGCTCCGCGCGGCGGAGCCTCGAAGCACGCAAGCGCGGTTCTACCGGTTCGCCCCCGGCCATTGCGGGGCATCCCCCGCATAGCGGTCGAGGCCGATGTCCTGCATCGTCGCGCGGCGGTGGATCTCGGCGAAATATGGCTCGAAGACCGCGTTCTTTTCCTCCAGCTTGGCGTGCTCGGCGAGCCAGGCCGGCACCGTCTCGCGGATCTCGGCGAGGACCGCCGGCTCGTCGATGGTAGTGAGCCTGCCGTCCTCGAGCACGATCGCGCCGTCGACCATCACCATCTCGATCGAGCTGCCGTTTTCCGCATAGACGAGATGCCTGGCGATGTCGTTCAGCGGC
>NZ_JAGRLA010000160.1 GCF_020442045.1 Bauldia sp. | reverse complement strand
GTGTCGTCGTCGGAGGCAGCGATATGACCACCCGCGCCCGCATCCTGGCCCCGGCGCTCCGGACGTATCGCGGCGCGATCACCGATCCCGGCAGGTGGGCCGTCTGGTCGCCGCGGCCGGGCGACATCCTCGTCTCAACCCCGCCCAAATCCGGCACGACATGGACCCAGACGATGCTTGCCATGCTCGTCAATGGCGGGCCGGACTTGCCCGCCAGGGTGCCTGTCCTGTCACCCTGGATCGACGCCGATATCGGGATTCCGGCCAACGCGATCGAGACCGCGCTGGAGAGCCAGGCGGGACGCCGGGTGGTCAAGACCCACGCGCCGGCCGACGGCTTCCCGATCTGGGAGGGCGTTGCCGTGGTCGCGGTTTATCGCCATCCGATCGACGTCTTCTTCTCGCTCCGCAAGCATATTGCGAACCGGAATGATGCGGCCCCGGATCATCCGATGCTCCTGCCCGCGCCGGAGGCGTTTCGCCTCTTCGTCGACGGCCAGGCGGATATCGACAACTTCGACCGCGACACGCTTGCATCGCTGGTCATGCATTACCGGGAAACCGCCTGCTCGGGCCGGGTCCCGGACCTCAAGCTGTTCCATTACGCGGACATGGTCCGCGACGGGCGGCGCGCCGTGGCGAAGCTCGCGCGGGCCGCGGGGATCGACGCGGACGGCTCGCTCATCGAGCGGGTCGCCGGGGCCACGACATTCGGAGCGATGAAGGCGAAGGCGGCGCACTATACGCCATTCGCGGGAACCGGCTTCTGGAAGTCCGATGCCGGCTTCTTCGATTCGGCAAGCTCGCGGAAGTGGGAAGGCCGGCTCTCCGACGACGATCTCGAACGTTACCGCATGCGGATCACCCGGCTGTTGCCGGACGGCAGGGCGAGGGCCTGGTTCGAGAATGGCGACGGCGCGACGACTCCCGGTTAGCCGGGGGGCAGGGCGCCGCGACCGGGACGGCTTCGCCTTCGCGTCCATGGCGGGCGGTTCGAGTCGCGCCACCAGGCCGGCAGGGCCGCCGGGTTCGTCCCCTTTGTCGAAGATGTCGACCGCCCGCCGGTCGAACTGCGCTGCAAGCGGCCGGGTCTGATATGGATGAGCGCCGGGCCCGGCCGGGTCGACCGCATTTGGAGTGCGGCACCGGACTGCCGGCGGCCGCGCCATATCCCCTCGGAGCTCCGGTCGCGCCGTTTCCAAGCTCCCGCGGCAAGCGCTATACGATGTATGACGTAACGTATCGATTGGATGCCGCGCGCTCATGTCCGCACCCCGCAACCGGAAAAGCACGGGCGAGAAGCGCCGGTCCCGTTCGCTGGTGGCCGAGGCCTACCAGACGCTGAAGGGGCAGATTCTCGACAACAGGCTTGGTCCCGGCGAGCAGTATCTCGAAGGCGACCTGTCCGAGCGGCTGGGGATGAGCCGGACGCCGGTCCGCGAGGCGCTGATCCGGCTGCAGGCAGAGGGGCTGGTCGAGGTCAGTCCGCGCCACGGCATGCGGGTGCTGCCGGTTTCGCCGGCCGACATGGAGCAGATCTACCAGATCCTGACGGCGCTCGAATCGGCGGCGGCCGAACGGGCGGCGCTCCGCAAGCCGTCGGCGGACGACCTCGCGCCGATCTTCGCCACCTGCGAGGCGATGGAGGCGGCCCTCGAAAAGGACGACCTCGACGCCTGGGTGCGGGCGGACGAGGCGTTCCACAAGGCGCTCCTGAAGCTTGCCGGCAATCCGCGTCTCGCGGCGCTCTGCTTCAACTTCTGGGACCAGACCCATCGGGTACGGATGATAATCCTGCGGCTGCGGCCGAAGCCGGTCTCCTCGACCAGGGATCACCGGGCGCTCCTCAATGCCATCAAGCGGGGCGACGGCGAACGTGCCCGCAACCTCCATCGCGCCCATCGCAAGGCAGGCGGCGAGATGCTGGTCGAGCTTCTCAAGCGGCTGAACCTCAAGGGCCTCTGATGACGGACGCTGTTTCGCCCGCAGAGCCGTATCCCGGCGCGTCATCCTCCGTGGCGGCCACCG
>NZ_JAGRLA010000159.1 GCF_020442045.1 Bauldia sp. | reverse complement strand
CGGGTCTTCCAGGGCATGCTGCTCTTCTTCGTGCTGACCTGCGACACCTTCATCTTCTACCGGGTCCGCTTCGTTGCAGCCCGGCGACGCCAGGCGGGGGAGGTGACGCATGGACATGCTTGAGGGCATCCTGCTGACCATCGTCACCGCCGCGACACCCTTGGTCTTCGCCGCGATCGGCGAGCTGGTCTCCGAGCGCGCCGGCGTTCTCAACCTCGGCGTCGAGGGCATGATGGCGGTCGGTGCCGTCTGCGGCTTCGCGGCGGCCAATCTCAGCGGCGAGCCGGTTGTCGGGGTGCTGGCCGGCATCCTCGCCGGCATGGTCATGGCATCGCTCTTCGCCGTGGTGACGCTGATCTTCGTCGCCAACCAGGTTGCGTCGGGCCTGGCGCTGACGCTGTTCGGGCTCGGGCTCTCGGCGCTGATCGGCGACGCGTTTGTCGGCATCCCGGGGATCGGCATGCCCCATGTCCACATCCCGGTGCTTTCCGACATTCCGGTGGTCGGCGTGCTGATCTTCGGCGAGGATCCCCTGACCTATCTCGCGGTCATCCTGACCATCGTCGTCGCCTGGTTCCTGTTCCGGACGCGCGGCGGCTTGATCCTCCGCTCCGTCGGTGACAATCAGGTATCGGCGCATGCCCTTGGCTATGGCGTGGTCAAGGTGCGCTTCCTGGCCGTTCTCTTCGGCGGCGCCTGCGCCGGGATCGGCGGGGCTTACCTGTCGCTGGTCTATACCCCGCAATGGACGCAGAACATGACGGCCGGACGCGGCTGGATCGCCCTGGCGCTCGTCGTCTTCGCGAGCTGGCTGCCGGTGCGTGTCCTGATCGGCGCGGTGCTGTTCGGCGGCATCAGCATCCTCCAGCTCCACGCCCAAGGCTTCAACGTGCCGATCCCGTCGCAGTTCCTGTCGATGCTGCCATACCTGACGACCATCATCGTACTGGTGCTGATCTCTCGGAACCGGACGCTGCTTCGGGTCAATACGCCGGCCTGCCTCGGGCAGCCCTTTGTTCCCGATCGCTGACGGGGTTCGCCATGCTTGCATGGGCGGGATAAAGTGGCGCAGATTTTGCTGTTTAGTTGCGTGATCGAACGAGGAAGCGACACGTGGACAACCGGGAGAACCAAATGAACAAGTTTCTGATAGCTGCGAGCGCAGCGGCCGTGATTGCGATCGCCACCGGCTCCGCGGGAGCCGCGGACAAGCTCAAGGCCTGCTGGGTCTATGTCGGGCCGCATAACGACGGCGGCTATTCCGAAGGCCACGACAAGGGCCGCCAGATGGTCGAGAAGGAACTCGGCGACAAGGTCGAGACGACCTACGTCGAAAACGTGCCGGAGGGCCCCGACGCCGAACGCGCTATCGAGCGCCTGGCCCGTTCCGGCTGTGGCATCGTCTTCACCACCTCGTTCGGCTTCATGGACCCGACCATCAAGGTCGCGGAAAAATTCCCCGACGTGAAGTTCGAGCACGCCACCGGCTTCAAGACCGCGCCAAACGTGACGACCTATAATGCGCGCTTCTACGAGGGCCGCTACATCATCGGCCAGATCGCGGCCAAGATGTCGAAGAGCGGCGTTGCCGGCTACATCGTGTCCTTCCCGATCCCGGAAGTGGTCATGGGCATCAACTCCTTCATGCTCGGCGCCCAGTCGGTCAATCCGGACTTCAAGATCAAGATCGTCTGGGTCAATTCCTGGTTCGATCCGGGCAAGGAAGGCGACGCCGCCAAGGCGCTGTTCGACCAGGGCGCCGACATCATCACCCAGCATACCGACTCGCCGGCGCCGTTGCAGATCGCGCAGGAGAGGGGACTGCACGGTTTCGGCCAGGCCCATGACATGTACGACTTCGCGCCGAAGGCCCAGTACACGGCCATCGTCGACAACTGGGGGCCCTATTACGTCAAGCGCGTTCAGGCGGTCCTCGACGGGACCTGGGAAAGCCAGGCGAGCTGGGAAGGGCTGAAGGACGGCATGCTGGTCATGGCCGACTACACCAACCTTCCCGATGACGTCGTGCAGATGGCCGAGGAGACCGAGGCGGCGATCATTTCCGGCGATCTCCACCCCTTCAAGGGTCCGGTCTTCAAGCAGGACGGGACCGAGGTCGTCGGCGAGGGCGCCGTTGTCGACGACGGGACGCTGCTCGGCATGAATTTTTACGTCAAGGGTATCGACGGCGAAATCCCGCAATAACGGCCCGGTTCGTCGAGACAAATGAAAGTCGACGGTTCCACCCCTTGGCCTCCCCCCTCGTGGGGGAGGCCGGCCTTTGGGTTTCACGTTGCCTTGGGCGGTCCAAACCTCCCCCTTGAGGGGAGGTCGAAAGGCGCGGAGCCGAATGCGGAGCGCGTTTCGGGAGGGGGTGAGCCCGTGCTGTCTGGCATTACCCCCTCCCGAAGCTGCCATCGCTCCGCTCGGACAGCTTCGACCTCCCCTCAAGGGGGAGGTCGGGGCGCTGGCGTGGCGAGGTCCGGCTAAGCCATGTCCGGTTTCATCGTCGATTGGCTGAACCTGATCATCCGCTGGGCCCATCTCGTGGTCGGGATCGGCTGGATCGGCACGTCCTTCTACTTTATCGCCCTCGACCTCTCCCTGAGGAAGCGGGAGAACATGCCGGAAGGCGTCTACGGCACCGCCTGGGAGGTTCACGGCGGCGGCTTCTACCACGTCGAGAAATACCTGGTGGCGCCGAAGTCGCTGCCGCCGGACCTGCTCTGGTACAAGTGGGAGGCCTATCTCACCTGGGTCACCGGCTTCGGGCTGCTCGTCGTCCAGTATTACTGGAACGCCAATACCTTCCTCATCAATCCGTCGGTCCTGCCGCTGCTGCCGTCCCAGGCAGTCGTGATTTCGCTGCTCGGGCTCGCCGCCGGCTGGTTCATCTATGACGGCATCTGCCGTTCGCCGATCGGGCGCAATACCGGCATCCTCGCCGTCGCGGTCTTCGTGCTGATCATCGCCGCGGCCTACATCTTCAGCCATGTCTTTTCGGGCCGCGGGGCCCTGATCCATGTCGGCGCCTTCGTCGGCACGATCATGGCGGTCAATGTCTTCGGGGTGATCATCCCGAACCAGAAGAAGGTGACGGCGGCCCTGCTGGCCGGACAGTCCCCCGACCCGGCGCTCGGCGCGGTCAGCAAGCAGCGCTCGGTCCACAACAACTACCTGACGCTGCCGGTGCTGATCATGATGGTCAGCAACCACTATCCGATGCTCGCCAGCACCGGCCAGACGTGGCTGGTGATCGCGCTGATCCTCGTCGTCGGCGGCGGCACCCGCCATTTCATCAATCGCCACGACGCCCACGATCCGATCACCAAATTCTGGTGGGCGCTGCCGGTCACCGCGGTGGCGCTGATCGCCGCGATCTACGTCACCGCGCCGCGCAGCGATCCGGGGCTCGCCGGGATGGAGGTCAGCGAGGGCGAGGTGCTGACCATCGTCGCCCGCCATTGCGTGATGTGCCATTCGCCGCGACCGAGCCACGAGGGCTTCGACGCGCCGCCCAAGGATGTGGTGCTGGTGTCGATCGACGACGTCCGCAGGCACGGCGAGCAGATCATGGTTCAGGCCGTCAACGGCGACGCCATGCCGCTTGGCAACGAGACCGGGATGACCGACGAGGAGAGGCGCAAGCTTGGCGCTTTCATCCTGAGCCGGTAAACAACAGGCATCGTCAGAGATCGAGGATGCCATGGCGACAGAGCCGCTGCCGCTTGAAACCGCCAACCTAATGGAGACCGGCGAATTCGTCGGGATATTCGGCGATGTCGCCGAGCATTCGCCCTGGGTTGCGGAAGACGCCGCGGCGCGGCGGCCCTTTGCCAGCCTCGACGAACTGATCGCGGCCTTCCAGGCGGCGATCGGCGAGGCAGGTGTCGATCGCCAGCGCGCATTGCTGCGCGCCCACCCCGATCTCGCCGGTCGGGCCGCGGTCGCCGGTGGGCTCACCGAGGAATCGAGCCGCGAACAGGCCGGCGCCGGGCTCGACAGCCTGACGCCGGCGGAATTCGAGCGGATCACGAGCCTCAACGCCGCCTATAGCGAGAAGAACGGCATCCCTTTCATCCTGGCGGTCCGCGGCGCCACCAAGCACGACATCCTCGCCGCCTTCGAGGCGAGGATAGGCAATTCGCCCGAGCAGGAGCTCGTCACCGCGCTCGAACAGGTCTGCCGCATCGTCCGCTTCCGCCTCGAGGACCGGGTTGTTGGATGAACCGGGTCGAGCGGCCTCTGGGTGAACGCGCGCAGGCGATGATCGATGCCCTGGCATCAATCACCGCCGAGCCCGGCAAGCTGACCCGGCTCTACCTCACCGAGGAGCATCGCGAGGCGGCGCGGCTGGTCGGCGAATGGATGCGTCGCGCCGGCATGACCGTGCGGATGGACGCGGCCGGGACGATGCACGGGGTGCTGCCGGCGGGAAGGGCCGGACCGGGTTCGAACCGGCGGCTGCTGGTCGGCTCGCATATCGATACCGTCGTTGATGCGGGTCGCTTCGACGGCACGCTCGGCGTGATCGCCGGTATCCTCGCCGTCGAGGAGATGCGGGGCCGCGGCGTCTCGTTGCCCTTCGAACTGGAGGTTCTCGCCTTCGGCGACGAGGAGGGGGTGCGCTTCCCCAAGACGCTGATCGGTTCCTCCGCTGTTTCCGGGGCGCTCGGCGATACGATGCTGGACCTCGCGGATGCCGACGGGATCACCATCCGCGACGCGCTGCTGTCCTTCGGCGGAGACCCGGATTCGCTGGCCGACGAGGCCTATCTGCCGGGAAGCACGATCGGCTATCTCGAGGTCCATATCGAGCAGGGGCCGGTGCTCGACCAGGCGGCCCGGCCGCTCGGCGTCGTCAGCGCCATCGCCAGCCAGGGCCGCTACCGGATCAGCATCAAGGGCGAGGCCGGACATGCCGGGACGGTGCCGATGGACATCCGCCACGATGCCCTCGCCGCCGCCGCCCAGGTGATGCTCACCATCGAGGAGATCGCGCTCAAGCACGCCAAGGCCTCCTGCGTCGCGACCGTCGGCGAGATCAAGGCGATGCCCGGCGCCGGCAACGTCATTCCCGGGCTTGTCGAGTTCAGCCTCGACCTGCGGGCGGCAACCGATGAGGCCCGGACGACCGCCTTCGAGGCGATCCGCTATCGCCTCCGCAACATCGGCGCGAAGCGCGGCGTTCTGGTCTCGGTCGAGACGATGCACGAAAAGCCGGTGGCGACCTGCGCGCCGCGCCTCAAGACGGCGATCGCCGGGGCGATCGAAAGGACGACCGGCAAGAAGCCGATCGCGCTGATGTCCGGCGCCGGCCACGACGGCCAAGCGATGATCAGCCTCACCGATATCGGCATGATCTTTGTGCGCTGCCGCGCCGGGATCAGCCACAATCCGCTCGAACATGTCGAGCCCGAGGACCTCGGGACGGCGGTCGAGGCGCTGGTCGGGACGATCGAGTCGATCGCGACCGACTACGATCCGGGGGAATGACGCGCCCGTCCGCCACGCGCCGTCCGCATGCCCGGCTCAGGTAACCGCGGCGGCCTCCGCGAGCGCCTGATCGGCGGTCAGGGCGGTGTCGTGGGTGCCGGAGACGATGACCTGCAACACTTCCTGCTCCGTCGTGTGGGCGATGAACCGGTCGCCGACATTCTCGCCGCGTTTCAGCACCATTACCCGGTCGCCGACGGCGAAGATGTCCTGGAGGCGATGCGAGATGATGATCTGCGCCACGTTGTGTTTCTTGAGCTCGAGCATCGTCTCGAGCAGCCGCTCGGTCGCCATCACCGAGAGGTTGGCGGTCGGTTCGTCGAGGATGACGACGCGCGGCTCGAAGGAGATGGCCCGGGCAATGGCAACCGATTGCTGGCGGCCGCCGGACAGGCTCTCGACCCGCTGATAGACCGAGTTGACGTCGACCTTGAGCCGCTGGAGCACCTCATCGGCATCGCGATACATCCGCCGGCGGTCGACGAAGGGACCCCGCCGCGGCCAGCGTCCGAGGAAGATGTTCTGGCCGACATCCATGTTTCCGCACAGCGCGAAGTCCTGGTAGATCATCTCGATGCCGGCGTCGCGGCTCTCGTGCGGGCTGCGGAAGTTCGTCGGCTTGCCGTCGACCAGAACCTGTCCGCTGTCGCGGTGATAGGCGCCGGTGAGGATCTTCATCAGCGTCGACTTGCCGGCCGAGTTGTCGCCGACGAGACCGAGGATTTCGCCGGGATAAAGCACCAGATCGACGTCGATGAGTGCGTTCACCGCGCCGAAGGACTTGGTGATCCCCTTCATCTCGATGAGCGGGGTTCCGTGGGCGAGGTCAGACATTGACGGTCTCCGGCGTTGGAGATGACGAGCGGCGGAACCTGGCGCGCAGGAGGCCGAGGGCGTTGTTCTGGCGTACCCATATGTCGACCAGGACCGCGACGATCAGGATGCCGCCGACGAAGACGTTCACCCAGTGCTGCGGCATGGTGAAGCCTTCGACGTTGAGCTGGAGGAGGGCGCGAATGAGGGTGATGACCGCGGCCCCGGCAAGCGCGCCGATGACCGTGCCGTAGCCTCCGAAGATCGAGCCGCCGCCGATGATCACCGCGGCAATTCCGTCGAGCTCGCGGAACTGGCCGGCGACGGGATTGAAACTGCGGAAGTAGGCGATGTTGATGAGGCCGGCCATCGCCGCGCACAGCGCGCAGAACAGCAGCGCCGTGAAGCGGATCCACTTGGTGTTGATGCCCGCATAGTCCGCCGCGCGGCGGTTGCCGCCGGTGGCATATATGCGCTGGCCGTAGGGCATCAGCCCGAGCACGGTCCCGGCGATCACCGCGACCAGGATCATCCAGACGGTCTGGATGCTCATGACGTCGGTGATCGCGCCGATGAAGCCGGTGGGGTTGGGGATATCGAGGTAGGCGAGGATATCGTCGATCTTTCGCCCGATCAGGTTGTAGGATTCGTCCCAGCCGGTGAGCTGCTGGCCGGAGACGAGCCACGAGGCGACGCCGCGGGCGATGTAGAACATGCCGAGCGTGGCGATGAAGGCGGGCAGGTTGAGCACCACCGCGAGAAAGCCGTTGACGGCTCCCGCAGCGAGCCCGACGCCGAGGCCGACGAGCATCGCCGAGACGGGATCGAGGCCGAGCACCTTGAGCGAATAGGCGGCGGCGCTTCCGGCGAGCGCCAGCACGGCACCGACGGAGAGATCGATGTCGCCCGCGGCGATGACATAGGTGAGGCCGACGGCGATGAGTGCGAGCTCGGTGTAGTTGAGAAGCAGCGCGAAGCTGTTCGGCAGATACCACCAATAGTCCGGGCGAAGGATCAGCCCGACCAGCCACAGCAGCGCCGCGAGGATGATGGCGAGGGCGTCGCGGCGGGCGAGGAACTTGCCGAATCCCTTGGCGTTGTAGGCCATGTCGGAAGCCATGGCGCCCTTGGTCTGGGCGCCGACGATGGCGACGCCGCCGGCATCGGCGACCACCGGCGGCGGCCTGCCCTTGAGCCAGGCGACGATCCGCGCCGGAATGCGGCGGCGGATGATATAGGGCTCGATGAGGACCGCGATGATCAGCAGGATGCCGATGAAGGCGGGCACGGCCCCGGCCGGCAGCGTGAAGACCGCCTGGACCTGGACTTCCTGCCCGTTGATCTCCACCGTCCGCACCACCGGCCAGCCTTCGCGCAGCACCTTGTTGATCAGGAAGACCAGCAGCGCGCCGAGGTAGCTGCCGATCACCCGGCCGCGCCCGCCGAGGATCGATGCGCCGCCGATGATCACCGAGGCGATGACGATGAGTTCGGCCATCAGTCCGGTCTGGGGCGAAGTGCCCTTGTCCTGGGCGACGGCCATCAGTCCGGCGATCGTCGCGCACCAGGACGAGAAGAGATAGGCGCGCACCCTGACCCAGCGTGTCGGAATGCCGGCATAGATGGCGGCTTGCTCGTTGCCGCCGGTAGCGAATGTCTCGTAGCCCCAGCGGGTCTTGGCGAGGATGACGGCGCCGACGGCGACGACCACCAGCGCGATCACGATCTGGTTGTTGAATCCGAGGGCGTTGGTCTCGCCGAGCTGGAAGAACCAGGTGAAGTCGCGCGCCTTGATCGGATAGAGGATCGATTGGCCGCCGGTCAGCCCGAGCACGAAGCCGCGCCCTATGAAGAGCATGGTCAGCGTGGCGATGAAGGCGGGCACCCCGAGGATGGTGACCAGCGTGCCGTTGATCAGGCCGATCAGCGTGCCGAGCGCGAAGCAGGCGATGATCGCCGGCATCACGCCCATGTCGAAATGAGCGGGATCGAACACGTAGGCGAAGACGACCCCGACGAGGCCGAAGGTCGAGCCGACCGAGAGGTCGAGATCCTTGTTGGCGATGACGAAGGTCATGCCGACCGCCATCACCCCGTAGCGGGCGCTGTCGCGAAGCAGTGCCTGGAGCGCGTCGGTCGAGCCGAAGAAGCGGGGATTGAGGAATGCGCCGGCGATGTAGAGCAGGGCCATCATCACCAGGAGGCCGACCTCCCAGCCTCCGGCGAATTGCATCGGTCGGCGGCCAGGGGTCGATACGGTGGTGGTCGTCATCGCGGCACGATCTCTGTGGGTATCGAAGGTCGAGCCGCGGGAGAGGATATCCTCCCGCGGCCCGCCTCAGGCTATCCGGTCCTGGATTAGTTCTCGAACCGCTTGCCGACGTCGGCGACGTTGTCCTGGGTCACGAGCTGGGCGCGCGTGTCCAGGTTCGCAGCCGAGATGCCGCGGTCGATCTGCAGGTAAAGCTGCATGACCGGCCAGAAGCCCTGAAGGAACGGCTGCTGGCCGAGGGCACCCGTCAGGTTGCCGGCCTTGAGAGCCTCCTGCTGGGCCGGACCGAGGTCGAAGCCATAGGCGCAGATCTTGCCCGTCATGCCGGTCTGGGCGACGGCCTGGGCGAGGGCTGGCGTGAAGACGTTGTTGCCGGCGAAGGCACCGACCACGTCGCCGCGCGACTCGAACAGGTTGACGATGGCGTTGACCGGATCGTTGGGATCGGCATCCACACCGACGCCTTCCGGACCCGCGTCGACTGTGAACGCGTCGAGCTTGCCGGCGGCCTGCAGCCCCGCGACGATTGCCGCATAGGCCGACGAGACACGGTTGTTGACCTCGATGTTGCCCATCGCGGTCGAGTTCGGAAGGACGATCGAACCGCCTTCGACGCCCTTGTCGAGCAGGCACTGGACGAGCGCTTCGCCGGCGATTGCCGCCGCGGAGGCGTCCTGGCCGGTGTGGCTGATGCTGTTCCGGTGCAGGATGTTCGGATCGTATGAGTTGGTCGTGGCAATCGGGATGCCCAGTTCCTCGGCGGTCTTGACGATGTCGTCATAGGCGCCGACCTGCGGCGTCGTCATGATCAGTCCGTCGAGATTGGGATCCTGCAGGATCTGGTTGGTGATCTCGATGGCGCGCGCCGGGTCGTCGACCGGCGACTCCGAGCCGAGGAGCAGCACTTTCGCTCCGATCATGTTGGCGGCGGTCAGCGCCCCCGCATAGACCGGATCGAAGAAGCCGTTGCCGGCGGTGTGGGTGACGATGGCAAAGGTCAGGACGCCATCGTTGGAGTGGAAGTTCTTGGTACCGGGCGCCTCCTTGGCGGCATCCTCGAAGGAATATCCGCCGACGGCCTGGCCAACCGAGCCGGACTGCGCAAAGGCGCCGCCGGCCATCAATGACGCCGCCGCTCCTGCGGCTGCGATGGCGACAAGTTTCCTCATGTTTTCCTCCCATTTGGTCGTGCTTTCATCGCACAATTGACCCATCGGGACCGGGTGAGCGCCGCTTATCGTTGTCGAAAAATGCGTGCGGGCTCTTACGCCTGATTGATAGGCGCACTGCAATTGTAAGGCAGAGAAACCGGTTTGTCATGGCCCCTGATTGGACCGCTGTCCGGGCTCGGCCGAAGGCGGGTCGTCTGGAAACAGCGCCCCGCCGGCGCGACCATAACATCCGATGAAACCGTGAGGTGCGTACCGCAAATAGCGGCGTTGTCGCCGTCGCGCTGGCAATCGCGCGCGCAAGCGTGCAGGTTGCCGGCGAGTTGGCCAGAAACGGAGAGACCGGTGCTCGACTTCAAGCCGTTGAATGATATCCGCTGCGAACTCGGCGAAGGGCCGGTCTATGACGATCGCCGCAACGCATTGTGGTATTGCGACATCCTCGGCAGGTCGATCCATTGCTGCGAGCTGGCCGGCGGCGACACGCGGAGCTGGACGCTTCCGAGCGAGGTCGGGTCGCTTGGCCTCGCCGATTCCGGCAAGCTGGTTGTCGCCTTGCGTGACGAGGTCGGCATGTTCGATCCCGAAGACGGCACCTTCGAGAGAATCGCCTCGATCGAGGCCGACCTTCCCGACACCCGGCTGAATGACGGCAAGGTCGGGCCCGATGGCGCTTTCTGGGTCGGAACGATGGACGACGGCGACGTCCCGGTCAGGCGGCCGATCGGCGCCCTCTATCGCATCGATGCCGCCGGCTATGTCGAGCGGAAGGTCGAGGGTCTCCATGTCTCGAACGGTCTCGCCTTCTCGCCGGACGGGGCGACGATGTTCCATGCCGATTCCCGGGGGCCGTGGGTGGATTGCTGGGACTTCGATCCCGATACCGGTGCGATTGCGAACCGCAGGCGCTTCGTCGATCTGGACGATACCATCGGCCGGCCCGACGGCGGCGCCACGGATGCCGAGGGCTGCTACTGGAGCGCCGGGATCTCGGCCGGCAAGCTCAATCGCTTCTCGCCAGACGGCAGGCTCCTTGTCTCCTATGACGTGCCGGTCGTCGCGCCGACGATGCCCTGTTTCGGAGGCGAGGGCCTGGATCGGCTCTTCCTCACCAGCCTGCGGACGGGCCGCGATCCGGCGAAACTCGAGGCGCTGCCGCTGACCGGGACGGTGATCGTCGCCGACAGCCCGGTCGTCGGTTCGCCGGTCAGCCGGTTCCGCGACGCATGATCCGACGGCCAATATCCCCGGTTCACGCCCGCCTGCCGCGGCGGAGGGGATAGGGCGTATGGACACTGCCAGCACCGCCATCCTCGAGGCCCTGAGCGGCGCGGGTGTCTCCTGTCTCTTCGCCAATTTCGGCAGCGATCATCCGGCCCTGGTCGAGGCAATCGCCGCAGCGCAGGCCACCGGGCGCGAAATCCCCCGGGTCGTCACCTGCCCACACGAGATGGTCGCGCTCAGCGCCGCGCAGGGCCATGCCCAGGTCAGCGGCGAGGCCCAGGCGGTCGTCGTCCATGTCGATTGCGGCACGCAGTCGCTCGCCGGCGCCGTCCACAACGTGGCGCGGGCGCGGGTTCCGGTCTTCATCTTCGCAGGCCTGTCGCCGGCGACCCAGGAAGGCGAGCTCTTCGGCAGCCGCAACGAGTTCATCCACTGGCTTCAGGACGTTCCGGACCAGCGCGGCATTCTCCGCCAGTATGTGAAATACGAGAACGAGATACGGGCTGCCGCCAATGCCGGCCAGATCGTCCGCCGGTCGCTGCAGATCGCCGGCAGCGATCCGCGCGGTCCGGTCTATCTGGTTGCGGCGCGCGAGGTCCTTTGCGCCGAAACGGCATCGGCAGCCGGCGACCCGGCCGCCTGGCGCCCGGTCGCGCCAGCACCGCTTCCCGGCGAGGCGGTGGTCGAACTCGCCGAGGCGCTCGCCGGCGCGCATCGGCCGATCATCGTCACCTCCTATCTCGGCCGCAACAAGGACGCGGTCGGTGAATTGGCGAAGCTCTGCGATCGCCTTGGGATCGGCGTGCTCGAATCCGCGCCCGGTTACGTCAACTTCCCGCATCACGACCGGCTCTATCAGGGCAATTACTGGAACCAGCCGGTGCGGAATGCCGAGCTTGCCGAAGCCGACGTTGTGCTGGTGATCGACAGCGACATACCGTGGGTTCCGACGGTCAACCGGCCCAACGAAAAGGCGGCGATCTTCCATATCGACGTCGATCCGCTCAAGCCCTCGATGCCGCTCTGGTACATCGGTGCGCGTGCGACATTCGCCGCGGATTCGCTGACCGCCCTGCGGCAGATGAATGCCTGGCTTGACACCGCCACCGTCGACGGAAATGCGGCCGATGCCAGGCGAGCGCACTACGCGCGACGCCACGCCGACCGCTCGGCTCGCCTCGCGGCGGCCGAGAAACCCGATGGAGACGCGATTACCCCCGAATACCTGACGGCATGCGTGCGGGCGACCATCGACGATGAAACGATCGTTCTGAATGAAGGGATCACCAACTATCACACCATCTTCGATCACCTGGCCCGGTCGCGACCGGGGACGATGTTCACCAGCGGCGGCAGTTCGCTCGGATGGAATGGCGGCGCGGCGATCGGGGCGAAGCTTGCCGCGCCCGAACGGACCGTCGTGTCGATGACCGGCGACGGCTCCTACATGTTCTCCGTGCCGTCGACCGTTCACTGGATGGCCCGGCGCTACGCGACACCGTTTCTGCAGGTCGTCTTCAACAATCGCGGCTGGAAGGCGCCGAAATATTCCACGCTCGCCGTCCATCCCGATGGCCACGCAAGCCGCGCCGGCGACATCGGGGTGAGCTTCGATCCGCCGCCGGATTATTCCGCCATCGCGGCGGCCGCCGGCGGCGCCTTCGCCCGCAAGGTGGAGCGCCCGGAAGATGTCGAAGGCGCGCTCGCGGCGGGCCTCAGGGCGGTCAGGGAGGAAGGCAGGGCCGCGGTGCTTGATGTCTGGCTTCCACATCTATAGGAAAGCTGCCTGTGCGATCTCGTTGGAATATTCTTTTGATTTGTTCGATTTCCGAACAAAATACCTACTTATCGAGCGTGAATATCTGTGGCGCTATTGTCGTACGTTAGATATAATTCATAGAAAAACGGATTTGTCTTCGGCCATGATGGTCGAATGCGATTGGAAACGTGTTGAAGAACTTTGGAGGATAGCCACATGTTTGATCGCCGAACGCTCCTTTGCGGCGTGCTGGGCGGCATCAGTGCCCTTGCCCTGGCGGGCGGCGCCATGGCGCAGGAGCCGGAATTCACCCTGAAGCTGCATCACTTCCTGGGTCCGAAGGCGCCCGCGCAGACCAAGATGATGGAGCCATGGGCCAAGAAGATCGAGGAGGATTCCAACGGCCGGATCAAGATCGAGATCTACCCGTCGATGTCGCTTGGTGGCGCGCCGCCCCAGCTCTTCCGCCAGGTCGCGGATGGCGTGGTCGACATCATCTGGACGGTGAACGGCTATACGCCGAACCTCTTCCCCCGCTCGGAGGTCTTCGAGCTGCCGACGATCTACAACGGCGACATCACCGCGACGAACCTTGCCATGGCGGAGATGTTCGACGACTACCTCGCGGAGGACTTCAAGGACGTCCACGTCCTGTTCCTGCATGTCCATGCCGGCCAGGCGCTGCAGATGGCGGAAAAGCCGGTGCATCACCCCTCGGACCTTGACGGCCTGAAGCTCAGGGTGCCGGGCCCGACCGGCAATGCGGTGGTCGAGGCGCTCGGCGCGACGCCGGTGACGATGCCGGTGCCCGACCTGCCGCAGTCTTTGAGCACCAACGTCGTCGACGGGGCGCTTATCCCCTGGGAGATCATTCCGGCGCTGAAGCTGCAGGACGTCACCCAATACGATATCGAGGGGCCCGACAATCAGCGTTTCGGCACGACCACCTTCCAGGTGACGATGAACAAGGACACCTGGGACTCGCTGCCTGATGACCTCAAGGAGGTCTTCGACAAGAACTCCGGCGAGGAATGGCTGAAGACGATCGGACAGGTTTGGCGTGATGCCGACAACGGCGGCATCAAGGTCGCGACCGGTGCCGGCAACGAGCATATCGTGCTGAGCGAGGACGAGATGGCCGAGTTCGATACGGTCCTCGCGCCGGTGGTCGATGCCTGGGTCGAGGAGCGCTCGGCGCAGGGCATCGACGCCCAGGCGCTGGTCGACGCGGCGCGGGCGGCGATCGCCAAGTACAGCGCGAAGTGAGCTTCGCCTACGAGAGCGACCGGGAAGGGGCCTCCGGGCCCCGTCCATCCTTCCTCGGGCGGCTTGTCCGGTCGGTCATCCGGTATTGGGCCTTGCTCGGCGGCTTCATCATCGTCGCCCTGGTACTGCTGACGGCGGCCAGCGCGCTGTCGAACCTGGTCTGGAACAGGCCGATACCGGGCGACTACGAGCTCACCAAGCATTTCGTGGCGATCGCCATCTTCACCTTCCTTCCCTATTGCCAGCTCACCGGCGCCAACGTCACGGTGGATATCTTCACGGAAGGGATGAGCGCCCGGGCGCGCTCGGCGATGGTCGCCTTCGCCTCGCTTTTCGCCATCGCCTTCTCGCTCCTGCTGCTCCGCCAGATGTCGCTCGGCTTCGAGGATTACCTTCGCTATCCGGAGACCACGGCGACGCTCGGGCTGCCGCTCTGGACGGCCTTTCCCCCGATCCTGGTTTCCCTGGCCCTGCTGCTGGTCGCCGCCGTCGTCACCCTGATCGAGGGCTGGCGCGGCTGTCGCGGCGCGGCGGACGAGACGGCGGCGACGGCCGAATAAGGCGCAGGGGACATGGACGCCAGTTTCGCCACCGGCATCATCGGCCTCGTCGTCCTCCTGGCCCTGATCGCGATCCGCGTCCCGATCGCCTATACCATGATCCTCGTCGGCGTGGTCGGGACCAGCCTCCAATCCGGACCCAAGGTCGTTCTCTACCAGCTCAAGGACCTCGCCTATTCGCAATTCTCGATCTACGACCTGTCGGTGCTGCCGATGTTCATCCTCATGGGAGGTCTGGCGGCGCGCTGCGGGCTGAGCCGCGACCTCTTCCGGGCGGCCAACGCGTGGCTGGGGCGCTTGAACGGCGGCGTCGCGATGGCGGCGGTTGCCGCCTGCGGCGGCTTCGGGGCGGTCTGCGGATCGTCGACGGCGACCGCGTCGACCATGGCCCAGGTGGCGCTGCCGGAGTTGCGCCGCTACGCCTATTCGCCGGCGCTCGCCACCGGGACGATCGCCGCCGGCGGCACGCTGGGCATCCTCATCCCGCCGTCGGTGGTGCTGATCGTCTACGCGATCATCGTCGAGGCCAATGTCGTGACCCTGTTCGCCGCGGCGCTGATCCCGGGCCTCCTTGCGGTGGCGATGTTCCTCGTCACCGTCGCCATCTATGTCCGCTTCGTGCCCGGCGCCGGACCGCGCGGCGAGGCGGTCTCCCGGCAGGAATTCATCTCGGCGAGCATTGGGGTGCTGCCGATCCTCATCATCTTCGTCATCGTCGTCGGCGGCATCTATCGGGGCCTCTACAACCCGACGCCGGCCGGGGCGATCGGCGTCTTCCTGGTCGCGCTCTATGGCTTCGCGCGGCGCCGGCTTTCGATGCGCGATACGGTCGATGCGCTTCTCGAGACGGCGCGGACCAGCGGCATGATCTTCCTCATCCTGCTCGGGGCGGCGCTGCTTTCGATCTTCATGTCGCGGGCCGGCGTCCCGCAGGCCGCTGCCGCGGTCCTGCAGAACAGCGGCCTGCCGCCGATGGCGATCCTTGCGCTGATCGTCGTCATCTTCATCGTCCTCGGCATGCTGATGGACAGCCTGTCGATGATCATCCTGGCGATCCCGTTCTTCTGGCCGGTGGTGATCGATCTCGATTTCGGCATGCCGGTTGAGGATCTGAAGATCTGGTTCGGGATCATCGCCCTGATTGTCGTCGAGCTCGGCCTGATAACACCGCCGGTCGGCCTCAACGTCTTCATTATCAACGCCCAGGCGCGCGACATTCCGATGCGCGAGACCTTCAAGGGAGTCATGCCGTTTTTCGCCTCGGAGATCGTCCGGGTGGTTCTGTTGATGGCGATTCCGGCCATATCCCTCTGGCTGCCGCATCTCCTCAGGGGCTAGAAGCCTTGTTGTTCCGCAATTTGCGTCCTTGCTTTCGGGCGGGACCGCGGTAATTTCTGTCATGGCGCTGTCCGGCGCGGATTCCGGGCCGGCCGTTCCCCAATGTAGTCGAGAGCAGACAGGTCCGGGATGTCCATTCTTAGAAGGGTTGCCGTTGCGGGCATGGTGCTCCTGTCCACGATGGTCTTTGCGTCCGTTGCCTCAGCCGGCATCGTCGTTTCGATCGACAAGAGCGCGCAGCGGATGACCGTGACGGTCGATGGCGTGAAGAAATACTACTGGCCGGTCTCGACCGGCGCGCGCGGCTACACCACGCCGAGCGGAACGTTCCAGCCCTTCCGCATGGAGGAGGAGCACTTCTCCGAGGAATGGGACGACGCGCCGATGCCGAATTCGGTCTTCTTCACGCAGCAGGGCCATGCCATCCACGGCAGCCTGGCGACCCGCAACCTCGGCCGTCCGGTATCGCATGGCTGCGTCAGGCTCTCTCCGGCCAATGCGAAGACGCTTTACAACCTCATTGAAAAGCGCGGCATCTACTCGACCAAGATCATCATCCAGGACCGGGGCTCGGCCAAGGTTGCGACCAACGCATCGGCCGGGAAGAAGAGCGGCAAGAAGAGCAAGACCAAGATGTCGCCGCTCTGGAAGCTCTACGACTGACGGCTCGGCCCCTTCTTTTGGCGCGTCTGAACGAATAAGTTCGGTCGCCTGACAGGTTCGGGAGTCGGAATCCGGCCGCCGCCGGCGCTTCCGGCGGCTGATCGTTTTCGAGGCAGGCAACCATGCATTTCACCGTCGCCTTCGACCGTTCGGACTATGACGAGGCCGGCACCGGTCCGGTCAAGGTCGGCTGGTTCCTGAACGATGACAACAAGCCGGGCGTGGTGTTCACGCCGCCGGAGCGGGTACGCTCGGTGGAGATGAGCAAGAGCCACGCGAAATCAGCGTCGCGATGCCCGGCCGTGATCAACCTCGAGAGCCGCTACTTCCTGATCAGGTGCCCCTTCGACCTGCATCTCCAGTTCGTCCGGTCGCCCGAGGGCAAGCCGCTGGTGCGCAACGCCCTCGGCGAGAAGAGCCCGGTCCGGGCGAAGAAGCTCAGCGAACACCTTCACGTCGTCGGCGAGCCCGAATGGCGGTACAAGGATCGGCCGACCATCCAGATCTCGCTGCCCTATGTCTTCGTCGCCGACGAGCCGGTCTTCCTTTCGCAGGTCGCGCCGTTCATGCACTACCGGCCGCAGCCGCTGCCGGGGACGATCTTCGGTGGCCGCTTCCCGATCAACGTCTGGCCCCGCCCGCTGATGTGGGCCTTCGAGTGGCACGAGCCGTCGAAGGACATCATCCTGCAGCGCGGCGAGCCGCTCTTCTACGCCCAGTTCGAGACCGAGCCCGCCGATCGCCCCGTGCAGGTATTCGAGGCCGAGAAGACGCCGGAGCTGCGTGAGTATCTGGCGCATATCGGCGGCGCGGTGAACTACGTCAACCAGACCTTCTCGCTCTTCAAGGAGGCCGAGGCGCACCGGCCGGCCAGGCTGGTGAAAGCGAGGGAGATCGCCGGCAAGCCGTAGGGTGCCGTCGCCGGCCGGCCTTCCGGGCCCGTCTTTCAGCAAATCGGAGACCAGACTGTCGATGAGCATCGAGCCGGCGGGATCCGGACCCAACCATCATCACTCGCGGCAAATGGGGGGAAGGGATCCGAACGAGGCTCATCGTGCGGCGACCCCGCTCGAGTTGCTGTTCGACCTGACCTTCGTCACCAGCTTCGCCTTCGCCGCCGCCCAGTATGCCCATGCCCTGGCCGAGGCCCATTTCGGTGTCGCCTTCATCGGCTTCGGCTTCGCGAGCTTCGCGATCTGCTGGGCGTGGGTGAACTTCTCGTGGTTCGCGTCGGCCTACGACACCGATGACTGGATTTTCCGCATCGCGACGATGGTGCAGATGATCGGCGTGCTCGTCCTGGCGATCGGCCTGCCGCGGATGTTCGCCTCGATCGAGCATGGCAATCATCTCGACAATTCGGTCATGGTGGCCGGTTACGTGATCATGCGTGTCGCGATGGTTTTTCAGTGGCTCCGCGCTGCCCGGCAAAACCCCTCGCGACGCCGCGCCTGCCTGACCTATGCCGGCTCCATTGCGATCGCGCAGGTCGGATGGGTCGCGCTCAGTCTGGCCGATCTGACCATCGGCATCATGTTTGTCTTCGTTGCCATTCTCGCCCTGGTGGAGCTCACCGGGCCGGTGGTCGCCGAGCGGCGGGACGGCGGCACGCCCTGGCATGCCCATCACATCGCGGAACGCCATGGCCTTTTCGCCATCATCGCGCTTGGCGAAGGCGTGGTCGGGACGGTCGCGGCGCTGTCGGCGGCGGTCGGGGAGATGGGCTGGACGCTGGACGCGATCCTGGTCTGTGTCGCCGGAACCGGGCTCACCTTCGGCATGTGGTGGGCCTATTTCCTGGTGCCTTCCGCGCGGATTCTCAACGTCCACCGCGACCGCGCCTTCGTCTGGGGCTACACCCAGATGATTGTCGTCGCATCGATTGTCGCGACCGGGGCGGGGCTCCATGTCGCGGCATATTACATCGAGCATGTGTCGCATATCGGCGCCGTGGCGACGGTGCTGGCCGTGGCCATCCCGGTCGCCGTCTTCATCGGGGCGCTCTATGTGCTCTACACCTACCTGGCCGGCAGGTTCGACCCTCTCCACGTTTGGCTGCTGGCCGTCACCGCGGTCGTGGTGGTGGCTGCCGTCCTCGCCGCGATGTTCGGCGTCGATATGGCGATCTGCCTGATCATCCTCATGCTCGCGCCGGTGGCCAGCGTCGTCGGTTATGAGGCACTCGGCTACCGCAACCAGCTTGAGATGTTGGGCGAGGTCGAAGGGTCCGGAGAGGCCCGCTAGCCACGTTGGCCCGGGTCCATGCGCCCATCTCCCCGAGACCCGGCAGGGACGCGGGGATCATCGGCGGTGCATGCCCGCGCCTTGGGGGGGCACGGTGTCGTCGGGGCGACATGCCTACCGGTGGATATATCCCGGCGGGTAGGGCTTGCCGCAGAGCCAGACATAGGCGCGATCCTTCTGGCTCCACATCATGCAGTTGGGGAAGTCCTCCGGCTTCTGGGTTCCTCCGACCCAGCCTCGTCCGCCGCCGCCGCCGAACGACGAGCTACTGCTCCCGCCACGGGCGAATGCCGGGGGGACGAGGGCCAGCGCGGCGACAGCCACGAGAGCGATGGTTGCAGCGGATTTACGCATGAGAGCCTCCAGATTCCTGTCGGTCTTAATAGCAAATCGGGCTCCTTTGAGGCAGCCCGGGCGCGGCGTCTTGACCGGCCGTTTGGCGGGAGCGGACTACGCCGGCCCGATGTAGCGCTTGAGAAGAGCCTTCATCTCGTCGATCAGGCCCGTATTGGATCGAGCCTTTGGAGCCTTCGTCTTTGCAAGGTTGTAGAGAACCCGGTCGTTCTGAATATATTCGTCGATGAGCGCGCGCTCCTCATCGGTCGGGCTCCGGATTTCTACCGGATCGAAAGAAGCGTTCTTCGATCGCCCTTCGAGGCTGTGAACGCGCGGTATGTCCGTCGGAAGCGGCAGGTTCAATGCCTTGAACAGCGCTTCGACAAACGCTTCAAGCTCTTCGGTAATGCCGACAAGTTCGCAAGATTCAAGGAATTTTGATGCTCTGTTGAGGTCAGGCGGGGTCTTGCCACGTTTGAAATCAGGATCAAGATTCCACACGTAAAAGTCACGGAGCCAGTTATCCACTTCTCTGTCACAAAGGAATTCGTAAAGGGACATGGATTTGATTCGGAAAAGCAACTCGACATTATATTTTTTCAATGAATCGATAGTATGAGACTTCAAAAAATAGAAGTGCGACAAGAGCCGCGCCTCCGGTTCCCTAAGGACCGTAAATACCCTCGTGTTTCCAATGTTGTGAGCAATTTCACGCGCCGTGACATGTCCACATATTATTTGATCATCTTTACCGTTATTGTCTTTCCAATCAATATGTCCCGCGATAGTGCGTTTCGAAAATCTGTCGTCGGGAAAACTTGACCTCAATAGCGCATTGATAGTGCCTCCGGCGCATTTCTGGAGATGTAAGAAAACAAATGCCATGGAAAATCCGACTACGCCGTGCGGAGATTCGCAACCTTCGGAAGGAACAGAATTCTTCTGAAGCACTGTGCATCAACCAAAAAAAGTAGCATCGGTCGCGCATGTATGGAAGCCGTGCCGGCGGCCTCAGCGCTCTTCCGGCGATTGGGACGGATGGAGCGGGCGGCGAAAGCGGACTGCTTTCGGGGTCAGGCCGCACCGGTCCGGATCGATCGTGCGAAGGCGACCCACAGCGCGGCGATCATCAAGCCACCGGCGAGCATGAAGGTCAGCCGCATCCCGTCGGCGATGGCGACCGATGAGGCGTGGTCGAAATCGGTTGTGCCGGCGCCCAGCGCGAAGACGGCGCCCATGGCCGATGCGCCGGCAATCAGCCCGAGATTGCGCGAGAGATTCAGCAATCCCGAAATGAGCCCGCGCCTTTCCTTTGCGACTTCCGTCATGACCGCGGTGTTGTTGGCGGCCTGGAAGAGCTGGTAGCCCGGCGTCAGGATCGCGATCGCCGCGACATAGCCGCCGACGCCGAAGACACCGGGCAGGAGCGACAGCGTGAACGCGCCGGCCGCCAGCATGGCGAGACCGATGCCGAGCACGCGTCGCGCCCCCCATCGATCGACCGCCCGGCCGGACGGCACGCCGGTGAGGATCGAAACCACGGGACCGATCGACATGACGAGGCCGATCGGGATGTCGCCCAGGCCCAGCCCGAGACCGAGATAGAAGGGGCCGACGACGAGTGTCGTCATCATCACCGCGGCGACCAGGAAATTGGTCAGGAGGTGGCGGAGATATCGTCCGCCGCGGCGGACCGTGGCGAAAGCCGGCCCGGGCGATGTCGCGCCGACTCCACCGCGCCGCAGCCCCGTCCAGGTCAGGACCAGGGTTGCCAGCGCGACGGGAGCCTGGACGAGAAAGATGCCGCGCCAGCCGGCGACGGCGATCAGGACGCCTCCGAGCGCCGGACCGAGTGCCGTTCCGATCGCCGAAGCGGTGCCCAGCAAACCCATCGCCTGGCCCATGCGTCCTTCCCGCGCGGTCTGGCGGATGAGGGCGATGCTCAGGGTCATCACGAAAGCCGCGCCGACACCCTGGAGCGCCCGCGCCGCGATCAGTGCCGCGAGGGTGGGCGCGGCGCCGCAGAGCAGGGAGGCGACGGCGAACAGGGCGAGTCCCGCCAGGTGCATGCGCCTCAGGCCGAGGATATCGCCGAGGCGGCCGGCGAAAACGACCAGGAGGGTCAGGGACGCAAGATAGGCGATGACGACCCATTGGACGTGATGGAAGGGCGCCGCGAAGGCCCTCGAGAGCGCCGGCAGCGCGATGTTGGCGATGCTGGTTCCCAGCGACGCCAGCAGCATCGAGAGGGCGAGGGGCAGCAGGATGGGCCACTGCCTTCCGGTGCCGCCAGGCGATGACGGCGGCGTCTCCATATCCATGTCTCCACTTGCCTTCGGAGTTGCGGTAGGGCACCCTAGGACCTCAAGTCGCCTTGAGGTCAAGATGCGATTCCTGGATATTGGCGAAGTGTCCGAACGGGCCGGCCTCCCGCCCTCGGCGTTGCGCTATTATGAGGAGATCGGGCTGATCGCCTCGGTCGGCCGCAACGGGCTCAGGCGTCAGTTTCCGCCCGAGGTCCTGCTGCAGCTCAAGCTGATCGCGATGGGGAAGGCGGCGGGATTCTCGCTCGACGAGATCGCAGGAATGTTCGGCAGCAACGGCGAGCCCGATCTGCCGCGCGCGGTCCTGCGCGACAAGGCGGACCAGCTCGACCGGCATATCCGCGAAATGACCGCGCTTCGGGATACCTTGCGCCATGTCGCGGATTGTCCCGCCCCCTCGCACATGGAATGCGCGACCTTCCGGCGCCTTGTCGCCGCCGCCGGACGCCGCCGGCGTGGCCGCGGACGGTCATCGCGGGGCTAGGGCGGTTCGTCGCGCGTCCACCGGCTAAGAAATGGTATCGTGCGATCGAACGGTGAGAGAAATCACAAGATCACGGAGACAGGGTGTGATGGATTTTCTGACGGATGCCTTTCTGGTCGATCCGGAGACCTTCGACGGACCGGTGCTCGTCACCGGGGCGGGCGGATGTATCGGAGCCTGGGTCCTTGCGATCCTGACGCGTTCCTCCGTCCCGGTTGTGGCATTCGACCTCAGGGACGATCGCCGCCGCCCGTCGCTGATGCTGGGCGAGGAGGGCGCTGCGGCATTGACCTGGGAAACCGGCGATATCGCCGACGCCCGGCGGCTGACGGAGGTGGCGGAACGTCACGGCATCCGCTCGATCATCCATCTCGCCGGCCTGCAGGTTCCGTTTTGCAAGGCCAATCCGGCGGCCGGCGCGCGCGTCAATGTCGAGGGCACGATCAATGTCCTGGAGATCGCGCGTCACGCCGGTCTCAAGCGGATCGCCTATGCCAGTTCCTCGGCGGTCCACGGGATGCCGCCGGGAGGTCCGGTTCTGGCGACGCTCTATGGTGCCTATAAGCTCGCCAACGAATACACCGCCAAGGTCTTTTGGCTTGATTGGGGCGTGCCCTCGGTCGGCATCCGTCCGAACGTCGTCTACGGCGTGGCGCGCGATCAGGGGATGTCAGCGAGTTTCACGGTCGCCATCGCCAAGGCGGTGCTGGGCGAGGCTTACGAGATTCCGTTCAACGGCCCGATCAGCTGGCTCTACGGCGGCGAGGCCGCGTCGGCGTTTATCGGGGCGGTGAGGCGCGACGGCGATGAAGCTCATGTCTTCGATCTGAATGGCGGCTCCGAGACGATCGAAAATGGTCTGAAGATCCTGTCCGAGCTTGAGCCCGACCACGGTATCTCGATATCGGGGCAACCGCTGGCCATCCCCCATGACCTGGACGACGAACCGATCAGGGCCCATCTCGGGGATCTGCCGTCGATCTCGCCCCGACACGGCATCGAGCAGACCCACCGGGCGTTCCAGATGCTCCGATCGCAGGACCGGCTCACCGCGACCGCGTAGTCGCCGGGGCGTCGCCGCCTTTGGTTCGGGGTCGGCTTTCGGCGACAAGAAGCCGTCAGCGATGTTGATCTTCCGTCGGCTCGAGACAGGGCCATCGTGATCAGCGTGAAGTACGGACATGCTGGTTGGGTGGCGGAATAAGCAGGCCTTTCCTGTTCTCCGATGTCGTTACCGCAAAGTTCTCTGGCCCCCAATCGCTGAAGAAGTCATGGGCGACTCTTATGAATTTCCTGACGAATGCCGGTTTTATGTGTCCATAAACGTCGATCACGACCACTTGCGGCGCGGGAATCTTCTCCTGCAGCGGACGTCGAGCTATTTCGGGAGGATCGGCCGCGACCAGGGGCGAAGGCCGGAGGTTGAGAAGGGTGGGGCCGAACTTCAGGACGACAGCGCTGCGAACCGCCTCGTAGGATCTGGACCGGAAACAGACCTTCGGACGCTTGGCCAGGATGTCGAACGCAGCCATCAGAAATTCCTCGGTATGCGGCATGTCCAGCAGAACAAGGTCGCGTTGGGCAATTTCCTTGAGGCTGATTTCCTTCTTTCTGGCCAGCGGATCGTCCGCATGGATCGCGACATGCCGAGGCACCTTGCAAAGGGGCGTGGCGCTGCCGGGGTAATGGGGGCCGATGTCGTAGGCCATGACGACGTCCACCGTGCCGTCACTTAGCCAGTCATAGAGCTCCGTGACGTCACCTTCCTTGAGCTCGATCTCGAGCGGTCCGGTAGCGTCGACGAATTTTCGAACAAGTGCGCTCATGAAGAGCGAACTGAAAGGCCGGAAGCAGCCGATCCGAACACGCGCCGGCGTCGCGTAGGATTGTGGGCCGACACGTTGGACGAACTCGTCCTGGGCGTGCAGCAGGCTGCGCGCGGCCGTAATGAACCTTTCTCCATGGGGCGTCACCTGGGTGCCTTTGGACGCCATTCGGAAGAAGATCATCGCGCCGAACTCGCTCTCGGCATGCGCAATCGCCGCGAGGATCGACGACGTTGAAATCCTGTGGTGTTTCGCGGCCGCCTGAACGCTCCCCAATTCCGCGACGGCACAAAGATAGGACAGATGGCGAAGCGACACGTTCATGCCATCTGTTTTATTTTATGTAAGAAGGGTAGTAAATATTGCACTTTTTGGATCGCCTGACGCTTGTTATCCAAATGCCATGGAACAAGGCGTCGACGCAGCGAGGGTCGTCGGGGAACGCCGGGGTGGCGGGAGCGCGGCACATCCGTCCGCCGATGCATCCGACGTCTGCCGCATGGGGGTCGCGGACCTCACTACCGCATATCGCAGCGGTGCGCTGTCCCCGGTGGAGGTCGTGCGCGAGGTCCTGGACAGGGCTGAAATCGTGGATGCCCGGTTCAATGCCTTCGTCACCATCGACCACGAAGGGGCGATGGCGGAGGCCAAGGCGTCCGAACAGCGCTGGCATGCAGGCGCTCCAGCTTCCGGGATCGATGGCGTCCCGGCGACGATCAAGGACATCGTGGCGGTTCGCGGCCAGCCCATGCGCGCGGGGAGCAGGGCGACGGAGACCCTTCCGCAACCTGTGGACTCGCCCGCCGTTGAGCGCCTGCGCTCGGCAGGAACGCCGATCCTTGGACTGACGACCACACCCGAATTCGGATTCCAGGCGATCACGGAAAGCCCCTTGACCGGTATCACCTCGAATCCCTGGGACAGCCGCCTGACGCCGGGAGGGTCGAGCGGCGGCGCCGCGGTCGCCGCGGTGACCGGTGCCGGTGTGCTGCATTTGGGAACCGATGGTGGCGGCTCGATCCGTATACCGGCTGCTTTCACCGGAATTGCTGGATTGAAGCCGAGTTACGGTCGTGTGCCCGCCTATCCGCCGAGCCCCTTCGGCACGCTCGCGCATCTGGGTTCGATGGCGCGTGACGTGGCGGATGCGAGAGCCATGATACAGGTGATCGCGGGGCGGGATGCCCGGGATTGGTACCAGCAGAGTGGCGACTTTCCGCCCATCACGGACCGAGCGTTTCATTTCAAGGGCGCGCGGGTGGGCTTGTGGGCGGCTCCCGCAAGTGGCGGCGTCGACCCGGAATTGGCCGCAGCCTGCGAACAGGCCTGTCGCCTGATCGAAGAGGCCGGCGCGGTGATCGAAGAGATAGCGCTGCCTTCCTTTCCCTTGCTCGAAATGTTCACGACGCACTGGTATGCGGGGGCGGCGGCGCGGCTTGCGGCCATAAAGCCGGAACAACGCCAGGTCTGCGACCCCGAATTCCTTTTGATCGCCGGTGAGGGCGCCGCGCTCTCGGCGCAGGACTATTGCTCGATGTCGGCCATGCGCGCCGAGTTCGGGCGCCAGATGGACCTCCTGTTTTCGGCCTATGACGTCATCGTGTCGCCGGCAACGCCGATTGCGGCGTTTCGCACGGGCGCCCAGGCGCCCGCGGGTAGCGGTTATCGGCGCTGGACGGACTGGGCAGGCTTCAGCTTCCCTTTGAATCTGTCACAGCAGCCCGGCTGTGTCGTCCCTTGCGGCATGGTTTCCGGCAATCGCCCCGTCGCGCTGCAATTCGCGGCGCCGCGGGGGTTCGATCACGTGGCCTTGTCGGCCGCCGTCGCTTTCGAGGCCATGGCCGGAACCGAAAACATAACTAAAGACCATGGGAGCAACAGAAATGAAAACTCGTGAGTTCGATGTATCTGGAACGCCCGAAACGCTTGCTCAAGTCCATCCCGTTATGACCGGTAGAGTTAGCCGCAGATTTTTTCTGCGCGCCGCGTCTGTTCTCGGCCTAAGCGTAGTCTCGCAGCCGATCCTTTCGAAGATTGCGGGTGACCTTCCGGCCGATGCCGGTTCCGCCGACAATATTTTCGTTGTCGCCTCGGGCTCGCCCGCGATCACCCTGGATCCCGGAACGGTGTTCGATGGCCAGTCCATTCTCCTGTGGCGTGGTGTCTATGAGAATCTGGTCACCTATCGCGACGACACGATCGAAATAGCGCCCGGGCTCGCGGAGAGTTTCACGGGCTCGGACGACGGGCTGACCTATACGTTCAAGCTGCGTCAGGGCGTGAAGTTTCACGACGGCGAGCCATTCAACGCCGCCGCGGCGAAGTTCAATATCGAGCGCATTCGAGCGATGAAGGTCGGCCTCGGCTATGTGTTCGAGGATGCCGAACTCGAGACGCCGGATGAGTACACGCTGGTGATCCGGCTCAAGACGCCGCAGGACGCCTTCCTTTCCAGCCTGGCCGGCATGTGGTCGCCCTATATGATCTCGCCCAAGGCAATCCGCGACAATACGGTCAACGATGACTGGGGCGCGGCGTGGCTGCGCTCGAACATGGTCGGAACCGGCCCCTACCGCCTGAAATCGTACCAGAAGGATCAGCAGGCGACCCTCGAACGTTTCGACGGGTATTGGGATACCTCGGGCGACGACCATTTCCAGGCCGTCGTCGTGCGGTACATCAGCGATCCTTCGACGCTGCAACTGGTGCTGCAGAGCAAGCAGGTCGACTCCGCCCTGTGGCTCCCCGACGATTCCCTGAATGCGCTTCAAGGCTCGCCGGACATCAATATGGACGAGTACCCGACATTCTCGACAACCTTCTTCATGATGAACTGCGCCAAGGGACCGACCGCGGACAAGCGGATCCGGCAGGCGATCGCCTATGCCTTCGACTACGATGCCTGGATAAACAAGATCAATACCGGCAGGCTGGTCCAGGCGCGGGGGCCCGTGGCGCGTGGATTGCCGAGCTATTCCGAGGACACACCGCAATACAGCCGCGACTTCGACAAGGCCAAGGCACTGCTGGCGGAGGCAGGTCACCCCGATGGCGGCTTCTCGCTCGATTATACCTATGAGACCGGCTATGCGTGGAAACGCGAGTTCGCGCTCCTCCTGCAGGCTAATCTGAAGGAGCTGGGCATTGATCTCAATATCTCCGAGATCAGTCCCGCCGCCTGGTTCGATCTGTTGCAGAATCCGGACAGCCAGCCGCATTGCTACGGGTTCATCTGGTTCGGATCTCTGATGGCGCGCGCCTACGACGTCATGCAGTTGATGTTCGGTAGCAATGCGCAAGGAAAAAATGGCCTCAATTGGGCCTATTACTCGAACCCGGAAATGGACTCTGTCCTAGCGGAGGCGGTCAAGGAGGTTGACGCCGAAAAGCGCATCGCCCTCTACAGAAAGGCGGAGAAAATGATCGTCGACGACTCGCCGGCGCTGTTCCTGAGCTATTCGAAATATCGCGTGCCCATCGTCAAAGAGGTGGAGGGATACATATCGAACCCCATGTACATCTACACCTATCCGTTCAATCGAATGAAGTTCGCCACCTGACGGGCAGGGAGCGACATGCTCTTTCTGATCGCAAAAAGGCTTCTGTTGATCGTCGTCGTCCTTGCCGGAATGAGCGTGATCACCTTTGGCCTGACGCGAATTATACCCGGCGACCCGGCCCGGCTCCTTGCCGGGCCGGAGGCGAGGGCCGAGCAGGTCGAGGCATTGCGTCAGCAGTACGGTTTGGACAAGCCCGTGCTCACGCAATATATCGATTACATCGGCGGGCTCTTCCACGGCGATTTCGGGCAGTCGCTCACCACACGGCGGCCCGTGACGGAGGATTTTGCGGAGTTCGTGCCGGCGACTGTCGAGCTGACGGCAGCCGCGCTTCTGCTCATCGTGTTTATCGGAATCCCGCTGGGATTCCTGTCTGCCCGGCGCCCCAACGGGGTGCTCGACCATTTTTCCCGCATCCTCACCGTCGCAGGCATGTCCATGCCCGTGTTCTGGCTCGGGGTTCTTTTCCAGATCATGTTCTTCAAATGGCTGGCGATCCTGCCTTCGGGAGGCCGGCTGGGACTTATCGAAAGCGCGCCGCCGCATGTCACCGGATTGTATACGGTGGATTCTCTGCTGGCCGGCGATTTCGGCCTGTTCAAGTCGGCGGTGATCCATCTGATCCTGCCGGCTTTCACGCTGGCGCTGGCGTCGCTGGCGACCATAACGCGGGTCTCCCGCGCCGCGGTGATCGGCGTGCTGCGAACCGACTATGTGCGCACCGCCTATGCCCGAGGCCTCTCGGAGCGGCAGGTCACGACCCGGCACGTGTTCAAGAATGCGATGATCCCGACTGTCACCGTGCTGGGCATGCAGATCGGAATCCTCTTGGGCGGAAACCTGATCGTCGAGGCGGTATTCAGTTGGCCCGGCATCGGTCTCTACGCGGTCAACGCCATCAAGAATCTCGATTTCGCGCCGATCATGGGCGTCATGCTGATCAGCGCCGTGGCCTATGTCACCGTCAACCTGATCGTCGATCTTGTCTATCTTCTGCTCAACCCCCGCATCACCTACGTGCGAGAACCCGGATGACGGTTCTCCTCGCTGATGCGGCGACAGCGCGGCAACGACTTAGGTCGCGTCTCCATTCTGTCTTCAGCCGCTTCCCGATCGGCAGGAGCCGCTCGGCCCAGATCGGCTTGATCCTGTCCTTGCTCGTTGTCTTCATTGCGATCGCCAGTCCCGTGCTGACTCCCTACGACCCGCTCGCGATCGACCCTGGGAGCCGGCTTCAGCCGCCGACGGTCGAGCATTGGTTCGGCACCGACCAGCAGGGCCGCGATGTGTTCAGCCGGACGATTGCCGGTAGCCGCATATCGATCGTGTCGGCGATGATTATCGTCGCCCTGGCGGTAACGATCGGAGTGACGATCGGCATTGTCGCGGGCTATGCCGGCGGCTGGGTCGACGAGACGCTGATGCGCATAGCCGACGTGTTCCTGGCTTTTCCTCCTCTTTTGCTTGCCATGGGTGTCGCCGCGGCTCTCGGGCCCAGCCTGAGCAACGCGATCCTTGCGACGTCACTGGTGTGGTGGCCGTGGTATGCACGCGTGGCACGGGCCGAAGCCTTGCATATCAAGCACGAGGGCTTCGTGGACGCTGCTCGCACCGTCGGCGCTTCCAATGCGAGAATCCTGCGGACCCACATCCTTCCCGTGGCGCGTACCCCCATCATCGTTCAGATCAGCCTGTCGCTGGGAGCGGCCATCGTCACCCTGGCGAGCCTGTCCTTCATTGGCCTCGGCGCGCAGGCGCCGACCCCGGAATGGGGAACGATGATTGCAGAAGGACGCGCTTACCTCCTCAACCAATGGTGGATTGTCACCGCTCCCGGCGTCGCGATCTTCGTCACCATCATGGCCTTCAACATTCTGGGCGATGGTGTTCAGGAAGTCCTCTCACCGCCCGAGAAATAGCCGTGACCGAACTTCTCCAGATAGACGACCTGGCGATCCGGTTTCGGTCATACGGCCACGATATCAATGTCCTGAACGGCGTTTCCTATTCCGTGGGGTGGAAGGAATCCGTCGGCTTGGTGGGCGAATCCGGGTCCGGCAAGAGCGTCACCAATCTCGCCGTTATGGGGCTGCTGCCGACGGCGGTCATCGATCGCGGCAGAATGCGTTTCGACGGGCAGGACATCCTGGCGATGGGGCCGGCGCGGCGACGGCGGCTGCGCGGGCGTCAGATCGGAATGATCTTTCAGGATCCGATGAATTCGCTCAATCCGGTGCTCAAGATCGGCCGGCAGATCGAGGAAGGGATCATACTGCATTTCCGCGTCTCGCGATCAGAGGCGAGGCGCAGGGCGGCCGATATACTGGCAAGGTGCGAGCTCTCCGACACGGACGTTCTGCTGAACAAGTACCCGCACGAACTGAGCGGTGGAATGTTGCAGCGCGTGATGATCGCCGCCGCACTTGTCCTCGAGCCGAAGCTGCTGATCGCCGACGAGCCCACCACCGCCCTGGATGTGACGGTTCAGGCCCAGATGCTGGACCTGATGTCGTCGCGGGTTCGCGAGGCCGGCGCTTCGATGGTGCTGATTTCGCATGACCTTGGCGTCGTTGCTTCGGTCACCGATCGGGTCAATGTGATGTACGCCGGCTCCATCGTCGAAAGCGGGCCGTCAATCGAAGTGTTCCTTCGCCCGATGCATCCGTACACCGTCGGCCTGGTCCACTCCATTCCAAGCCTGTCCGAGGATCGCGGTGTGGTGCCGATCGACGGTTCGCCGCCGGACCTCGCGGCGTTGCCTCCCGGCTGTCCTTTTGCGCCACGCTGCCGATGGCGGTTGCCGGTCTGCGACCGGATCAAGCCGGCGATGGAGCCGATCCATCGGTCAGGCGCCGCCGGCTCTCGCGCGATCGCCTGCCACAATCCTGTGAGCGATCGGGAAGCCGCAAGCGGAACGCCGGAGCCTCGTGCGGTGTCGGCAGGCGTCACTCAGGCCGATCGCATGGCGGGTTTGTGATGCAGCAGGCGGGAGAAGAGCATCCGATCCTCGATCTGCGCGACCTGCGCGTCACCTACCGGATTCGCAAACCCGGGCGGCTCTGGATTCGGAAGGCGGAGCTCCATGCGGTCCAAGGCGTTTCACTTTCGTTGCGGCGTGGCCAGTCCCTGGGCCTGGTCGGGGAATCCGGATCGGGGAAGAGCACCATCGCTCGCGCCGTGATGGGCCTGACGCCGGTGCGATCCGGTCAACTGCTGCTGGACGGAAAGGACATCACGGCGCGTGACGGCGCGGAGCGCTCCGCCAGCCGCCACCGCCTGCAGATGGTGTTCCAGAACCCCTATTCGAGTCTCAACCCGATGATGACAGTGCACGACATCGTCGCCGAGCCGCTGCGTATCTTCGTCCCCGAAGACAAGGGCAACCACGGCAAGCGGGTGCAGGAAATGCTGGATGCGGTGCACCTGCCGCGGGACGCCGCGCGGCGGTTTCCGCACCAGTTCAGCGGCGGGCAGCGGCAGCGCATCGCCATAGCGCGGGCGCTCGTGCTGCGTCCGGAGGTGATCATCGCGGACGAACCGACCAGCGCCCTCGACGTCTCGATTCAGGCGCAGATCATGAATCTCCTCACGGAAATCCGGAAGGAGCGGAAGCTCTCGTATTTGGTCATCAGCCACGATCTCGCGGCAATCCGCTACCTTTGCGACGATGTGGCCGTCATGTATCTGGGCGGGATCGTCGAGCAGGGCCCCACGCGTGACGTCTTCTCGATGCCCCGGCATCCCTACACCAAAGCGCTCCTTTCGTCCGTTCGCACCATCCAGGACGTGACGGACAAGAGTCGGCCCGACCAGCGCATTCTCCTGAAGGGTGATCTGCCGAGCCCGCTGTCTCCTCCTTCGGGCTGTCGTTTCCATACCCGCTGCTGGCTGCGGCATGAAATCGGGAACCCGCAGCGCTGCGCGGACGAAACACCTTCCCTCCGGACGTGTGGCACCGGAGCCGTGGCCTGCCATTTCAGCGACAGCTCCGCGCTCCACGCGAATCCACCCGCGGCGACGGCCGAAGCGCGAGGACAAGTGTCGTGAGAGGGGACGTCATCGTCACCGGCGGCGCGGGGCTTGTCGGCCATGCCGTGCGGCAGCGCCTCGAAAGGGAGGGAATGTCGTGCATGGCCGTCGATCTGGTCCCGGCCGAGGTCGAGGGCCGGCCGGTTCTCGGCTGCGATCTTGTGGACATGCCGCGGCTGCGCGAACTGACTGCCGGGCGAGCCATCGCCGCCATCGTGCACTGCGGCGCGATGTCCGGCCCGAACGTCGGCCGGAATTCACCCCTGCAACAGGTGTCGGTCAACATCGTCGGCACGGCGAATATGCTGGAACTGGGCAGGGAGCTGGGAGTTTCTCGCTTTGTCTACGCCTCGTCCGTCAGCGCCTATGGCGACTGTCAGGGCGAGAACCTGGACGAGCAGACGCCGTTGCGCCCCACCAATGTCTATGGGGCGACCAAGGCCGCCTCGGAAATGCTGGTCATGGCCTATGCGGCGGATTTCCGCATCCGGGCCGTCAGCCTGCGTCTGTCGATGGTCTACGGGCCACGCCGGGAGACTGCCTGCTGCCTGCGCGAGATGCTGCTGAGCGGGCTGACCGGCGCGCCGATGCGGCTTCAATGGGGCCACGACCTGCGGCGGCAGCCGATTCATATCGACGACGCTGCGGCGGCCGTCGTCGCAGCCCTCAAGGCTCCCGGCTTCCGACAGGGCGCGTACAACATCACCGGCGGCGTGGCGGTCACGTTCGGCGAGGCGGCCGGGATCGTCCGTGACCTGCTGCCGCGCGCCGATATCCGGCTGGGTACGGGCATGGTGGAGGGGGACAACATCCAGGGGTCGCATTCCATCGCCGCCGCCGCGCGGGATCTCGGCTACCGGCCACAGGTCGAATTGCGCCGGGGCCTGGCCGGTTATGCCGATTGGCTGCGGGACAAGTCCCGGCCGACGCAGGACGGGGCGGCAGCATGACGGGGGTATCGCTCCATCCCGACGGCTTCTCCCTCGAGGGGCGCTGTGCGCTGGTGACGGGCGGCAGCAGCGGCATCGGCGCGGCCATCGCCGAGCTTTTTGTGCGGCGCGGAGCCACCGTGATCATCTGTCACCACCGCGATGGCGAGCGTGCGCAGGCGCTTTGCAGCCGCCTCGAAGGATTGGGAGCGGGGATCTGGCAATTCGACTGCGATGTGTCGGATGAGGATCAGGTCGCTTCGCTGGCGGATTTCGCGGAACGCGCTGCGGGCCAGGTGGACATCGTCGTGAACTGCGCCGGCATTGGCGGGGCTCTCGTCCATTTCGAGGAGATGACGCGGGCGGTCTGGGACAGGATGCTGGATGTCCACCTTCGCGGCACGATGCAGGTGACGCACGCCTTCTTCGGGCCGATGGTGGCGCGCCGGTGGGGACGGGTAATCAACATATCGTCCCAGCTTGCCCGAAAGGGGGCGGCCGGCCACACGCACTACTGTGCCGCAAAGGCCGGCGTCGAGGGGTTCACCCGGGCGCTCGCCCACGAGGGCGCTCCGCATGGCGTCCTGGTGAACGCCATCGCTCCCGGTCCCGTGGAAACCCCTTTGCTGCTGAGCCTGCCCGAAGAGTGGCGGGAGAACAAGCGCAAGGAACTGCCGCTCGGCCGACTGGGCGGCAGCGACGAGATCGCGCCGACCGCGCTGCTTCTCGCCTCCGCCGCCGGAGGCTTCTACGTCGGCCAGGTGCTCTCGCCGAATGGCGGAGATGTGATGCCTTGAGGCCAGAGCGGGAGCACCATGCGACTTTTGGGTAAGACAGCTATCGTGACGGGCGCGTCTTCGGGCATCGGGCGGGGCATCGCGTTGCGGTTCGCGAGCGAAGGCGCCACGGTCATTGTCGCCGACATTCGCGATGCGCCTCGCGAAGGCGGCGAGCCGACTCAGCGAGAAATCGAGAATGCCGGCGGAACGGCCATCGCGATCCCCTGCAATGTGGCGGTCTGGGCCGATATCGATAGGCTGATATCGACCGCCGTCGCCCGGTTCGGCCGCCTCGACATCATGGTCAACAACGCCGCGGTCATCGGGCATCGAAAGCTTTGCGACACGTCCGAACAGGAATGGGATGCGATATTCGACGTCAACGCGAAGGGCGTCTTCATGTGCTGCAAGCGCGCCGTCCAGCAGATGCTTCTCCAGACGCCGGTCGGCGATGCGCGGGGCCGGATCATCAACATCGGCTCCCAGCACGGCATCGTCGCGGCGCCGGGCAAGTTCGCGTACGGAGCCAGCAAGGCGGCAGCGCTCTACATCGCGCGGCAGATTGCGGTGGACTACGCGAAGGAGGGCATCATCTGCAATGCCATCGCGCCCGGCCGCATCCTGACAACCGGCCTGCCCGGTGAGACCGACAACGATCCTCACGACTATTCGGTGATGCGAACGCCCATGCCGCGGCTCGGCCGGCCCGCGGACGTGGCGGCGGCCGCGCTGTACCTGGCCAGCGATGAGGCGGGATACGTCACCGGGCATACGTTGATGGTCGACGGCGGCTGGATGGCATTCTGAGCGGGCGACAGGGGAAATTCACGATGGCGACGGATATCCGCGACTATGTTGGATACGGACGGCTCCCGCCCCACCCGCGTTGGCCGGGTGATGCGCGCATCGCGCTCAATTTCGTTCTGAACTACGAGGAGGGTTCGGAAAACGCCATCCCGGACGGGGATTCGTGGTCGGATTCGGCGCTGACCGAGCTTGCGAATTCGCCGGTGCCGCGCGGCCAGCGCGACCTCGCGGCGGAATCGATGTTCCGATACGGCAGCCGGGTGGGATTCTGGCGCATCATGCGCCTCTTCGCCGAGCGCGATCTGCCGATGACGATATTCGCCTGCGCCCAGGCGCTGGAGCGCAATTCCGAAGCGGCCGCCTTCATCGCCGCCTCACGGCACGACGTCTGCTGCCATGGCTGGCGCTGGATCGAACACTACAAGCTCGACGAAGCGGAAGAACGCCAGCACATTCGGCGCGCCATCACCAGCCTGGCCAGCACGGTGGGATCGCGGCCGCTCGGCTGGTACTGCCGCTACGGGCCCAGCGACAACACCCGCCGGCTGCTGGTGGAGGAGGGCGGTTTTCTCTACGACAGCGACGCCTATGACGACGAGTTGCCTTACTTCGTGTCAGTGGCCGGTCGACAGCACCTCGTGGTGCCCTATTCGCTGACTCACAATGATGGCAAATTTGCCGACGGGACATTTGCCACCGCCGACGACTTCTTCGGCTTTCTGCGCGACGGGTTTGACCTCCTCTATCTGGAGGGTGGCGACCGGCCGCGCATGATGTCGGTCGGGCTGCATGCCAGGCTGATCGGCCATCCCGCCCGGGCCATGGGGCTCGTCCGATTTCTGGATCACGTCCAGCGCCACGACCGCGTCTGGATCTGCCGCCGCGCGGATATCGCGGAGCATTGGCTGGCGACCCGGCCCGTAACTTGATGATGAGCCGCAAGATGAGTGTGCAGGAACCTCCCGTTCTTCATGGAAAAATCGGAAGCCTCGAGCATGAATCGCCTGTTCGCGCCTCCATCCTTGCCAATGTCGACAAGGCGTTTGACAGGCAGGTGGCGTTCCTTTCGTCGCTCGTCAGGTGCAAATCCCTGAGGGGACTCGAGCGTGGCGTGCAGGAAGTCGTCGAGGCTGCGCTGCGCGAGCGCGGTTTCGATGTCAGGCGTGTCGGCATCGATCGGGCGCTGATAGGCAAGCATCCGGCGTTCTCGCCAGCCACCATCGACTACGACGAGACCTGGAACGTCGTCGGCGTCAAGGAACCCGAAGTCGCCGGCGGCCGCTCCCTTGCGCTGAACGCGCATGTCGACGTCGTGCCGGCGGGAGATGCCGGGCGATGGTCGCTCGACCCCTTCGCTGGCGTTCGGGCAGGGGACTGGCTGTATGGACGCGGCGCCGGCGACATGAAGGCTGGCCTGTCCGCTCTGATCTTCGCCATGGACGCGATCGAGGCCGCGGAGCTGTCACTGACCGCCCCTGTCCAGATTCAGTCGGTGGTCGAAGAGGAGGTCACGGGCAATGGCGCAGCCGCGATGCTGCATGCCGGTTATGTCGCCGATGCGGTCCTTATCCCGGAGCCCACGGACGAAACGCTTGTGCGCGCGAATTCCGGCGTCATCAAATTCCGGATCACTCTCAGCGGCGTTCCCGCGCATCCGAGGGAAATCGGTGTCGGCGTAAGCGCCATCGATGCGGCCTTCCGGATTATGTCCCATCTGCGTCGTCTGGAGCACCGGTGGAACGAGGAAAAGGGCAATCATCCCGGCTTCCCGGACGTGGCGAATCCTGCGGCCCTGACAATCGGTACCATTGCCGGCGGCGAATGGCCCGCGTCGCTGCCCAGCTCGTGTAGCTTCGCCGGCAGGATCGGCTTCTATCCCGGCGACGATCAGCATGAACGCGTTCGTGAATTCGAGCGCTTCGTCGCCGAGGCGGTGGAACAGGACGAGGTCTTGAGGAGTTGTCCGGCGCCGGTCGTCGAATGGGTCGGCGTCATCCAGGCGGGCTACGCGCTGGAGCCCGGCACGGAGGCCGAAGCGTCGCTGGCCCGCGCGCATGAGGCGGCCCGCTCCGCCGGTAGCTCGCTGGGGTCCGCGATCATGGCCTGCTACCTCGACTCCGCCATCTTCGCCGTCCACGGCGACATCCCCTCGCTGGTCTACGGACCGGCGGCCGAAAACATTCACGCGATAGATGAGCGCGTAAATCTTCCGTCCCTGCTCCGCGTCACGAAAACCATCGCGTTGTTCGTCGCGGAGTGGTGCGGCACCAGAAGCATGTCCATCAAATAAGCCGGCCGCGACCCGATATCAGCTCCAGATTGTCCCGGCCCGCCCGCCGGCATTGCAGGCAGAATCCCGATGAACGCACAGCGCTACCGATACGAGGACCTTGTGGACTTCTCGGCCCGGTTGCTGGAGTGCGCAGGGCTTCCGGTCGAGCGGGCCAGGGTCGTGGGCTCCCTTTTCATCGAGGCCGACCTGCTCGGCTATTCCACACACGGGATGCAGCGGCTGCCGACGAATGTGGAATGGCTGCTGAAAGGGGAGACCAGAAAGGACGGCGACCATCGCGTCGAGGCCTCCACCCCGGCCTGCGAGACATGGGATGCGGATTTTCTTCCCGGCCCATGGATCACGGCCAGGGCAGTGGACCGGGCCTGTGACATGGCGGCCGAGGTCGGAGTCGGCACGGTCGTGGTGCGCCGTGCTCAGCATGTCGCCTGCTTGGCCTCGTATCTCGAGCGGGCGACGCGGCGGCGGATGATGGTCACCCTCACCGCGAGCACGCCCACCGAGGCGGTGGTCGTACCGCATGGAGGATTGAGCCGGGTCTTTTCCTGCAATCCCAGCGCGGCCGGCATCCCGACGAATGCCGATCCGATCCTGATCGACACCACGGCGGCCATGTCCGCTCAGGGGCCGCTGTTCAGGGCCCGTCGCCTCGGTAGAAAGCTGCCGCTTCCGGTCATCGTATCGCAGGACGGCCGGCTGAGCGACGATCCGTCGGAGTTCGTCGACAGGGGCGGCGGGATCCTTCCCGTGGGCGGTTTGGAGCAGGGCCACAAGGGATTCGGCATGGCCTTGCTGACGGAAGCGGTATCCGGCGCCCTCGGCGGCTTCGGCCGATCCGGGCAGAGCGGTGACAGCGAAGCGAACGGCGTCTTCGTGCAGGCGATCGATCCGGCACATTTCGCCGGCCGTGAGACATTCGAGCGCGAAATGGGTTCGCTCGCCGTCCAGTGCAGGGCCAGTGCCGTGGCACCCGGACACGACGGCGTCCGGGTGCCGGGAGACCGCGCGCTGGCCCGCAAGCGCGACCAGCTTCGCGACGGCGTGGAACTCATCGCCCCTATCGTCGACGACATCTTGCCATGGGCAGGGCGGCTGGGCTGTCCCTTTCCCGCCCCTGTCGAACCGCGGCACCGGAAACCCGCCTGAGCGGCAGGACGGACATCGCGATCTGGAAGGAACCAACAATGCCAAGGATAAACGGTGAGCGGCTCATTCAAAGGCTGCGGAAATTAGCAACCTTCGGTGCCTACGAGACCGGCGTTCATCGTCCCACTTATTCGCCGCAGGATATGGAGAGCCGCCGATGGCTGGTCGATCAGTACGAGAGCGTCGGCCTCTCGGCGCATATCGACGGAGCGGGCAACGTCTTCGGGCGCTCGCCGCGGCCGGGGCCGGCCATGCTGATAGGCTCGCACTCGGAATCGCAGAATCATGCCGGCTGGCTGGATGGCGCGATGGGCGTGATCTACGGACTTGAGATCGCCCATGCCTTCAGCGAAAGCGAGGCGTGCCGGAACATGGCCATCGATCCCGTGGCCTGGTCTGACGAGGAGGCGCATTTCGTGCCTTTCCTCGGCAGCCGCTCCTTCGTCGGCGATCTGGGGCAGGCGGAAATCGATGCGGCGCGCAGCCGCACCGGTCAGTCATTGAGCGAGGCGCTGAGGGAGGCGGGGCTCGACAAGCTCCCTCGCGAAACCATCCGGCCGGAACGTTATGCGGGCTATCTCGAAGCGCATATCGAACAGGGCGATTCACTGGAGGCGACGGGCAAGCGGCTTGGCATCGTCACTTCGATCGTCGCGATCTGGCAGTACAGGATCACCATCGATGGCGTCCAGAATCATGCCGGCACCACGCGGATGGCCATTCGCAAGGATGCGGGGATGGCCGCGGTCCGTCTGGCCAGCCTGATCGACGCGAATTTTCCGAAGGCCGCCGGCACGCGGTCCGTCTGGACCATGGGGCGCCTCGATCTCGAGCCCGGCGCGCCGAGTATCATCCCCGGCCGGGCGACGATGCTCTTCCAGTTCCGCGATGACGAGGACGCGACCCTCCTGAGGCTCGAGGAAACGCTGCACGGCCTGGTGCGGGAGGCATCGCAGATGACGGGCTGCGAGATGAAGATGGAGCGGATCGCGGCCGGCCAACCCCTCCACATGGAGGCCTCGTTCCAGGAGGCCCTGCTCGCCGCAGCGCGTGAGCACTGCCCGGACGGCTATGTGCGAATGCCGAGCGGCGCCAGTCATGATGCGCAGATCCTGGGTCGGACGATCCCGGCCGGGATGCTGTTCGTCCCGTCGATCGGCGGCATCAGCCATCACTGGACGGAGGACACGGACGAGGCGGACCTGATCCTGGGCTGCCAGGTTCTGGCGGATGCGGCGGAGCGCATTCTGGCAAGCCGATAGACCGCGCCACCGAAGGCACGACACGAAGAGGACGGATGAGCATGTTTGACCTTGTGATCAGAAACGGACTGGTGGTGAATGCCGACGGTACCCAGAGCGCGGATGTCGGTATCGCGGGCGAAACGATCGTGCAGGTGGGAGGCGACATCGCCGGAGCGGCCCGCGAGATCGATGCCGGCGGCCTTTATGTGATGCCCGGCGGCGTAGACGTTCATACCCACCTGGATCTCGATCTTCCGGGTTTCCAGACCGCCGACGACTTTCGCACCGGCACGATCGCGGCGGCCTGCGGCGGCACCACCACCGTCCTGGATTTCTGCCAGCAGCGGCACGGCCAGTCCCTGCGCGAGGCGCTCGATATCTGGCACGCCAAGGCAGGCGGCAAGGCCGTCACGGACTACGGCTTCCATATCGTCATCACGGACATGAACGCGGATGTCGAAAAGGAGTTGGCCGAGCTTCCATCGCAGGGGATCACCAGTTTCAAGCTTTTCATGGCCTACAAGGATGCGCAGATGGTCGACGACCGCACCATGCTGCGCGTCTTCGACGTGGCACGGACCGAAGGCGCCCTGGTGATGGTCCATGCCGAGAATGGCGATGCCGCCGACTATCTGATCGAGAAGGCAGTGGCGGCCGGAAACCTCTCGACGATCAACCATGCCCTTACGCGTCCTCCCCGCGTGGAAAGCGAGGCGACGGGACGGGCCATCGCGCTGGCGGAGCTGGCCGGCGCGCCAGTCTATATCGTGCACCTGACCTGCGGGGATGCGCTCGACGCCGTGATCGCGGGGCGCCGGCGCAATGTCGACGTGATCGCGGAGACGTGCACGCACTATCTTTTCGGGACGCAGGACGACCTGGCGCGTCCGGATTTCGAGGGGGCGAAATGGATCCTGACCCCGCCGCTCCGCACCCGCGAGGATCAGGAGCTGCTTTGGCGGTCGCTCGGCAACGGCACCCTCAGCGTGGTGTCCTCCGACGATGTGAGCTGGCCTTTCGATGAGCAGAAGCGGAAGGCGGACTTCACCAAGATCCCGAACGGCGCGCCGGGGATCGAGGAACGGATGATCATGACCTATCAGGGCGTCAACCGGGGCCATTTCAACGTCAACCGCTTCGTTGAGATCGTCTCCACCAATCCCGCGCGCCTTTTTGGCCTGGCACCGAAGAAGGGCGCGGTCGCGGTGGGAGCCGATGCCGACATCGTCCTGTGGGACCCCGAGGCAGAAACGGTCATCACCCAGTCGAAGCTGAACCACGCTGTCGACTTCACGCTTTTCGAGGGGCAGAAGGTCAAGGGTCTGCCGTCTTCCGTCATCCGGCGAGGCGAGGTCATCGTCGAGAATGGCAGGTTCTGCGGAACGCCAGGTGGCGGCCAGTTCGTCAGGAGGAGTCGCTATCGCCGCTGAAGTGCCGGACGCCTGGCCCCAAGCGGACGCCGGCCGACGTCACTCCGCGATCGGAAAGGCGAAGCTCGCCTTGACGCGGTCCATCACGACCATGGTCTTGAAACCCTTGATGTCGGGGTTTTCATAGAAGAATCGGCGTGTGAACTGCTCGTAGCTTTCCATGTCCCTTGCGGTGACGATCAGGATGAAGTCCGCGTCGCCAGTCACGTAATATCCCAGCATCACGTCGCGGCTGGACCGGATCGACGACTTGAAGCGGTCGACGATGTCCGCGCGCTCCCGTTCGAGCGAGACGAGCACGACCATCGTCACCGGACGGCCGGCCGCCTTCGGGGAAACGATAGCCACGTCGGCCTCGATGACACCTTCCTCCCGCAAGCGCTTCAGTCTTCGCTGGCAGGCGGTCGGAGACATGTGCACGATCTGCGCCAGGTCTTCCGAAGTCAGGCGATTGTTTCGCTGAACGGCCTCGAGCAAGGCGACGTCTACGCGGTCGAGCTTCATGCTTGCATAAATCCTGCGCCGAAACGGAAACATCAGCAGGATCATGGCTATATTCAAGCTTGTTCGCAGTCAATCGGCGTTCCGTCGGGCTAACATGAAGCCGAAATCCTTCCGTGTCTTCGCAGGTGTGCTTCATGCAAGGGGTTGCGCGGTCGGCGCTGAAAAGGCTTTGCCGGCCGGAGCTGTTCGAGCGCAGGGCCTATCTGAACGGTTCCTGGGTGGAGCGCGGCGAGACGATGCCGGTGATCGACCCGGCAACCGGGGAAAGGATTGCGGATGTGGTCGCCTGCGTCTCGGATGACGTGGACACCTGCGTTCGCGCGGCCCGCGAAGCTTTCCTCGAATGGCGCCATGTGCTGCCCGCCAGGCGGGGGGAAATCCTGCGTACATGGGCGGCGGGCATGCGTGCCTCGACGGAGGACCTCGCCGTCATCATGACGGCGGAACAGGGAAAGCCGCTGGCGGAAGCGAAGGGCGAGATCGCCTATGCCGCGACCTTTCTCGACTGGTTCGCCGCTGAGGGCGAGCGGGCCTACGGCGAGACGATCCCCAGCCACATTCCCGGAAGCCGGCTGTCGGTGCAGATGCAGCCGGTCGGGGTCACCGCAGCGATCACGCCGTGGAATTTCCCCTCGGCGATGATTACCCGCAAGGCCGGCGCCGCGTTGGCGGCCGGCTGCGCCATGATCGTGAAGCCGGCGCCCGAGACGCCGCTTTCCGCGCTCGCACTTGCGCGTCTGGCGCTGGAGGCAGGCATTCCCGGAGGCGTGTTCCAGGTGGTCACCGGCGAGCCGGTGGCACTGGCGCGGCGCCTTCTCGACCTGCCGGAGGTACGCGCATTCTCCTTCACCGGCTCGACGGAAGTTGGCCGCGCCCTGCTGGAGCGTTCCGCCAGAACTGTCAAGAAGGCGTCGCTGGAACTCGGGGGGCATGCGCCCTTCGTCGTCTTCGACGACGCGCCGCTGGATACCGCCGTCGCCGGCTGCATGGACGCGAAATTCGCCACGTCCGGGCAGGACTGCCTGGCCGCGAACAGAATCTATGTGCAGCGCGGCATCTACGAGCCCTTCGTCGACGCCCTTGCGCAGGCAGCACGCCGTCTCAAGGTGGGGCACGGCCTGGAAAGCGGGACCGATATCGGACCGATGACGCGCCCGTCGGTGGCCGAGAAATGCCGGCACCAGATTGCCCAGGCACTGGCTGCCGGCGCCCGGCTCGCGGCCGGAGGCCAGGACAGTCCGCTAGGTGGCAATTTCGTCGTGCCGACCGTGCTGGCGGACGTCACTGAAGACATGCTGATCGCGCGTGAGGAAACCTTCGGACCCGTCGCCGCGATCCTGCCCTTTGACGGCGAGGACGAGGTGATCGCGCGCGCCAACGACACCGAGATGGGTCTCGCCGCCTATGTCTACACCAGGGATCTGGCAAGGACGATGCGTCTCTCTGACAGGCTGGAATACGGCATGATCGCCGTCAACACGCCCAGGTTTACCGGCGCACCCGTTCCCTTCGGAGGCTGGAAGCAATCGGGCCTTGGCCGCGAGGGGGCGCGTCACGGCCTCAATGAATATCTGGAACCGAAATACATCTGCCTCGGCAATCTGGCGGCTTGAAAGGACCTGCAATGGCAATCGACATCGAACAGATCAACGAGCTCGACAGGAGGAGTGTCCTCCATCCGTTCACGCGGCTCAAGGATCATGCCACCGGCAAGGCCGGTGCTCCGACGATCGTCGAGACGGGTAAGGGCATCCGCATTCAGGACGCGCATGGCAACCAGCTCATCGACGGATTCGCCGGGCTCTATTGCGTCAATATCGGGTATGGCCGCACGGAGGTAGCGGAGGCGATCTCGCGCCAGGCCCATCGTCTTGCCTACTATCACTCCTACGCCGCTCACACCACGGACGAATTGGCGATCCTATCGGACCGTCTGGTGCGGATGGCTCCGGGCAGAATGAGCAAGGTGTTCTACGGAATGTCCGGCTCGGACGCCAACGAGACGCAGGCGAAGCTGGTCTGGTACTACAACACGCTGCGCGGCAAGCCGAACAAGAAGATCATCATCTCCCGCGAGCGCGGCTATCACGGCTGCACCGTCATGGCCGGATCGATGACCGGAATGAGCTTTTATCACGACCATATGGGCCTGCCGCTGCCGCAGGTGGTCCATACCGGCGTCCCGCATCATTACTGGGGCGCCGAGGCAAGAGAGACCGAGCTCGAATTCTCCGCCCGTCGCGCCAGCGAGCTGGATCAACTCATCGAACGCCTCGGCCCGGAGAATGTCGGCGCCTTCATCGCCGAGCCGGTGCTGGGCACTGGCGGCATCACCCCGCCGCCGGAAGGTTATTGGCAGGCGATCCAGCCGGTGCTGAAGAAGCACGACCTCCTGCTGATCGCCGACGAGGTGATCACCGGCTTCGGTCGCACGGGATCGATGTTCGGTTCGCAGCATTACGGAATGGAGCCGGACCTCGTCACCATCGCCAAGGGCCTGACCTCTGCTTATTTCCCGCTTTCGGCAGCGATCGTCGGCGAGAAGGTCTACAGGGTCATGGAAGACGCCGCCGATCGTGTCGGATCGTTCTCGCACGGTTACACCTATTCCGGCCACCCGATCGGGGCCGCCGCTGCGAACGCGGTCCTCGACATCGTCGAGAGGGAAGATCTGCCCGGCAACGCGCGCGAGGTGGGTGCCTATTTCCAGGGGCAGCTCAAGGCCCGGTTCGCGCAGTTGCCAATCGTCGGCGAGGTCCGTGGCGTTGGCCTGATGGGGGCCGTCGAATTCGTGGGCGAACGCGAGAGCAGGAAGCGCTTCGATGCTGCCCTCAAGGTAGGCGCACGCGTTTCCAAGGCGGCTCGCGATCGTGGCCTTATCGTGCGCGCCATGCCACATGGCGACATTCTGGGCTTCTCCCCGCCGCTGATCGCAACGCGCGGTGAGGTCGACGAGATCGTATCCATCGCCGAATCCGCGGTTCGGTCGGTGATGGACGAACTGGCGCGCGACAAGCTCATCTGAAGCCCGGCAGCCAGG
>NZ_JAGRLA010000020.1 GCF_020442045.1 Bauldia sp. | reverse complement strand
TCGGGGTTGAAGAAGGTGGTGCCGAAGTTGCGGTCGGTCAGCAGCATGGTGATCGCACCCGCCAGAACCGGCAGGGCGAGCAGCAGCAGGAACGTCGTCACCAGGATCGACCACACGAAGAGCGGCATCTTGTGGAGCGTCATGCCCGGCGCCCGCATGTTGAAGATCGTCGTGATGAAGTTGATGGCGCCGAGGATCGAGGAGGCACCGGCGAGATGGAGGGCGAGAATGGCGAAGTCCATCGCCGGCCCGGGCTGGCCGGAGGTCGACAGCGGCGGATAGATCGTCCAGCCGCCTCCGACGCCGGTCGCGCCCGGCGCGCTCGGCATGAACAGCGAGATGACCAGCAGCAGCAGCGCCGGCGGCAACAGCCAGAACGAGATGTTGTTCATCCGCGGGAAGGCCATGTCCGGCGCACCGATCATGATCGGCACGAACCAGTTGCCGAAGCCGCCGATCATCGCCGGCATCACCATGAAGAAGATCATGATCAGGCCGTGCGCGGTGGTGAAGACGTTGAAGAGCTCGGGATCGCCGAAGATCTGCATCCCCGGCTGCATCAGCTCAAGCCGGATACCAATCGACAATGCGCCGCCGATGATGCCGCTGATGATCGCGAAGATCAGATACAGCGTGCCGATATCCTTGTGGTTGGTGGAATAGAGCCAGCGCCGCCATCCCGTCGGGTGGTGGTGTTCGTGGGCTGCCTCTGCCGCGCTCGTAGCCATCTCAGTCGTCTCCTTGGAATTTCAGCGGCGAGCGGTGCGTCGCACGCTCAGCCAAATGCGTCCCGATCCTAGACGTCCCCCGCTTCGGCATCCTCGGCCGCCGGGGGCGGAAGGAGCTTGTAGGCCGCGTCGAGATCGGTCTCGGCCGCCTTCGCCCATTCCTCGTATTTCTCGGGCGAGACCGCCTGGATCGCGATCGGCATGAAGGCGTGGTTGCGGCCGCAGAGCTCGGAGCACTGGCCGTAATACATGCCTTCCCGCTCGACCAGGAACCAGGTCTCGTTAAGGCGCCCGGGGATCGCGTCGATCTTGAAGCCGAGCGAAGGGACCGCGAAGGAATGGATCACGCCCAGCGGTTCCGCCGTCACCAGCATCCGGATCACCGTGCCGGTCGGCACCACGAGGTTGTTGTCGACCGCCAGCAGCCGGGGCTGCGTCTTCGGATCGGTGATCTGGTCGTCGGTCAGCATGAACGACTCGAAGGAAATGTCGCCGTTGTCCGGATAGTCGTAGGTCCAGTACCAGGCGGCCATCCCGGTCGCCTTGATCGTCAGGGTCTTCTCGGGGTCGTAGTTGGGTACCGCGCGAGCCGGATCGTGCTGCGCGATCAGAAGCGAGAAGGACGGTATCGCGATACCGACCAGGATGAGGATCGGCAGGACGGTCCAGACCACCTCGATCAGGGTGTTGTGGCTGGTCTTCGAAGGCTCCGGATTGCGACGCGCGTTGAACCGCAGCATCACGATGACCAGCAGCGCGAGCACGAGCAGCGTGATCAGGGTGACCACGATCAGGAGCCCGTTATTGAAGCTGTGGATCATCCGCATGATCGGCGATCCGGCCGGCTGCAGATTGACCTCCCAGGGTCGCGGCTGGGTGGCCATGGCCGGACCAGCGACCCCCGACATGACCAGCACGGCCAGTATCGTGCTGCCCCATAGCGAAGACAATGCCTGCTTCACGCTTCTCTCCTTTGCCCACCAGCCCGCCCCGACGCGCGGGCACCGCGGCGAAATCCCGTCGTCGTTTCGACACGATCGGGTTTTCGCGCGAGTCGTATCAGACAGAAACCATATGCCGTTTTTCGCTGCAACGGCACGGTCCCCAACCGCGATGCGGCAAATCGCGCCCGCCACGGCCATTTTTCTGGCGCAAAACCGTGGATTTTCAACAAAGGTTAGTTTGGTGCAGGATGCGCGGCAAGCGATTCGGCATCTGGTCGCGTCCGGGGGATGGGGATAGATTCGCCCGGCGCCAAAGAGAAATAGCGCTATGCACAACGATGTGGACGACCGCCGGCGGCTCCCGAGCAGGGCCTACGACCGCAATGCCCGGTACCAGGAGCTCGACGACGAGGGATACGACTACGAGGATGACGGCGTCTACGAGGATGACGGTCGGGTTCCGCACGATCCGGTCTATGACGACTTCGACGAGACCGTCGACGGCTATGACGACGACATCCCGCCGCGCCGGAGCCGCCTCGTTCCCATCCTGACGATCGTCGCGGCGCTGCTCGCGGTCGCCATCGCCGTCGTCGTCGTGCTTTATGCCCTCGGGGTGTTCGACGGCGGCTCGGGCAGCACGACCGTCGCCACCGACGAACAGACGCCGGTCGACCTCTCCCCGGATAATGCGCCGGCGCCGCCGGACGTCAGGGAGGTCACGGTCAACCAGGTGCCGGCGGATCCCGCCACCGACGCACCGGCGCCCGACGTGCGCGACGCTGCCGTGTCGATCGCACCGCCGGCCGAGAGCGAACCGCCGGTCCGCTCGACCCATGGCGACTGGCAGGTCCGCTGCGATACGCCCGCCGGTGCGCAGAGCGAGCAATGCGTTCTCATGCAGTTCGTGACGGCCGAGGATCGCGACAATGTCGGCCTGACGGTCATCGTTCTGAAGACCGCGGACGGGCAGGCGCGGATCATGCGCATCCTCGCCCCGCTCGGCGTCCTGCTGCCCTCCGGCCTCGGCCTCAAGATCGACGACACCGATATCGGCCGCGCCGGCTTCGTCCGCTGCCTGCCGAATGGATGCGTCGCCGAGGTCATCCTCGAGGAGGATCTGCTCGGCCAGTTGAACAAGGGCAAGACCGCGACCTTCATCATCTTCCAGACGCCGGAGGAAGGAATCGGCATTCCGATTTCGCTCGCCGGCTTCGGAGAAGGTTTCCAGGCTCTGCCATAGGACGCGATCACACGCCAACGGAAAGGCGATTCGCGATCCGGCCCCCTTCCCGCGCCGCGCGGCGGAGCGCGGGAATGCCCGGTCCGGGCGACCGGGGGTTGGAACCGCCGGCGAAATGCCACACATATCGGGCTGACCAGACCGCCACCGGACACCCGATATGACCGACAAGCCCCATTCGCTCCTCGACCGCGCCGGCCTCGACCCCGCCCGCGCGACGACGCTCCTTGCCGATGCCCTGCGGGGCGCCGACGACGGCGAGCTCTATTTCGAATTCGCCCAGTCGGAGGGGCTCGTCTTCGACAATGGACGGCTGAAGTCGGCGAGCTTCGATACCAATCAGGGCTTCGGTCTCAGGGCGGTTGCCGGCGAAGCGGCCGGATACGCCCATTCCGGCGAAATCTCCGAGCAGGCGATCAAGCGGGCCGCCGATGCCGTACAGGCGGTCAAGGCCGGGCATACCGGCGTCTATGCCGACGGCCCGCAGGGGACCAATCGATCGCTCTATGGCGACGAGAGCCCGCTCGGCGCGCCGAGCTTCGCCGAGAAGGTCAAGCTGCTCGAGAAGATCGACGCCTATGCGCGCCAGAAGGACGACAAGGTCCGTCAGGTCACCGCGTCGCTTGCCGGCTCCTACAAGGTCGTCGAAATCCTGCGGGCCGACGGCAGGCTGGTCCGTGACGTCCGTCCCCTGGTCCGGGTCGGAGTCAATGTCGTGGTCGGCGACGGCGACCGGCAGGAATCCGGCTCGCACGGCATGGGCGGCCGCGAGGGCTTCGCGCATTTCGTCACCGGGGAGTCATGGCAGTCGGCGGTCGACGAGGCGCTCCGCCAGGCACTGGTCAATCTCACCGCGGTGCCGGCGCCGGCCGGGACCTTCGACATCGTGCTCGGTCCCGGCTGGCCGGGCATCCTCCTCCACGAGGCCGTCGGCCATGGCCTCGAGGGCGATTTCAACCGCAAGAAGGAGAGCGCCTTTGCCGGCCTGATGGGCGAGCGCGTCGCCTCTCCCGGCGTGACCGTCATCGACGACGGCACGATTCCCGGACGTCGCGGATCGCTCACCGTCGACGACGAGGGCACGCCGACCTCCTCGACCACCCTGATCGAGGACGGCATCCTCGTCGGCTATATGCAGGATCGCCAGAACGCCCGGCTGATGGGGATGGCGCCGACCGGCAACGGCCGACGCGAATCCTACGCCCATATCCCGATGCCGCGGATGACCAACACCATCATGCTCGGCGGCGAAGCCGATCCGGCCGAGGTTCTCGCCTCGGTCAAGGACGGCATCTACGCCGTCTCCTTCGGCGGCGGCCAGGTCGACATCACATCGGGCAAGTTCGTCTTCTCCTGCACCGAGGCCTACCGGATCGAAGGCGGCAGGATCGGGCCGGCGATCAAGGGCGCGATGCTGATCGGCAACGGCCCGGACGCGCTGACCCGGGTCAGGATGATCGGCAACGACATGCAGCTCGATCCCGGCATCGGCACCTGCGGCAAGCAGGGCCAGGGCGTGCCCGTCGGCGTCGGCCAGCCGACGCTGCGGATCGACAAGATCACGGTCGGCGGCACCGCCTGATCCCAGGCTTCGACCAGCGAAGAGGCGGCTTGCATACAATCTCCCCTCGACAGTAATCGCTGCCGCCCCTATCTGTTTGCGCTGCGAAAGAGGGCGCTGGAGAATGGCCGTCGAGACGCATGGATTTGACCTGCTGCCTGCGGTCGCGCTCCTCGGTGCGGGCGTCGTCGCGGTGCCGATCTTCAAGCGGATCGGTCTCGGATCGGTCATCGGCTATCTGGTCGCCGGCGTCGCCATCGGCCCGTTCGGGCTGCGGGTGTTCAATGACCCGGAAGCGATCCTCAGCGTCGCCGAGCTCGGCGTCGTCATGCTTCTCTTCATCATCGGCCTGGAGTTGAAGCCGTCGCGGCTGTGGTCGCTGAAACGGGACATCTTCGGGCTCGGGCTCGCCCAGGTGCTGGTCTGCACCGCCCTGCTCGCGGGGGCGGCAATGCTCGCCGGACTGTCGCCGCCGGTCGCGGTCGTCGCCGCCATGGGCCTCGCCCTTTCCTCGACGGCGATCGTCATGCAGATCCTCGAGGAGAACGGCCAGACCACCGATACCCATGGCCAGAAGATCTTCTCGATCCTGCTTCTCCAGGACCTCGCCATCGTTCCCGCCCTGGCGGTGGTCGCCTTCCTGGCGCCGTCGGTCAACGAAGGCCACGGACCGTCGGGATGGCTCGAGGCGGGCGTCGCGATCGGCGCGGTGGTCGGCGTCGTTATCGCCGGGCGCTACCTGTTGAACCCGATCTTCCGCTTCCTTGCCGACACCCGCGCCCGTGAGGTGATGACGGCGGCGGCGCTGCTCGTCGTCCTCGGCTCCGCCTTCGTCATGCAGCTTAGCGGGTTGTCGATGGCGATGGGCGCCTTCATCGCCGGTGTGCTCCTCTCCGAATCGAGCTTCCGCCACGAGCTGGAGGCGGATATCGAGCCATTCCGCGGCCTCCTGCTCGGGCTCTTCTTCCTCGGCGTCGGCATGTCGCTGGATCTCGCCTATATCGGCCAGTCCTGGCTGGTGATCATCGCCGCCGTGGTCGGCTTCATGGTCCTCAAGACGGCCGGTATCTATGGCGTCGCCCGGGCCTTCGGCAACGGCAACCCGGACGCGACGCGTATCGCGCTGATGCTGGCCCAGGGGGGCGAATTCGGCTTCGTGCTCTATGCGACGGCAACAAGCGCCGGTCTCTTCACGCCGGATGTCACCGCCCTCCTCAACGCCGCGGTGATCGTATCGATGGCCCTGACGCCGCTGGCGCCGTTCATCCTCGCGCGCCTCCTTCCCGAACGCGAGTCCTTCGAAGGCGTCGAGGCCGCCGACGGGCTGGACGGAACGGCACTGATCATCGGCTTCGGCCGTTTCGGACAGGTCGCCAGCCAGACGCTTCTGGCCAAGGGCATCGACGTTTCGATCATCGATTCCGACACCGAGATGATCCGCAGCGCCGCGCGGTTCGGCTTCAAGATCTATTACGGGGACGGATCGCGGCTCGACGTGCTGCGGGCGGCGGGAGCGGGACGGGCAAGAGTCATCGCCATCTGCATCGACGACCGCCGGGCCACTGACAAGGCCGTCGAGATCATCAAGACGGAATTCCCCTTCGCCAGGCTGCTGGTCCGCTCCTATGACCGTGGCCATTCGCTGAGCCTTATCGGCGCCGGCGTCGACTACGAGATTCGCGAGACCCTCGAATCCGCCATGCTCTTCGGACAAGCCGCGCTCATGGCGCTCGGCATTCCGGAGGACGAGGCGGCCGAGGTCGCCGACGGCGTTCGCAAGCGGGACGCCGAGCGCTTCAAGATCCAGATGGCCGAGGGAATCTACAGCGGACGCGAGCTGCTGAAGACCCGGCCGATGCCAACGCCGCTGTCCGAACCGAAGCGGGCCGCCGAACCGCTCAGCCCCGAAACGGCGGTGGTCGCCAAGGACGTCGAGTCCGACGAGGCCGAAGCCGGCACCGAGCGCTGAGGGCCGGCCCTACGGATAGAGCCGGGACTTCTCCCAGCCGTCGGCGGTCCTGACGAACTTGATGCGGTCGTGGAGCCGGAACGGCCGATCGGCCCAGAATTCGATCTGCTGAGGCGCGATCCGGAAGCCCGACCAGTAGTCGGGCCGGGGGATTTCGCCGACTCCGAACCTGGCGGTGAAGGCGGCGACCGCCTTCTCCAGTGCAAAGCGCGATTCCAGTGGCCGCGACTGCTTGCTCGCCCACGCGCCGATCCTGCTGCCGCGCGCCCGCGAGGCGAAATAGGCGTCGGCTTCCTCCTTCGATACCTCGCTCACCGGGCCGCGGACCCGGACCGAGCGGCGAAGGCTCTTCCAGTGGAAACAGAGAGCCGCCTTCGGATTGGCTAGCAATTCCCTCCCCTTGGCGCTTTCGTAGTTGGTGAAGAAGACGAACCCGTCCGCGTCGAAGCTCTTGAGGAGGACCATCCGGACGTCCGGCAGTCCGTCCTCGTCGACGGTGGCCAGCGCCATGGCGTTGGGATCGTTGGGCTCGGACGCTTCCGCCTCGCCAAACCATTCGGAAAACAGCGAAATCGGATCCGCCGACTGTTCGAGGTCACGAGTCATTAACGAAATATCACGATGCTGGTGGGCATTGTGCCAGGAGCCATCGGCCTTGAAGAGGTCACGTCCCCCATATAGCCGTCGCGACCCGCGCCGCCAATCGCCGATCACCGGTGAAGGCGGCCGCCAGGCTCCGCCATTCTTCCGGGCGGCATTATTGGCCGCCATCGCGTTGTCGGCTGGAGGATGCGCCCAGGTCGGACTGCCGACGCAGGCAACGGACCCGATCGCCACCGGCTCGATCCAGGTTTCGGTGACCGACGGCGTCGATCCTTCCGACTGGGAGGCGATGCGCCGGACGGTCGCCGGAATCGCCCCGAAGGATGCCGACCTGACGCGGCCGTGGAGCAACCCGCAGACCGGATCCTACGGTTCGATCACGGTCGCCACGGCCGAGCAGCGCAATGGTGGAACCTGCCGGCCCTTCTCGACCACGGTCAGCGACCTCAGGGGCGTGCGTCGCTACAGCGGCGAGGCTTGCCAGCCGGCAGGCGGCACCTGGCGGCTCACCGGCATAAGGGCCGACGACAGCAAGCTGCTTTAGGCTCCGGCCGGGTCAATCCCGGGCGATGATCTCGCGGCCCGCCAGGACCTCGGTCCCGCGGCTCGATCCCACCTTGCGTCGCCTGATGTTGCGCGACCGCCGCCCCCTGAACAGGCCGCGATTGCGGCGGGTCAGCGGCTTCGCGACCGCAACGGAACCCATGTTCTTGACCGGCACCCGTACCGTGCCGTCGCTCTCGATGACGAGCAGCGGCAGGTTGAGGGTGCGCCCCCATGCGATCCAGTCCGCCGCGGCGTCCTCCGGCGAGGCGGCGATGACAAGCGGCAGGGTCAGGGCGGGGTCACGGTGCATCAATTCGACCATGACGGTGATCTCGCCCTCCGTGCCGACCGGCTCGATACGAACCGAAACGCCGTCATAGGCGTCGACCGGCACCGTGATCGTCGCCAATGTCCCGGCGAGAGGCAGGCGAACGACCGCACGCTGGCGATCAAGCGTGAATGCCGGCCAATCCGGCGGAGAAACATGACGGATGGGCAAGGCGAACGGGTCGAGCCGGAAACTCCGGCTCGAACCCGCCGCGGCCTTGCCGGCCACAGCTGTCTGACGCACCAATAACGCTCCCCGGGTCCGTTTGTTCGTGGACCTCGTTCAGTGGCGCCAAGGTGACAGAAAGGGATCAGTATCCGCTTAAGGGGTTCGGTTAAATTTTACTGACTGGCCAGAGGGTTAGCGGCAGGTAACCGGTCAGGGTTCACAACACCTTGCCGGGATTGAGGATGCCCTTCGGATCGAAGGCGGACTTCAGCCGCCGCATCATGTCGATCTCGAGCGGGCTCTTCACCGTCTTGAGCAGGTCGCGTTTCAGCTGGCCGATGCCGTGCTCGGCGGAAATGGTGCCGCCGAGTTCGCCGACAATCGCATGGACCACCGCGTTGACGTCATCCCAGCGGGCGAGGAAGGCGGCCTTGTCCATGCCTTCAGGCTGGGTGATGTTGTAGTGGATGTTGCCGTCGCCGATATGGCCGAACGGGAACGGGCGGCAGCCGGGAACGACCTTCCGCACCGCCTCCCCCGCCCGCTCTATGAGTTCGGGCACCGCTGCCTGCGGCACGCCGACGTCATGCTTGATCGAACCGCCCTCGTGCTTCTGGACCTCGGAAAGGGCGTCGCGGAGGAGCCAGAAGGCGTTGACCTGCTCGAGCGACTGGGCCTGGACACCGTCGTCGACCAGGTCCTTCGAGAAGCCGTCGGCGAAGATCGCCTCGACGGTCGCCCGGGCATCCTCCTCGGAGCGCAGGGACGAGACCTCGAACAGGATGTACCAGGGATGCGGTCCGGCAATCGGATCGCGCGTGCCGGGCACGTATCGCACGACCGTCTCGATCGCGATCCGCGGCATGATCTCGAAGGCCGTGAGATTGCGCCCGGCGTAGCTGCGGGCGATCTCGAAAAGGCCGAGCGCCGCCGCGGGGCTCTGGAGACCGACGATCGCGACGCTCTTGCCGCGCGGCTTGGGAACGAGCCGCAACACCGCCGCCGTGATCACCCCGAGCGTTCCCTCGGCGCCGACGAACATATCGCGGAGGTCGTAGCCGGTATTGTCCTTGCGCAGCTTCCTCAGGCCGTCCCAGATCTCACCCGAGGCAAGCACGACCTCGACGCCGAGGACGAGCTCACGGGTGTTGCCATAGGCCAGCACCGCCGTGCCCCCGGCATTGGTCGAGAGGTTGCCGCCGATCCGGCACGACCCTTCGGAGGCGAGCGACAGGGGATACAGGCGCCCCACCGCGTCGGCGGCGGCATGGGCATCGGCGAGGATGACGCCGGCCTCCGCCGTCATGGTGTCGCCGGCCGCGTCGACCTCACGAATCCGGTTGAGACGCGCCAGCGAGAGAATCACCTGGCTGCCGCTGGCGTCCGGCACCTGACCGCCGACGACCCCGGTATTGCCGCTTTGCGGCACGATCGCCGTACCGGTCTCGTTGGCGAGCCGAAGGATGGCCGAGACCTCGCCCACCGTGCCGGGCCTGAGGACCAGCGGCGTCGTCCCGTGGAACTTGTTGCGCGGTTCGCTGAGATATGCGGCCATCGCGGCCGGATCGCGCAGCGCGTATTCCGTGCCGACGATCGCCGCGAAACGATCGACAAGCGCACTGTCCGGGAAGGGAATCTTGGCGTCCATTGGCCGCCATTCTAGGCGGCCCGACCGGACACGTCGAGGCGACGCACCGCATCAGCGGCACGTCGCAGTTCCCGGAAGGCCTACATCGCGCCGGGCTTGGCGACATGCCAGACGCCACCGACGCCATCGCCGGTCACGTCGCCGGGCTTGGCGTCGTTGATCCAGGTGTAGAGCGGCTTGCCGTCATAGGCCCACATCATGGTGCCGTCCTTGCGCTCGACCAGCGTCCAGTCGCCCTCCGCCATGGCCCCATCGGCGGCCATCAGCGGCGGCCAGTTGGTGGCGCATTGGTCGTAGCAGTTGGACATGCCGGTTTCGTCCTTGTCGAAGGTATAGAGCGTCATGCCGTTGTCATCGACAAAGACCTCGCCAAGCGAGGTTTCCATCGTCTTGGCCGGCCCCATCGCGAGCGCGGCCGTCGAAGCCGCGATGAGGGCGGCAACGGCGCCGGATATCAGGGTTTTCATGGCAAAGCCTCCTTTAAGGCTCCGGGCACGGAAAGCGCCCGGTCCGCGATGCAAACGCCTGATGCCGCCCTTTTATTCGTAACAAGTTATCTGGATTTGTGATCGCAAGGCCTCACGCTCATCCTTGATGCGCGGTTTGCCGTATGCGATAGAGGCCGCCTTCCAAAGGCGTAGTAAGGCGGGGCCGCGAATGACCAATACCAGCGCACTCATGCAGGGGAAGCGCGGCCTGGTCATGGGCGTCGCCAACAACCGCTCCATCGCATGGGGAATCGCCCGGGCCTGCCGGGAAGCCGGCGCCGAGGTCGCGATGACCTACCAGGGCGACGCCCTCAAGAAACGCGTCGAGCCGCTCGCCGAGGAAATCGGTGCAAAGGTCGTCGGCCATTGCGACGTCACCCAGTCCGAAACGCTCGATTCGGTGTTCGAGACGGTCGGCGAGCTGTGGGGCGGCCTCGATTTCCTGGTCCATGCCATCGCCTTTTCCGACAAGGAGCAGCTGACCGGCCGGTATGTCGACACGACCGCCGACAACTTCTCCAACACGATGCTGATTTCCTGCTTTTCGCTGACGGCGGTGGCGCAGCGCGCCGAAAAGCTGATGACCGACGGCGGGTCGATCCTCACCCTCACCTATTACGGCGCCGAGAAGGTGATGCCGCATTACAACGTCATGGGTGTCGCCAAGGCGGCGCTCGAGGCGAGCGTCCGCTATCTCGCCGTCGACCTCGGCGGCAACGGGATCCGCGTCAACGCCATCTCGTCCGGGCCGATCAAGACGCTCGCTGCCTCGGGTATCGGCGACTTCCGCTACATCCTGAAATGGAACGAGCTGAATGCGCCGCTGAAGCGCTCGGTCACCATCGAGGAAGTGGCCGATACCGGCCTCTTCCTGCTCTCCGACCTCGGCCGCAGCGTGACCGGCGAAGTGCTCCATGCCGACGCCGGCTACCATGTCGTCGGCATGAAGGCGGTCGACGCCCCGGATATCGCCACGGTCAAGGATTAGGCGGCGAGCGGCACCGCCCGCCCCGCGCCGTCGCCCGGCAGGCAGCCCAGCCCCTCGAGGGTGGCGGAGACCGCGGTGTCCAGCGGGGTATGCGGCTCGCTGCCGAGGAAGGCGACCAGCTTCCGGTTGTCGAGACGCAGCGGCTCCTTCCACAGGTATTTCATCTCCTGCATCTCATAGGCGAGCGTGACGAAGGGCGCGGCAAGCGTCATCGCCCACCAGGGAAACCGGCGGATCGGGATGCGGGGATCGGCGGCAGCCCGGACAATCGCCTCCGCCATCTCGATGCCGTCGTCCATCCAGTGTCCGGCGAAATGGAAGGTCTCGAAAGCCGGCAGTTCCCGCTCGCGTTCGATCAGCTGCATCATGGTCTCGGCGAGGTCGGGAAGATACGCCCAGGCGTGGCCGATGCCAGGCTTTCCCGGATGCCAGACCGAGCGCACCGGCTTGCCGGCCTTGACCATCGCGCCGGCGAACCAGTTGTTGCCCGCCCGCGGCCCGAAGAAGTCGCCGGCCCGCACGACAACCGAGCGGACACCGCGGCTGGCGGCGTCTTCCAGCATCGTCTCCATGGCGACCCGGACGCGGCCCTTGCGGGTCGACGGGTTCTGCGGCGACGTCTCGGCGAGCAGGGGAAATGCATCCGGCCCGTAATTGTAAATATTGCCCGGGACAACGATGCGTGCGCCGGTCGCTTCCGCCGCCGCGATCGTATTTTCGAGCATCGGGATCGCGATCGTCTCCCAATTGCGATAGCCGGGCGGGTTGGCACCGTGGACGATGATCGCGGCGCCCTCGGCCGCGGCGACGACGTCGTCCCGGTTCATCGCATCGCCGGTGATCCATTCCACCGGCTTGAGTTCGGGATGGCGGTTCGCGGCTTCGTCGACCCGGCGGCTCAGCGCCTTCACCCGCCACCCGCGCCGCAGCAACGCCAACGCGACTTCACCACCGAAGCCGCCCGTCGCGCCAATCACCAGAGCCGTCTTCCGTTCCGTCATGATCGTCTCCTTTCCTGTCCCGGCAAGACACGTAGGTCAAAGGCGCCTATAAAGAAATTGCATATAAATGCACTTCTGCAATACATATTTGTATGGCTATCCGCGATCCTGACTGGACCCTCTGGCGGACGTTCCGCGCCGTCATGCGCGAAGGCAGCCTCTCGGCCGCCGCCCGCGCGCTGACGCTGACCCAGCCCACCGTGGGCCGGCATATCGACCAGTTGGAGGCCGATCTCGGCACCGCGCTCTTCACCCGCTCGCAGGTCGGGCTGGAGCCGACGGCGGCTGCGGTCGAGCTCGCGCCCTACGCCGACTCGATGGCCGGCACGGCCGCGGCCCTGCTCCGTATCGCGTCCGGGGAGGCGGAGGAGGTGCGTGGCGCGATCCGCATCTCGGCGAGCGAAATCGTCGGCGGTGAGATATTGCCGCCCATTCTCGGCCGCTTCCTCGACGCGCATCCGGCCGTTGCCGTCGAGCTCGTCCTGTCGAACGAGACCGAGGACCTGCTGCGCCGGCAGGTCGACATCGCCATCCGCATGGTCCGGCCGACCCAGGCGGCGCTCGTCGCCCGCAAGCTCGGCGCCGTGCATATCGGTCTCCATGCCCATCGCCGGTACCTCGAAGCGCATGGCATGCCACGGACCCTTGCCGACCTCGCCTCGCACACCGTCATCGGCTTCGACACGGAGACTCCGAGCATCCGGGCGATGAAGTCGCGGGGCATCGATATCGACCGTGAGATCTTCAGCTTCAGGACCGACAGCGACCTCGCCCAGCTCGCCGCGATCCGGGCCGGCGCCGGCATCGGCGGCTGCCAGACCGGCCTCGCCCGTCGGCAACCCGAGCTCATCCCGGTGCTCACCGACGCCTTTGGCATCGACCTCGAGGTCTGGGTCGCCATGCACGAGGACCTCCGGTCGGTCAGGCGGATGCGGCTGATGTTCGACCATCTGGTCGAGGAAGTCGGCACCTATGTCGCCCAGGCGGGGCGTTAAGGCGCCGCCTCTCTTGCCTCCCGGCCCGCATTGCCGCAGAACCTCCGGGCAACCGTGCCCGGAATGGATTCCCCGACATGCAGCCGACCATCGTCTTCCTTCGCCACGGCGAGACCGACTGGAATGTCGAAGGACGCCTGCAGGGACAAAGAGACATCCCGCTGAACGACAACGGGCGCGGCCAGGCGAAGCGGAACGGCAAGGCAGTCCTCGCGGCGATTCCGGATATAGCCGGCTACGACTTCGTCGCCAGCCCGCTCGAGCGATCCCGCGAGACCATGGAGATCGCCCGGCTCGCCATGGGACTCGATCCGTCCGCCTATCATCTCGACGACCGGCTCCGCGAAATCACCTTCGGCGAATGGGAGGGATTCACCACCGAAGAGCTTCGCCAACAGGATCCGGCCCAGGTGGCGGCGCGGGAGCGCGACAAGTGGGGCTTCCTGCCACCCGGCGGGGAAAGCTACCGACTGTTGTCGGAACGGGTCGAGACGTGGTTCGCCGGTATCAAGCGGCCGACGATGGCGGTGTCTCACGGCGGGGTCGGCCGGGTCCTGCGCCGCACCTTGCTCGACCTCGACCCGCATGAGGCGGTGGCGATGCCGTTCCCGCAGGACCAGGCCATGCTGATCAGGGACGGTGCCGCGAGCTGGATCTAGGTTCGTGCCGGGCCTCACACATCCGTGACCGATGCGTGATCAGGGATCGTGTGTTCAGGCCCTAGTTTCCATCGCTGTAGAATCCACCCGACACGACCAGAGGAGACCAGCCATGTGCGATCTTGACGGCTGCGGCGCGCATAAGGAAATGCCGCCCATCATCATTCCCGACGAGCAAAGGCGGGCATTCCTCAAGGGGCTCGCGGCCCTTCCGCTCGCGGCCGTGCTTTTCGACCCGGTCCTGGCGCGCGCCCAGGCGGACACGGTCGAGATGATCGAGATCGACATGCCGGGCGGCGCTCCGGTGAAGGGAGCGCTGGCGCTGCCGGACGCCGAAAATGCCCCCGCCCTCCTCCTCGTCCACGAATGGTGGGGATTGAACGACCAGATCAAGTCGGTCGCCGCCGAATTCGCCAAGCTCGGCTTCATCGCCTTCGCCATCGACCTGTTCGATGCCGAACCGGCGACGACGCCCGACGGCGCCATGGCGCTGATCAAGGGACTCGACGCGGACCTCGCGACGAAGAAGCTGGTCACGGCGATCGACTGGCTGAAGAAGAACCCGCAAGGCAACGGCAAGGTCGGGACCATCGGCTGGTGCTTCGGCGGCGGATGGTCGCTGAATGCCTCGCTGGCGACGCCGGTCGACGCCACCGTCATCTATTACGGCAACGTCGCCAAGACCGCCGACGAGCTGAAGGCGCTGAAGGGGCCCGTGCTCGGCAATTTCGGCACCGAAGACCAGAACATCGACGCGGAGATGGTGGCCGGCTTCGAAGCGGCGATGAAGGAAGCCGGCAAGGCCGGCGAGCTCACCGTCAACTGGTACACGGCCGACCACGGCTTCGCCAATCCGACCTCGGCCCGCTACGACGCCGAGGACACGGCGCTTGCCTGGGACAGGACTCTGGCTTTCCTCAAGGCCAACCTCGGCTGACCACCGCTTCCTGCGACAAGGGGATCGGGCCCCTCGCCTGATCTCCTTTCGCCGCAAAATGCCCGATGCGCGCGTCAGTGCCCGCGGCCCAAAAGATTCACGCACTTTTCCGGAAAATGCATTAGAACCGGTCCGTTCTCGGAAACCCGCAGGCATGTCACACAACACTTTCGGTCATCTTTTCCGCGTCACCACCTGGGGCGAGAGCCACGGTCCGGCCATCGGCTGCGTCGTCGACGGCTGCCCGCCGCGCATCGCCATCTCCGAGGAGGAGATCCAGCACTACATGGACAAGCGCCGGCCCGGCCAGTCGCGCTTCACCACGCAGCGCCGCGAGCCCGACGCCGTGCGCATCCTCTCCGGGGTTTTCGAGGACGAGGAAACCGGCGACCTGCTGACCACCGGAACGCCGATCTCGCTCCTGATCGAGAATGTCGACGCCCGTTCGAAGGACTATTCGGAGATCAAGGACAAGTACCGGCCCGGCCACGCCGATCTCACCTACGAAGCCAAATACGGCATTCGTGACTACCGCGGCAGCGGCCGCGCCTCGGCCCGCGAGACCGCGACCCGGGTCGCGGCCGGGGCGATCGCCCGCAAGGTCGTGCCCGACATGATCGTCCGCGGCGCCCTCGTCCAGATGGGGCCGCACGCGATCGATCGCGACCGGTGGGACTGGGACGCGGTCGACAACAACCCGTTCTTCTGCCCCGATGCGGAGATGGCGGATTTCTTCGCCGATTATCTCGACGACATCCGCAAGCGCGGCTCGTCGGTCGGCGCGGTGATCGAGGTCATCGCGCACGGCCTGCCGGCAGGCCTCGGTGCGCCGGTCTATGGCAAGCTTGACCAGGACATCGCCTCCGGCCTGATGTCGATCAACGCGGTGAAAGGGGTCGAGATCGGCGCCGGTTTCGTTGCCGCGACCCTGACCGGCGAGGAGAATGCCGACGAGATTCATATGGGTCACGACGGCGAGATGAAATTCACGTCGAACCACGCCGGGGGCATCCTCGGCGGGATATCGACCGGGCAGCCGATCGTCGCCCGTTTCGCGGTCAAGCCGACCTCGTCGATCCTGACGCCGCGCCACACGGTCAACCGCGCCGGCGAGGAGGTTGAGGTATCGACCAAGGGGCGCCACGACCCCTGTGTCGGCATCCGGGCGGTGCCGATCGGAGAGGCGATGGTGGCGATCGCGCTCGCCGACCACTATCTCAGGCACCGCGGCCAGATCGGCTGAGGCGGACGGAATACATGACAACAGACAATGACAGGGTGAGCGAAGCCGTCAGGGCTTTCGCACGTGGTGAGATCGTCGTCGTCACCGACGACAACGACAGGGAAAACGAGGGCGACCTGATCCTTGCCGCCGTCCACGCCACCCAGGAGAAGATCGCCTTCGTCATCCGCCACACCAGCGGCATCGTTTGCGCCCCGCTCCCCCGCGAGACGGCGCGACGGTTGAACCTCAGCCCGATGGTCGCCGACAACGACGCGCCGCACAACACGGCCTTCACCATATCGGTCGACTTCCGGCACGGCACGACCACCGGCATTTCGGCGGAGGAACGCTGCGTCACCGTCCGGGCGCTTGCCAATCCGAATGCCGGATCGGGCGACTTCGTCCGCCCCGGCCACGTCTTTCCACTGATCGCGCGCGAAGGCGGCGTGCTGATGCGGTCCGGCCATACCGAAGCGGCCGTCGACCTCTGCCGCCTTGCGGATCTCGAGCCGGTTGGCGTCCTTGCCGAACTGGTCAATGACGACGGCACCGTGATGCGCGGACCGGAGGTCGCGGCCTTTGCTGAAAAGCACGGGCTCAGGACGCTCTCGGTCGCCGATCTCATTGCCTGGCGGCAGCGCAGCGAGACGCTGGTCGAGCGCGTCGGCTCCTTCGACATCGAGACCAAGGGCGGTCCCGCCCAGGCGATCGCCTACCGGACCGAATGGGACCCGACCGAGCACCTAGCGATCGTCTTCGGCGAGATCGGCGATGGACGCGGATTGCCGGTCCGCCTCCATCGCGAAGCCGTCACCCAGGACGTCTTCGCCGCGAAAAGCACGATCGACCGGATCATGGAGCAGCTCGGCGAGGCAGGCCGCGGCGTGATCGTCTATCTTCGCGAAGGCGCCGTCGGCGTCGCCACATCGGACGAGCGCCCGCGGGACCGGACCGCGGCCGGAGAGGAACACCACGGAACCGCCGACCAGCGACGCCGGGACTGGCGCGAGATCGGTCTCGGCGCACAGATTCTCCGCGACCTCGGCGTCACCTCGATCAGGCTGATTGCCTCCCGCGAGCTGCACTATGTCGGCCTCGACGGCTTCGGCATCGAAATCGAAGCGACCGACCTTCTCGAATCGTAGGAAGGTGGCGGGTCCGGCTATTCGCCGGCAACCTTTTCCTGTCGCCCCTTCGCCAGCCGTTCGGCGGACGCCCTGCGGAATTCGGACCGCTCGAAGAAGAGGACGATGATCAGCGCCGAGGCGAACGGCAGCAGCAGGTAGAACAGCCGGAAAACGATCAGCGCGGCAAGAACGCCCGCCTGGTCCATGTCGTCCAGCGCGGTCAGGAAGACATATTCGAGCACGCCGAGCCCGCCCGGCGCATGGGAGACGATGGCCACGGAAAAGGAAGCGACGAAGACGCCGAGCACCGTCAGGAAGCCCGGATTGCCGGCCTCGGGCAGGCAGAAATAGATGATTGCCGCCGCGCCCATGAGTTCCACCGGACCGACGATCAGTTGGCGCAGCACCACCTTGGGCTTCGGATAGTGCAGGTGGAAGCCGCCGATGATCAGCGGCTTGAAATGGAACATCGCGCCGGCGAGGTAGAACGCCACCAGCGACAGCAGCGCGAGGCCGATCACGATCGCCGCCCAGTCGGGCAGGTCGAAGAAGCGCTGGATGACCTCCGGTCTCGCCACGAGAACGATCCCGCCGAGCGTCAGCGAGCCGACCAGGAAGGTGAACGACGTGAGGGCGACCAGCACACCGATCTCAGCGGGCGACAATCCGCGCGAGCCGTAGGCACGGAACCGGATCACGGCGCCGGAAAGCAGCGAGGCGCCGATATTGTGGGACAGGGCATATGTGGTGAAGGACGTCACCATGACGAACGGCCAGTTGATCTTCCGGCCGAGATGGATCAGCGCGATGCGGTCATATTCGGCGAGCGCGAAATAGGCGACCAGAGTCGCGCAGATCGCCAGCGTCCAGCTGTGCGGGGAAATCGCCCCCAGGCTTTCCATGAGACTGGCGAAGGTAAGGTTGCGGAGCTCCTTGTAGAGAAGCCATCCGCAAAACGCGACCGCGAGGATCCCGACCGTCGGCCAGAAATAGTGACGAAAGCGGCCGAGCCTCTGCATCAATGTCCTTGCCTCCGGATCACTGCCCATCCCGGATCATCTGGTTTGCCTGCCACCATGTTGACATAGCGGCGCGATGGTGACGAAACCAGCGTTCCGTTGCGGCAAATTGCCCTTGATTTGCGCCGCTTTCAGGCATGCCTGGCTCCGAGCAGATATTCGTGGTTGCCGCCCGCGCCGGTAATCGGCGAATCGATCAGTCCGTCGACCGTCCATCCCGGCCGGGACGCCATCCAGTCGGCGATGCCATCGGCAGCGTTCCTGCCGGCCTGCGGGTCCCGGACGATCCCGCCCTTGCCGATGGCGCCGCGGCCGACCTCGAATTGCGGTTTGACCAGGAAGACACCCCAGGCACCGGGCGCGGCGAGGGCAAGCGCCGCCGGCAGAGCCAGCCGCAGCGAGATGAAGCTGACGTCGGAAACGATCGCCCCGACCGTGCCATGGACATGCTCGGCGGCGAGATCGCGCGCGTTGAGCCCCTCCCGCATCCGCACCGCCGGATGATCGCGGAGGCGATGGTGGAGCTGATCATGGCCGACATCGACCGCATAGACACGCTCCGCTCCGCGTTCGATCAGGACCTCGGTGAAACCGCCCGAACTCGCACCAATGTCGAGGACACGAAGGCCGGCCGGGTCGTAGCCGAAGTGATCCAGTCCGGCGACGAGCTTCAGCGCCGCGCGTGAAACGTAGCGGCCGGCCGGATCATGAGCCTCGATCGGTACGTCGGCCGCCACCATCATCGCCGGTCGCCTGGCCGTCTCGCCGGCAACGACGATGGCGCCGCGCAGGATCGCATCCCGCGCCCGTGCCCGGGTCGGCGCGATCCCCCGTTCGACCAGGGTCACGTCCAGGCGGCGACGCTCGTCGCTAGAGGAAGCAGCCAACGAAGGCGCCGGCGATAACGTCGAAATAGACGAGGCTCCCGAACGTCGTCCACGGGACGGCGCCGCCCGCCGCAACGGCGAGCGCGGCCGGCCCGATGGAGGTTTTCGTCGCCACGGTCATCACCAAACCCTATCACGGAATCACGAAGTAGAACCCTTCATGACCTGCCGACAAGGCGCTTGAGCTTGGCCATGGCAGTCTCCTCGTCCTCCTGATAGGCGATCGTGCCGGTGAAGGTTCCGTCCGAATTGAGCAGATAGACACCGGCGGTATGGTCCATCAGATACGGCCCCTTGTCGCGCTCCACCTTCCGCGAAAAGACCCGATAGGCGGACAATGCCTGGTCGATCGCCTCGCGCGATCCGGTCAGCCCGACGATCCGGGGATCGAAGGCCTGCAGGTATTCGGCGAGGACCGACTGGGTATCGCGCTCGGGGTCGACGGTGACGAAATAGACCTTCAGCTTGTCCGCATCCGGCCCAAGCTTCTCCATCATGCTGGTCATTTCGAGCAGCGTCGTCGGGCAGACCTCGGGACAGAAGGTATAGCCGAAGAACATCGCCGACGGATGCCCCTTGAGGTCGGCCTCGGTGACCGTTTCGCCATGCTGGTCGGTCAGCGAGAATGGCCCGCCGATCGAGGCGACATTGGCGGGTGGCGAATCCTCGTCGAGCTGGTTGATCACGAAGATCGCCGCGGCACCCGCGACGACCACCGCGACAGCCGCCCAGAGGACGTAGCGGACCGTCTTCATTGCCGTCATTGCTTCATGTCCATCTTCTTCTGGCCGTCGCCGCCGGAAGGTCCCTTGGAGCCCATCGCCGCGACGGGAAGGACGACGTCGACCGACCCGGCCCCGGCGAAGGTCAGCGTCACCGGCAGTTCCTCACCCTCGACGAAGGGCTTCTCCAGCCCGATGAACATGAGGTGGTATCCGCCCGGGGCAAGGGTGACGCTGCCGTGGGCGGGAATTTCCAGCCCGTCCTCGAGCGGCCGCATGGTCATCACCCCGTCCTCGACCTTCATTTCGTGAATCTCGCCGGTCTTCACGCCGGGAGACGACACGGCAACGAGCCGATCCGGCTCGTCGCCGTCATTGGTGATGGTCAGGAAGCCGCCGCCGGCCGGCGCGTTTGGCGGCGTCGCGCGGGTCCACAGACCGGTCAGCGTCAGGCTGCCGACGGTGACCTCCTGCGCGAATGCCTGCCCCGTGAAGGTCAAGGCGACCGCGGCAGCGGCGACGAAAGTACGGAAAAACATGGAATTTCCCCTTGAAATACGCGGAATCCAGCGCACCACGCGCGCTCCGCGACCTGAGAACGAAAGCGAAGTCGGTTGGTCTCAGGCGGGGAAGGGAGGGCCCCTAGCGCGGGGTCTTTCGGGGCCGGGGGCAGCAAGCGCGACCACGTCGCCGAGATCGGGGCGATCGGACAGCCGCTCCGGTATGAACAGGGCAAGGTCGCCGCACACAGGCAGGCCGGCCGGCGTCGTGACGCAGCCGGTGAAGCAGCAATCGCTCCGGTGCGAGATCGGCGCCACGGGTTCGCCGCCGCCGGACGATCCCAGGCAGAGGACAAGCCCGCTCCCCTCGCCCGCCGCCATGGCCCCGGTATGGAGCCCCGCCGCGAAGAGGTTGAAAAGCAGGAGGATCGCCAGCGCGCGCGCCAGCGACCGGCCATCCCGGCTTCTCGCCGCGGCAAGGAACGACCTCTGTCTCATCGACACATCTCTAGCACGTCGGGAACGCGGAACGCCGCGTCAGATCGCCTCTCAGGCGCGCAGCACCGCGGCACCGCCATCGCGGCCAAGCGCGGCGAAGGCGGCCGCGACAATGCCCGCCGCATCGAGCCCGGCGGCCGCATACATGGCATCCGGCTTGTCCTGGTCCACAAAGCGATCGGGCAGGGTCAGCGGCCGCACCTTGACGCCGCTGTCGAGCGCGCCGGAGGTCGCCAGGTGATTGAGGACGTGACTGGCAAAACCGCCGATCGCCCCTTCTTCGACCGTCAGCAGCACCTCATGCTCGCGGGCCAGACGGTCGACCAGCGCCGTGTCCAGGGGACGGGCGAAGCGGGCATCGGCGACCGTGGTGGAGAGACCGTGGGCGTCGAGTTCCTCCGCCGCGCGCAGGCATTCGCCCAGCCGGCCGCCGAAGGACAGGATGGCCACCTTGCTGCCCTCGCGCAGAACCCGGCCGCGCCCGATCTCGAGCGGCACGCCAACCTCCGGCATGTCGACGCCAATCCCCTCGCCGCGCGGATAGCGGAAGGACGACGGCCGATCGTCGATCGCCGCCGCCGTCGCCACCATATGGACGAGCTCCGCCTCGTCGCCCGGCGCCATGACGACGAAGCCCGGCAGGCAGGCGAGATAGGTCGTGTCGAAGGAGCCGGCATGGGTCGCGCCGTCGGCGCCGACGAATCCGGCCCGGTCGATCGCGAAGCGCACGGGCAGGCTCTGGATCGCCACATCGTGGACGACCTGGTCATAGGCGCGCTGCAGGAAGGTCGAATAGATCGCGGCAAACGGCTTGTAGCCTTCCGTCGCGAGCCCGGCCGCGAAGGTCACCGCGTGCTGCTCGGCAATGCCGACGTCGAAGCAGCGCCCCGGAAAGCGCTCGGCAAACAGGTCGAGGCCGGTGCCTCCCGGCATCGCCGCGGTCACCGCGACGATCTTGTCATCGGCCTCGGCCTCGCGGATGAGGGCGTTGGCGAAGACCTTGGTATAGGCGGGAACGTTCGCCGTGCTCTTGGCCTGCTTGCCGGTCACGACATCGAATTTGGCAACACCGTGATACTTGTCGGCCGAGGCTTCGGCCGGGGCATAGCCCTTGCCCTTCTTCGTCACGACGTGGACGAGCACCGGTCCGTTCCGCATGCTGCGGACATTCTGCAGCACCGGCAGCAGATGGTCGAGATTATGCCCGTCGATCGGCCCGACATAGTAGAAGCCGAGCTCCTCGAAGAGCGTCCCGCCGGTGAAGAAGCTGCGGGTGAATTCCTCGGTGAGCTTCGCCTTGTCGCGGAAAAAGCGGGGAAAGCGATCGAGCACCCGCTTGGCGAAGTTGCGGAAATTCCGGTAGGTGCGACCGGAGACCAGCTTCGCCAGATGAGCCGACATCGCCCCGACCGGCGGTGCGATCGACATGTCGTTGTCGTTGAGGACGACGATCAGCCGCGACTTGAGATGCCCGGCATTGTTCATCGCCTCATAGGCCATGCCCGCCGACATCGCGCCATCGCCGATCACGGCGACGACGTTGTTGTCGCCGTCGGCGAGATCGCGGGCTACCGCCATGCCGAGCCCCGCCGAGATCGAGGTCGAGGAATGCGCGGTGCCGAAGGGGTCGTATTCGCTTTCGGCGCGTTTGGTGAAGCCGGACAGCCCGCCGGCCTGCCGGAGCGTCCTGATCCGGTCCCGGCGACCGGTGAGAATCTTGTGCGGATAGGCCTGATGGCCGACATCCCAGACGATCCGGTCCCGCGGCGTATCGAAGACGTAGTGCAGCGCGACGGTCAGCTCGACGACGCCAAGGCCGGCGCCGAGATGCCCGCCGGTCACCGAAACGGCGGAGATCGTCTCCTGCCGCAACTCGTCCGCGAGCTGCCGGAGCTGTGTCGGTTCGAGACTGCGGAGATCCTCCGGCAGGCGCACCTTGTCGAGGAGCGGCGTTGGTGAGGCTGTCATCTTCGCGGCGGGAGATCCTGCGGTTGATTCGGGCGGTCTCGGTTGCATCGAAAAAGGGTTATAGCAGCCCGAATTAAGGCACGCATCACGAAGTCCCGCGGCGGCGGACACGGAAGGCGCCATGGCTGGCGAGACGTTAATGATCGGTCCATCCGCGGCTTCCGGTGCGGGCGGACCGTTCCGCCACCTCAATCGGGCATCGGGATGAATTCCTCCTCGTCCCCGAAGACCTTGTCGAAACGGCCCAGTTTCCAGTCATTCTTGGCTTCCTCGATCCGTTCCTTCGAAGAAGAGACAAAATTCCACCAGATATGCCTGGGGCCATCCATGGCCTCGCCGCCAAGCAGCATCAGCCGGGTCGGGGCGAGCGCCCTGACGACCAGGCTGTCGCCCGGCTTGAAGACCACGAGACGCGTCGCGTCGAACCGGTCGCCGCCGACTTCGATCGCGCCCTCCACCACATAGGCGGCCCTTTCCTCGTGGCCGGCGTCGATCGGCAGCCTGGCACCGGCTTCGAGCGTGACATCGGCGTAGAACATGTCGCTGAAGGTTTCGACCGGCGACCGCTCACCGTAGAGTGAGCCGACGATCAGCCGCACGGTCGCTCCGTCGCCGCCGAAGACCGGCAGCGCATCGCGCCCGTGATGGGTGAATGTCGGCGCCGCCTCCTCGTGCTCCCTCGGCAAGGCGACCCATGTCTGGAACCCGAAGAGCTTGTGGCGCTCGCCGCGGAATTCCCTGGGTCCCCGTTCCGAATGGGCGATCCCGCTTCCAGCCGTCATCCAGTTCACCTCGCCCGGAAGAATGGTTTGTTCGTTTCCGATCGAGTCGCGATGCACGAAGGCGCCATCATGGATGTAGGTAACCGTGGCGAGTCCGATATGAGGATGCGGCCGGACGTCGAACTTCTCGGTCATCAGGATCTCGGCGGGACCGGCCTGGTCCATCAGGATGAAGGGCCCGACCATCCGCCGCTCGATCGCGGGCAGCACGCGGCCGACGGTGAAGCCGCCAAGATCCTTGGTGCGCGGGACGACGACGGCATCGATCAGGTCGGCGGCGCCGGCGTCGCCGAAACCGGGATCGGGCATTGGAAGCGGACGCATGGGAGACTCCGTTGTGCGAAACGACTGAGATAGCGCCGCGCCGAAGCGATGCAAGCGGCGCGAATCAGGACCCGCCGTCGAGGGGCTCGGATCCGGTCGCTTCGCCGCCGGCGCCGACCCTGATCCTGTCGACCCTGCCCTCGGCCTCCTTCAGCAGCTTCTCGCAATGCGCCTTGAGCGCCTCGCCGCGCTCATAGATGGAAATCGACTCCTCGAGATCGACCTGGCCCCGCTCCAGCCGCTGGACGATCGATTCCAGCTCCTCGAGAGCCTTTTCGAAGGAGAGTTCGCTCACGGCAACGGGCTGATTGTCCGGCATTCTGTCTCCTTGGCGGCCTCACGACGGCCGGTTCCTCGGCTTGATCCGCCCATTCTATAGGTTCCGGCGGCGAGTCGGCCAACCCCGGCTCAGTCCGGCGGACGTTCGTTGAGCTCGGCCAGCATATCCATCAGGGCGCGGAAGCGCTTTTCGCCGAGGACCGAGCGATAGTCGTCCTCGATCCGTTTCTTCACACGGTTGGAATCGCCTAGCATCCGGCGGCCCGCAGCGGTGAACACGATACGCCTGGCGCGACTGTCCTCGGGATCGGGCCGCCGCTCGACGATCCCGTCGGCGACGAGGCCGTCGAGAAGCTGCTGGACCGCCTGCTTGCTCAGCCCCATGCGACGGACCAGTTCGGACTGGCGAATCCCCGACCGCCCGACATGCATGATGACGTTGGCGCGTGCCTCCGCGGCCCACGGGTGGCCCATGGCGACAAGGCCCTCGTCGAGTTCACGCTTCCAGCGCTGCGTCGCCTGCCACAGGCGCCAGCCGACATGGTCCAGTGCGTCCGGCCAATCATTTTCGTCAAGTTTCTTGACCAATAGACCGCCTTTCAATATAGTCAAGGTACTTGACCATACGCGAACCGACCCCAAACACCAAAACCCCATCCGCAAGGAGGCATGCGATGCCCATCATATCCGCCCGGTCAGCGCCGACATTCGATATTCCGGGCGTGACCTTCACGGGTCTTGCCGCCCCCAGCCGCGGCGCCAGCGAGAATTCGGTCTGGCGCGTCGTCATGCGGCCGGGAACGCCGGCCAATATCCACCGCTTGAGCCGCGAGGAAATCCTCGTCGCCATTTCCGGCTCGGCTCGCGTTTCGATCGACGGGACGGAATCGGAATTCACCGCGGGCAGCGCCGTCATTGTTCCGCCCGACACCGAATTCGCCCTCTACAATCCCGGTACGGAGCCTTTCGAGGCGGTCGCCGTCCTCCCTGTCGGCGGGCAAGCAATGATCGGCGATGCCCCGCCTTTCACGCCCCCCTGGGCGGAGTAGCGCTCAGGCCTTCATCAGGGCGTCGACATGGGCGGCGACCGACATGGCGAGGCCCTGCAGATCGTAGCCGCCCTCGAGAACGCTGACGATGCGCCCGCCGCAATGCCGGTCGGCAAGGCGCATCAGCTCCTCGGTCGCCCAGGCGAAATCCTCCTCGCGGAGATTCAGCGAGGCGAGCGGATCGCGCCAGTGGGCGTCGAAGCCGGCGGAGATGATGATGAGGTCGGGCGCGAAGGCATTGGTCGCCGGCAGGAGGCGCGAAGAGAAGGCTTCCTCGAATTCGACTCCGCCCGCGCCGGCCGACAGCGGCGCATTGAAGATATTCCCGGCGCCGACCTCGGACTTGGCTCCGGTTCCCGGATAGAGCGGCATCTCGTGGGTCGAGCCATAGAGAATCGTCGGGTCGGACCAGACGATCGCCTGCGTCCCGTTGCCGTGATGGACGTCCCAGTCGAGAATCGCGACGCGTTCGGCGCCGTGGACGCGCTGGGCATGCCTGGCGGCGATGACGGCATTGGCGAAAAGGCAGAAGCCCATGGCCTCGCCGGCCTCGGCGTGATGGCCCGGCGGCCTGATCGCGCAGAAGGCGTTCGCGGCCTCGCCGTCCATCACCGCGTCGACGGCGAGGCAGGCGGCGCCGGCGGCATTCGACGCGACCTCGAAGCTTCTAGGCGAAACCCAGGTATCGGCGTCGAGCGGCACCTCGCCCTCGTCCGGCATCCTGCTTCGCAGCAGGGCGACATACGCCTCCGTATGGGCCGTCGTCAGGACAGCGTCGTCGACCGGCTTGGCGCCGCGCCGGATCAGCGGATCGAACTGATCGGCGGTCAGGGCATCGGTAATGGCCCGCAGGCGTTCCGGTCGTTCGGGATGACCTTCCGGCACGCGGTGCTCGAGAAAAATCCCGTCGGAGACTAGAAGCGTGGCCAATGGCAAGTCCTCGGGGCGCTATGTCCGGTTGCGGTCGAGAAATTCGAGCAGCGCATCATGCGCTGCCGGCGAATGGAGGAGGTCGGGAAAGCTGTTCGCCTCCTGGGTTATCCGATGGACGACCTCGCGACGATCGCCCCGCATCAGCCGTCTTGCAAGCCGGACTGCCTGCGGCGGCTTGGCGGACAGGGCGCGGGCATAGCTCAGCGCCACCGGCTCGAGGTCCTCCGGCACGACAATGCGGTTGATGAGCCCGGCCATCAACGCCCGCTGGGCATCGAATTGTTCGCCCATCACCATCAGTTCGAAGGCCAGGTGGTAGCCCATGATATTGGGCGCGAGCAGGCTCGATCCCGCCTCCGGCGGCATGCCGAGGCCGGCGCATGGCGAGGAAAAGACGGACCACTCGCTGGCAACGACGAAGTCGCAATGAAACAGCATCGTGGTGCCGATGCCGACCGCGAGGCCGTCGACCGCCGCGACGACCGGCTTGTCGAGCGTCGCCAGCGTCTTGACGAAACGCAGCGAACTCTCGCCGAAGGTGCTCGCCTCGAAATGGCTCCTCAGATCGTCGACATCGTGGCCCGCCGTGAAGACACCGGGCATGCCGGCGAAGAGGACGACGCGGATACCCGTGTCGTGGTCGGCAAGCGCGAGCGCATCCGCCACCGTCTCGTACATCTCCGCCGAAATCGCATTGCTCTTTTCCGGCCGGTCGATTCGGATGGTCTGCACCCCCTCCTTCACATCGATCGAAATATGTTCGTCCATCGGGGCTTGGTTCCCTCGTCCTTCAATTCGTCGCCGGAGATACAGACAGCGCGGCCAGGGCCTGGGCCTCCAGCCCCGCGGCACCCGCCTCGACAATACGCCGGAGGCCGGTGGTCTCGCCAAGCAAGCACTCCGTGAAATAGCGCGCGATCGCAACCATGCGCCCGTTTCGTCCGGTCCCGCGTTGGCCAAGCAATGCCCGGGCCAGCAGGGCCGCTCCGAATACCATCCCGAACAGGCGGAGATAAGCGGTCGCACCACCGAGCTGCTCAGCCTTACGGCCTTCCCGCGACAATCGGACGACATGGGCGGTCGCCGCCCGGAGATCCCCGATCGCCGCCTCGAGTCGCGCGGCCGCGGCCGCCGTTTCGGGTGTGCCCGCCGATCGGAGGCGCTCGACCGTCTCCGACATCTCGCCGACCAGGCGATCGACGACCGCGCCGTCTTCCAGCAGCACCTTCCGCGTAACGAGGTCGATGGCCTGAATTCCGTTCGTTCCCTCGTAGATGGCGAATACCCGGACGTCGCGAAGATGCTGGGCGGCACCGGTCTCCTCGATATAGCCCGCACCGCCATGGACCTGAATGCCCAGCGACGCGACCTCGATGCCGGAATCGGTGGAGAATGCCTTGGCAACCGGGGTCAGCAAGGCAGCCCTTCGGGCCCAGATCGGCCTGTCGGCATCGGTCCCCCTTTCGCTCTGATCAATCGCCTGGGCGCAGGCGTAGCAGATCGACCGGGAGGCCGCTGTGAAGGCCTTCATTCGCATCAGCATCGACTGGACGTCGGGATGATCGACGATCGGGCTCATTTCGGCGCCGGTCCAGCCCGGCGCCCGTCCCTGCCGGCGCTCCCTGGCATAGGCGAGCGCTTCCTGGCTCGCCCTTTCGGCGACGCCGACCGCCTGGATACCGACCGACAGCCGGGTGACGTTCATCATCGTGAACATGCAGGCAAGGCCGCGATTCTCCTCGCCGACCAGAAAGCCGACCGCGTCGTCGTAGGTCATCGTACAGGTCGGCGCGGCGTGCAGCCCCAGCTTGTCCTCGATACCGCTCGCCGCGGCGCCGTTCCGGCCAGCGAGTCTTCCGTCGCTGTCGACAAGGAATTTCGGGACCACGAACATCGATATCCCGCGCGTGCCCGGCGGCGCATCAGGCAATCGCGCCAATACGAGGTGGACTATGTTCTCGACAAGGTCGTGCTCGCCATAGGTGATGAAGATCTTCTGGCCGCTGATCCGGTAGGTGCCGTCCCCGGCGGGCTCCGCCCGCGTCGTCAGGGCATTGAGATCCGAGCCGGCCTGCGGCTCGGTCAGGTTCATGGTCGCGGTCCAGGTCCCGGCGGCGAGTTTCGGAAGATAGAGCCGCTTCAGCGGATCGCCGGCATGCGCCTCGAGCGCGATGACCGCGCCGGCCGAGAGCATGGTTCCTGTCGCGAAGGCGGCGGCGCCGGCATTCCACAATTCCTGGATCGCCATCTCGACCATGACCGGAAGGTCCTGGCCGCCCCAGCGCTGGTGGGCGCTGATGCCGCTCCAGCCGGCCGCGGCAAACCGCCGGAATGCCTCCTTCCATCCCGGCGCCGTGGCCACCGCGCCGCCGGAAAAGACAACGCCCTGGCGATCGCCGACGCGGTTCAGCGGCGCAAGCTCCCTTTCGGCGAACCGTCCGGCCTCGGCCAGGATCGCTTCCACCGTCTCGAAGTCGACATCGCCGAGAATCGCCCGATCGAGACCGACGATGTCGGTCAGCGTGAAGACGATATCGGCAATCGGCGCCTGAAAGGCCATATGTCCTCCAAGGGTCGGGCTTGACCGGGCGCGGTCCGAACGGCGACAACCGCCGTCGCCAAACAGGACCCGATTTCGAATGCCGGGCTTGCCCGAAATCTTCGACATGAGCAATCCCGGGGATTTCGACGCCGGGATTTCCGCAGCCGCCGCAGCGTTGCGCCGCGGCGGGCTGGTCGGCATGCCGACGGAGACGGTATACGGCCTCGCGGCCGATGCGACCAGCGGCGGCGCGGTCGCGGCAATCTATGCCGCCAAGGCACGGCCGCGCTTCAATCCGCTGATCATCCATGCATCTTCGGTCGAGGCGGCGGAGCGCCTGGCCGTCCTGTCGCCCGCGGCCCTTGCGCTCGCCGGAGCTTTCTGGCCGGGACCGCTGACCCTCGTTCTGCCGAAGCGGTCACCGACGGTCATCGCCGACCTCGCGACCGCCGGGCTCGACACGGTCGCCATCCGTGTGCCCGCCCATCCGGTCGCCGGCGCCCTGCTCGCCACCCTCGACCGGCCGATCGCCGCGCCGAGCGCCAACCGCTCGGGCCATGTCAGCCCGACGACGGCCGACCACGTCGCGGCCGATCTCGGTGGCGGCGTCGCGGTGATCCTCGACGCGGGACCGACCGGGATCGGACTGGAATCGACCATCGTCGGCATGGCGGACGACAGGCCCCGGCTGCTGCGTGCCGGTGGCCTCGCGCGGAGCGACATCGAGGCTGTGATCGGTGAGCCGCTCGCCGCCCCCGGAACGACGGGCGGGGCGCCGGTCGCGCCGGGCATGCTCCGGTCGCACTATGCGCCAGCGGCGCGGCTTCGCCTCGACGCGGGGGAAGTCCGTCCGGGCGAGGCGCTGATCGCGTTCGGCAGCGGCCTGCCGGCCGGCGCGACGGCCGCGATCCGTATCGTCAATCTCAGTGAGAAGGGCGATCTGGCGGAAGCGGCGGCGGGACTCTTCGCGACGCTCCGCGACCTTGACGCTGTGGCCGAGGCCATCGCCGTCGCGCCGATCCCTGATACCGGTCTCGGCGAGGCGATCAACGACCGGCTGAGGCGCGCCGCCGCGCCGCGCGACTAGCTCAGGCCGCTTCTTCGGAATCGGCGGCGCTGTTCCTGCCCGCCTCGCGCCACTTCTTCATCAACGCGGTCAGTTCCGGATCGCCGCCTTCGGGCAGGACGATGCGCAGCGTCACCAGGAGATCGCCACGCCCGCCGCCGGCCTTCGGCAGTCCCTTGCCCTTGAGGCGCAGCGCCTTGCCGCTTCCGGAATTGGCGGGAACGTTGAGCGAGACCTCGCCGTCGAGGGTCGGCACGCGCAGCTTGCCGCCGAGCACGGCGTCTTCGAGGGGAATGTTGACCTCGCGGCGCAGGATATTGCCGTCGACCCGGAAATGCGGATGCGGCACGAATTCAACCGTCACCCGCGCATCGCCTGCCGGGCCACCGAGCACGCCCGGACGTCCCTGCCCCCTCAGCCGTATCACCTTGCCGGACGCGGTCCCTGGCGGAATCGCGACATCGACGGTCCGCCCGCCCGGCAGGTCGACCCGCGCCTTCTCGCCCTTGACCAGTTGTTCGAGCGTCACCGCCACCGTGGCGCTTACGTCGTCGCCCTTGACCGGCTTCGGACGCGGTCCCGCCCCGCCGCCGGCGCCGGCCGAACCCGCACGACCACGGCCGAAGCTCCCGAATATCTCGTTCAGGACGTCGTCGGCGGCGAACGGATCGCTCTCGCTGCCGCTCGTCGACCAGCGGAACGTGCGCGCGCCGCCTGTACCGGCGCCTGGATGCGCCCCGCCCCCGGCACCCGCGCCACCGCCGGGAAATCCGAAGCCCTCGAAGCCCTGGAAGCGCGGCTTGCCTTCCGCGTCGATCTCGCCGCGATCGAACTTGCCGCGCTTGTCCTTGTCGCCGACGATTTCGTACGCGGCGTTCGCCTCGTTGAAGCGTTCCTTGGCCTTCGGCTCGTTCTTGTTGGAGTCCGGGTGGTATTTCTTGGCAAGCTTGCGAAAAGCCGACTTGATCTCGGATTCACTCGCAGTCTTGCTCACACCCAGAACGGAATACGGATCGCGCATGATTCTCGGACAATAGCAGGGCTTGTGGGGTGACGGAATGCAGGCATTCCGCAGTCTATATGGGCATCGGAACCGCCCGATTCCAGCGCCAAATCCGTTCCGGAAGCGTTAATTCACGGCGGTCAGCCAGCAATCCAGCAGGAGACCGGCGAACAGGATCCAGCCATAGTCCCGGTTCGACCGGAACAGCCTGAGGCAATTGCCGGGATCACCGGTATTCAGGGTCCGCACCTGCCAGCCCAGATGCAACGCGCCGACGGCAAGCCCCGCATAGGCGGCGACGCCGGCGCCGGCCGCGAAGAAGGCCGCAGCGAAAAGGACAGTGGCGCCAGCGTAGAAGCCGGCGAGATAGGGTTTGGTCCCGCCGCCGAAGAGCCGCGCCGTCGACCTGACCCCGACCAGCGCATCGTCCTCCCGGTCCTGATGGGCATAGATCGTGTCGTAGCCGATGGTCCAGGCGATGCCGCCGAGATAAAGCAGAACCGGCGCGAGGCCGAGCTGGCCGAAGACCACCGCCCAGCCCATCAGCGCCCCCCACGAAAAGGCGATGCCGAGCCCGAGCTGCGGCCAGTCGGTCACCCGCTTCAGGAAGGGATAGACCGCGACCGCCACGAGCGACGCGAAGCCGACCAGGACCGCGAACCGATTGAACTGGAGCAGCACGACGAGGCCGATCAGGGCCTGGGCTGCGAGGAACACCGCGGCCTGCCGCGGACTGACCTGGCCGCTCGGGATCGGCCGCGACCGGGTGCGCGCGACCTGGGCATCGAGGTCCCGGTCGACGATGTCGTTATAGGTGCAACCGGCGCCGCGCATGGCGATCGCCCCGATCAGGAAGAGCAGCAGGTACCAGGGCTCCGGCCATGGCCGGCCGGCCGCGTCGGCGGCAAGCGACGCCGACCACCAGCACGGCCACAGCAGCAGCCACCAGCCGATCGGCCGGTCGAGGCGGGCCATCCGCGCGTAAGGCTTGGCCACCGCCGGCAGGTAGCGGTCGACCCAGTTGCCGCGCACCGCGTCCGCGACCGTCGATGTGTCTGCGCCGGTTGAGTGTTCGGACATGCGCCTTTATAGCGCGACAGCGGGCGAACGGGAGTGCGACTCATCGTGAATGTCTTGTTGATCGGATCGGGCGGGCGCGAGCATGCCCTTGCCTGGAAGCTGGCCCAGTCTCCCCGGCTCACCCGGCTCTTCGCGGCGCCGGGCAGTCCGGGCATCGCCGAACACGCCGAGTGCGTCGCGCTGGACGTCACCGACCACGGCGCCGTCGCGCGCTTCTGCCGGGACAAGGCCGTCGACCTCGTGGTCGTCGGTCCGGAGGCGCCCCTCGTCGCAGGCCTGGCGGACGATCTGGCGGAAGCCGGTATCGCGGTCTTCGGACCGGGACGCGAAGCCGCCCAACTCGAAGGCTCGAAGGGCTATACCAAGGACCTTTGCGCCGCGGCGAATATCCCGACCGCCGCATACGGCCGTTTCACCGACGCGGAATCCGCAAGGGCCTATGCCCGGGCGCAAGGCGCACCGATCGTCGTCAAGGCCGACGGGCTTGCCGCCGGCAAGGGCGTCACCGTCGCCGCGACCCTCGACGAGGCGCTGGCGGCGATCGACGACTGCTTCGCCGGCGCTTTCGGGTCCGCGGGCGCGGAAGTCGTGGTCGAGGAGTGCCTGATCGGCGAGGAAGCGAGTTTCTTCGCGCTGACCGACGGTAGCGCCATCGTTCCGCTCGCCACGGCCCAGGATCACAAGCGCGTCGGCGACGGCGACACCGGCCCGAATACCGGCGGCATGGGCGCCTATTCGCCCGCCCCGATCATGACCGACGCCATGGTCGAGCGGACGATGGCCGAGATCATCCGGCCGACCGTCGACGCCATGGCCGGACGCGGGACGCCGTTTCGCGGCATCCTCTATGCCGGCCTGATGATCACCGCCGGCGGCCCGCAGCTCATCGAATACAATGTCCGGTTCGGCGACCCGGAGGCGCAGGTGCTGATGATGCGGCTCGAAAGCGACCTGCTGGACCTCCTCCACGCGACGGCGGCGGGAAGGCTCGACGGCGCCATCGCGCGATGGACCCGTGACGCGGCGCTGACCGTGGTGATGGCGGCGCAAGGCTATCCCGGATCCTACGAAAAGGGCAGCGCGATCAACGGCATCACCGCGGCGGAGAGCTTGGCCGGCGTCAAGGTCTTCCAGGCCGGGACGGAGCGCCGGAACGGCCAGCTCGTCGCCAATGGCGGCCGGGTCCTCAATGTCACCGCGACCGGCGCGACCATCGCCGCGGCGCAGGCGAAGGCCTATCAGGCGGTCGAACGGATCGACTGGCCGGAGGGTTTCTGCCGCCGCGATATCGGCTGGCGGGCGATTTCCACAGGCTGACGAAGACCAGCGTGTTCAGGAGCGGATGCCGGTCAACGATATGACTCGGTCCTTGAAGTCCTCGTATTCACTGCCGTCCTTTCGAAACAGCTCGGACATCCGGTAGAAACGGTTGGTGGTTGGACTCTCGCGTCTCGCCATATCGAGATCCATTCGACCGACATTCACCACCGTCCAGCATTCGACATAGCCGACCGCTCTGGCCTTCTGGTGGCTCTTTTCCGCTTCGCCGATCCGGTTATGGATATTCGAGAAATCGGAACCGCCCTTCACTTCGATGGCGATCAGGTCGCGAAAGCTGCCGCCGCTCATCTCCTCGCGAATGATGATATCCGGATCGGGCGCAAACTCGATCAGAACGCGTCTCCCCGCGGCGTTGGTGATCTCGATGCGGCTGGGGCCCACGCCGGTAACCGCGTCGCGGGCTATCTCCTCGATCACGTCGAAGACCTTCACGATTCCGTCCGCGCCCTTCCTGACATTCGCGCCGCCACGCAGCTGCGGCCCCAGTGTCAACAAGGTCAAGTCATCGAGCAGTTCCCGACTCATGCGACTGCCGCCGATCCCGTCGAGCAACAATGCCCCGGCACCGGCAAGCGACCTGCAAAGCTCGGCCAGACCCGCCGCCCCCTTGCGGGGCAAACGTCCATGTTTCTCCATCGAGGAGAACTGTGAGATGCCGGTCTCTCTCGAATAGAATTCTTTTTGGCTGTATCCGTAAAGAAGCCGATAATATGCCAGAAGCCGCGGATTGGCATCGAGTATGACCGGGACCGCGAAAAGCAGTTCTGCGCGCAGCCCGCAGCTCGCCAAGATCGAAAGACTCGCTTTCGGAACATATTCCGCCAGCGCCTTGTCCAGCTCCGTTATGTCGAGTTGGCGAACGGTCGAAAGGAGTGCGTCCTGCAGATACCGCGTCCGGATATCGGCCAGAGCGCCGGCAAAGTCGATCTGGAGCTCGGGATCGGGAACCTTCAGCATCAGGCGGCAATTCGAACAATGGTCCTGTCGTCCGCTTCCAACCGCCTCGCCGCCAACGCAACATAGTCCGGGTGGATTTCGATCCCCACGTATTTCCGGCCAAGCCGTCGCGCGACCAGGCCCGCGGTGCCCGATCCAAAAAACGGATCCAATACGAAGTCGCCGGGCCGGCTCGCGGACAGTATGCAGGGCTCAATCAGCGCCGGGGGAAACGTCGCGAAGTGCGCCCCGATAGACGCCTGCGTCTGAACGTTCCAAACGCTGCGCAGGTTTCGCCTGCCCAGGTCGTTCACCTCGAGAACAGCGTCGCGATTATAGTAATATTTCTCCTCTTTGGTCAGCATGAAGACATACTCGTGAGACCGGGTCGGACGGTCCTTGACGCTCTCCGGCATGGCATTCGGCTTGTTCCAGATGACGTCGGCGCGCAAGTACCATCCGTCGTCCTGCAATGCCAACGCGAGTCGCCACGGAACACCAAGAAGGTCTTTCGGCTTCAGTCCGTCGGGAGTGCCTGGCCGCACCGACATGGCGCGCGCCCGGTTTTTCTTGTCGGGAGCCCGCCAGCGACGATTTCCGCTCGTATAGCCGTCGCCAATGTTCAGCCAGAACACCCCGTCATCCTTCAGGACGCGCCTGACTTCGGAAAATATGCCTCGCAGCGAGTTGATGTATTGAGAAAGCGTACCCTCAAGGCCCAACTGGTCCGGTACACAATAATCCCGCAATCCCCAGTAGGGCGGCGACGTCACCACGGTCTGTACCGATCGCGCGGGCAGACGTCGCAACACGGTCAAGGCGTCACCTTCGAAGATGACCGACCCTGAAAGGTCCAGCGCATCGCCTCGCTCGATCTTTTCTGTCTTCGTCACGGAGCCCACCTCGCGCGTGTCATTGCATTGCTTGACGACAGCTGCCTCGTCGAGGCGATTCGCCGCTCCTTTCAGCCTATCAAGTTCCCTCGGCATCCAGGCGACCGGCATCCGCTTGTCCCCAATCGCACGGAACATAACAGGAACACAACGGGCCGCCTTTGGCAATTGCCTGGTCCAGGGCGCGGATCCGATGAAGAAGCCGCCCTTCCCTCGCCCCAATGATTCGGCCAGAATCGGGGCGAAGGAGCCTGATTCTCAATGCCGATCCGCCGCCTTTCCGAGGACATGGTCAACCGCATCGCCGCCGGCGAGGTGGTCGAGCGGCCGGCGAGCGTCGTCAAGGAGCTGGTCGAGAACGCCATCGATGCCGGCGCCACCCGGATCGAGGTGGTCACCGCCGGCGGCGGCGGCGCGCTCATCCGGGTCAGCGACGACGGCGGCGGCATGGCGCCGGACCAGCTCGCCCTCGCGGTGGAACGGCACTGCACGTCCAAGCTCGATAACGGGCTCGACGACATCCGCTCGCTCGGCTTCCGCGGCGAGGCGCTTGCCGCGATCGGTGCCGCGGCACGACTGTCGGTGGCGTCGCGGGCGCGCGGCGCCGACGACGCCTTCGAGGTTACGGTCGAGGGCGGGCGCGTCAGCGCGGCGAAACCGGCGGCCCTTTCGGCCGGGACCCGCATCGAGGTCCGCGACCTCTTCTTCGCGACGCCGGCCCGCCTCAAGTTCCTGAAGTCGGAGCGGGCCGAATCCGCCGCCATCACCGATGTCGTCAAGCGGCAGGCGATGGCCCATCCCGACATCCGCTTCTCGGTGACCGGCAGCGACCGGTCGGGCATCGACTATCCGGTCGCCACCGGTGCCGACGCGCAGCTCACCCGGCTGACCCAGATCATGGGCGCCGACTTCCGCGCCAATGCGGTCCCGATCAGCGCCGAGCGCGAGGGCGTGATGCTCACCGGCTTCGCCGGGTTGCCGACCTACACCCGGGCCAACAGCCTTGCCCAGTTCATCTTCGTCAACGGCCGGCCGGTCAGGGACAAGCTGCTCCTCGGCGCGCTGCGCGGCGCCTATGCCGACCTGATGAAGCGCGACCGCTATCCGGTCGCCGCCCTCTTCATCGCCCTCGATCCGTCCCAGGTCGACGTCAACGTCCACCCCGCCAAGGCCGATGTCCGCTTCCGCGATTCCGGCCTCGTCCGCGGCCTGATCGTCGGGGCGATCCGCCAGGCCTTCGCCGCCGGCGGCCTTCGCTCGTCCTCGACCGCAGCGACGGCGGCGATCGCCGCCTTCCGGCCGCTCGACCGGGCGGCCGCCTACCGCGCTCCTTCATGGACGCCGCCGCGTGTCTCCTCCGGGAACGCCGCGCTCGCCACCGGCTTCGCCGAGGAAAGCCAGGCGGTGTTCGACGGCGCCGACCAACCGTCGGCCGATATCCCGCAGGCGGGACCGGAGCCGCTCGACGTCGCCCGGCCGCTTGGTGCCGCCCGCGCCCAGATTCACGAGAATTACATCGTCGCCCAGACCACCGACGGACTGGTCATCGTCGACCAGCACGCCGCCCATGAACGCCTGGTCTACGAACGGCTGAAGCACGGCCTCGACGACAACGGCATCCCGAGCCAGATCCTGCTGATCCCCGAGGTCGTCGACCTCGCGCCCGAGGACGTCGACAGGATCGTCGACCGCGCCGCGGAGCTCGCCGAGCTCGGCCTGGTCGTCGAACGCTTCGGCCCCGGCGCGATCGCGGTCCGCGAGACGCCGTCGATGCTCGGCGCCGTCGATGCCGGTGCCCTCGTCCGCGACCTCGCCGCGGAGATCGCCGAGTGGGACCGCGTCGTCGGCCTCCGCGACCGGCTCGACCGCATCGCGGCCACGATGGCCTGCTACGGCTCGGTGCGATCGGGGCGGCGGCTGAAGGCCGAGGAGATGGATGCCCTCCTCCGGGAGATGGAAGCGACGCCCAATGCCAGCGAATGCAATCACGGGCGTCCGACCTATATCGAACTGAAACTCACCGACATCGAGCGCCTCTTCGGCCGTCGCTGACGTCCGGGAACAAGGATCGAAAGGAAGGTCAAGTCCCGTGAGAAAGCTGCTGATCGGACTGGTCGTCGTGGTCGTGGTCATCGTCGGGGCGCTCTTCGCGCTGCCGCTTCTCATCCCGTCGGACACAATCAAGGGCGAGCTGATCGCAACCATCGAGGAGGCCACCGGTCGCGACATCCGGATCGATGGCCCGGTTTCCGTCAGCATCCTGCCGACTCCGCACCTTTCTGCGGAAGGGATCGGCATCGCCGGTCTTGCCGGCGACTCGGACGCCTTCCGGGTCGATTCGGTTTCCTTCGGCGTCAGCCTGATCCCGCTGCTGTCGGGCAATGTCGAAATCACCGGCGTGACGATCGAGCGGCCGCAGATCCTCGTCGCCTATGACGAAGACGGCATCGGCAACTGGGAAGGCGTGGCGGAGACCGCCGCGGCCGATGCGGCTCCGGCGCCGGCATCGAACCCGGAGAGCATCGAGGACCTGATCGCGGCCGAGCCAGCGCCTCCTCCCGCCGACCAGGCGGCCGGAGACGCCCTGGCGGCGCTCGAAAACCTCACCATCGGGCGGGTCAGCATCGTCGACGGCACGGTGACCTACAGCGATGCGAGGAGCGGCACGAAGGAGACGATCGAGGCGCTGAACCTCGACATCAGGATGCCGGAGATGGTCGGCGCCGGCACCATCGACGGCAGCTTCGCCTACGGGGGCGTCGAGCAGAAGGTCTCGCTGGCACTCGCGGAACGCCCGGCCGCCCAGTTGCTCGAGCGTATTCCGGTCGAGCTGACGCTCTCCAACGACGGCGGCAGCCTGACCGCGAAGGGTACCGCGCTCGACGGCACGTCCTTGATCAAGGGATCGATGGAGGCGACCGGGTCGTCGCTCGCCGGCTTCCTGAAAGGATACGGCGTGGACCTGCCGGACGCCCCGGCCTTCGAGGCATTCACCCTTTCGAGCCCGCTCGAAGTCGACGACGCCAGCGTTCTGCTGAGCCAGTTCAAGGGTGAGATCGGCGGCATCCCGCTGGATGGCGCCCTGCAGCTCGTCTACGATCGCCCGACCCCCGGCATCGGCATGAAGCTCGCCGCCGGCAAGATCGACACCGCCCTGTTCACGCCGAAGACCGTCGAGTCCGGCGATGGCGGGGGTGAAGGTGGTGGCGGCGGCGGAAGCGACGGCGCGCTCGACCTCTCGGCGCTCGGCGCGCTCGACGCCAATGTCGACTTCACGGCCAGCGAGATCGTCCTCGGCTCCGCCGCGCTCGCCAATCTCGCCATGGACCTGAAGCTTGCCGGCAGCGTGCTGACGACCACCATCCGCTCGGTCGAGATCAGCGGCGCCCCGGGCTCCGGCGCCGTCACCGTCGACGCCCGGCAGCCGGCGCCTGCGATCTCCGGCTCGGCCAAGCTCGCCGGTCTTGACCTTGCCGGCCTCATGGCGCTCGCCGGCACCAATGCCCCGGCGACCGGACTTGCCGGACTCAACGTCGACTTCCAGACGACGGGCGCGACCGTCGACCAGCTCGTCGCCAACCTGAAAGCGAGCGGCGCCGCCTCGCTGACCAACGGCGCGCTGACCGGCCTCGCTCTCGCCGAGTATGTCGGTGGCGACAAGTCGGCCGACAAGATCGAGGATATCGACGTCAAGGTGAGTTTCCCGTCGCTCGATTCCCCGGTATCGGTCGATGGTGCGCTGACCTGGCGCGGCGAGCGCTTCACCATAGCCGCCAAGGGCGACGCGCGGGCGCTGGCCGAGGGCAAGGAAACCCAGGTCTCGCTGACTGCCAAGTCCACCCGCCTCAATCTCGGCTTTGCCGGTACCGCCAGCCCGGACGGCTTCGGCACCGGCAAGGTCGCGCTGTCGACGCCGTCGCTCCGCAAGCTGCTTGCCTGGATCGGTCAGCCGATGTCCGGCACCGGCGGCCTCGGCCCCTTCTCGATCGACGGTACGGTTTCGCTCGAAGCCGACCGCTTCACCTTCGACCGGGCCGCCTTCTCCCTGGACTCCTCCAGCGGCCTCGGCACCGGCGCGGTGGTCTTCGCCGACAGGCCCAAGGTCACCGCCGGCCTCGCCATGAAGGTGCTCGACGTGACCCCCTACCTCGTCGCCTCCGGGACCACGGCCCGCAAGGGCGGCAACGGCGGAGGAGGAGGTGGCGGAGGTGGCGGTGGCAGCGACGCGCCCGTCGACTTCTCGGGCCTCAAGGCCTTCGACGCCGACCTCAACCTGAGAGCCGACAGGATCATCGCCGACGACATCGAGATCGGCAAATCATCCCTCACGGTGAAGGTCGCCGGCGGCAAGCTCAACGCCAACCTCACCGAGATGGCTCTCTATTCCGGCAGCGGGACCGGCGCCGTCACCGTCGATGGCGCCGCGGCGACACCGGCAATGGCCGCTTCCTTCAAGCTTGCCAAGGTCTCGGCGAGGGACTTTCTCGCCGATGCCATCGGCTTCAAGCGCATCGAGGGAGCGGGTAGTTTCAATTTCGATCTCCAGGCCGCCGGCAAGAGCCAATCGGCGCTGATGAAGTCGCTGTCCGGCAAGGGCGCGATGGCGGTCCGCAAAGGCGCGATCAGCGGCATCGATATCCCGAAGATGCTGAAGAGCCTCTCGATCAACTCCCTGCTCGGCTGGCAGCCCGGCAAGGACAAGACCGAGTTCTCCCAGATCGATGCGACCTTCACGGTGACGAAGGGAATCCTGACCAACAAGGACCTGGTGATGGCCGGACCGGAATTCGCGCTGCAGGGCGCCGGGACGATCGACATCCCGGCCCAGACCGTGAGCTATACCCTCAATGCCCAGGTCGCCTCCGGCAAGAAGGGCCAGCTCAAGGACTTCGCCGTGCCGATCCACGTCGAGGGTCCGCTCGCCAAGCCGAAGATCTACCCGGATGTGAAGGGAGTCCTGGAAAACCCGCAGGGCGCGATCAACCAGATCAACGAGATCACCGGCAACATCCTCGGCGATACCGGCGACAAGAAGGGTGGCGACAAGAACAAGAAGAACAAGAAGAAGGACAAGAACGACCCGGTCGGCCAGGTGCTCGACCTCTTGAAGCAATGAGCGGCGGATCTGCAATTTGCGCGCCTGGCCGCCGGCCATATAGGATCGTCTCATGAACCGCATCGAACGACACGGCCATGGCGGCGAGGCCAAACTCCGCTATCTCGACGGCGACTTCCAGGTGGTCGTGCCGGGCGGCTTCGTACGCTGCGCGGTCACCGGGCAGGAGATCGCGCTCGACGAATTGAAATACTGGAGCGTCGCCCGCCAGGAGGCCTATTCCGACGCCGCGGCGTCGCTGGCGCGCGAGATGGAGGCGAAGGCCGGCTAGGTCATCGACCCATAAATGGGATTCGCGAATCGGAGGAGTGCTGATTCAATCTCGCCAGCGAAGGAGATTGATATGGCGCGCTTTGATCTGACGGATTTCGAGTGGTCTGTGATCCAGCCTCTGCTGCCGAACAAGCCGCGCGGGGTGGCGCGGGTGGACGACCGGCGGGTTCTGAACGGCATCTTCTGGCGGCTGCGGACGGGAGCGCCGTGGGCCGACATTCCGGAGCGCTACGGCCCGATTTAATGAGTCGATGACCTAACCGTCCGAAATTCGCTGGATGAGGCGAGTAACCACCCACTTGTTCTTACCTATTCTCCGCTCTCGCTCAAAACCATGACGTTCGAATGTGGACATGGCCCCATTGAACAGGAATGAGCCCGAAACCTTGCGACCGTCAGTGTCTTCTGGATAGCCTTCGACACATCCACCGCCCAGTCTTTGAATTTGTTCAAGCGCACCACCCAATGCGGCCGACGCCACTCCCTTTCGGCGATGAGACTTGCCTGCAAAAAAGCATGTGATCCTCCAGTCAGGGAGAACCGGATCGGCAGCAAGATAGGCGCGTCGGTTCTTGATTCGCGGCAGTTCTTCCGGTGATCCGAATTGGCACCAGCCGACACATTCCGTCCCATCAAAGACCAAAGCAGCATGTGCACGTCCGCCACGAACGAGGGCTTCCTTTTCCTGACGGTTCAGTTCCGCTGATTTGCCCCAGCCTTCGCCCTTTGCGTGGAATGCCATGCACCAGCAACCTCCCCAGACACCACTATGCGCCTCAACCAGACGTGCAAAGGATGGCCAAGTTGTTTCGTCAAGAGGCTTAGTGGTGAAATCGGTCATTGCTTCTGTCTATGCTCGTGGGAGTTTTATCCCCATTCTATCAATTGCCGCTTGGCACTCAATTGGTTGTGTTTGTTTGGGGGTGTCGAAAGTAGACCTTTGCGCCGACACAGCAAAAACTCACTCTGTCCCGCTGACCCGAACATGGAAGCGACCGCGGCGAATGTCGGTAGCTACCCGAACAGACGCGAACTCATCGCTTTCCGGCCGCCTTGAACGGCTTCGAGCCCGAATAGCGGCCAGAATTCGCCTTTTCACGCCTTATTGGCGGCGGCCTGTTCCAGTATCCGCCTGTAACCCACACGCGAAAGCCATTGCGCGCGTTCGAGATGGCTTTGCCAGCATCGGCGTGTGTTTAGTCCCGGCATTTGATGGTGCAATCTTTTCCATAGAATGGAAGGAAGCACTATGGGGCAAATACGTCACGGCAGCGCCGCGACCGGCACGGCAAGCCGCACCGCATCGCGCATCATCTCCTCGACGCCCGCCGGATTCTCGAAGTCGAGCACGACCGGGAAAGCTTCGGCTCGCTCCCGCAACTCGGCGGCCGCGCCAGTCGCCCCCTTCAGCCGGACGAGGTCCTTTTCCGTCGTCACCAGCCGCAGCCCGTCCTTCTCGGACCTGGCCAGAAGACGGGCCGCATCGGCGTCGGTGAACTGGTGATGGTCGGGAAAGGCGATCGTCTCCTCTACCGGCGCGCCGATCGCCGCGAGGGACTCGAAGAACTTGCCCGGCCGGCCGATGCCGGCAAATGCGAGGATCGGCGTCTTGCGCCAATCGCGCACCCGCACCGGCTTCAGCGACGCCCTCAGGACCGGGCGGCCGCCCCGCGCCGCGGCGCGGATCAGCGGCTCGGCCATTCCGCCCTCGCCAATGACGATCAGGGCGTCGGCACGGCGAAGCTGCAGGTCGAGCGGCGCACGTAGCGGTCCCGACGGGATCATCATGCCGTTGCCGATTCCCGCGCCGGCATCGACACAGGCGAAGGAGACATCCTTTGCGAGGGTGGGATTCTGGAATCCGTCGTCCATGATGATGGCGGTGACGCCCTGGTCGAGCAGAATCCGCGCCGAGGCGGAACGGTCCCGGCCGATCACCGTCGGTCCCGCCTCCGCCAGGAGCAACGGCTCGTCGCCTATCGCCTCGGCCGTGTGTGAGCCCGGGTCGACAAGCAGCGGCCCTTTTTCGCTTCCGCCGTAGCCTCGCGCCAGGAACCCGGGCTTGAGCCCCTGGCGACGGGCGATCCTGGCAAGCGCCAGCGCGGTCGGTGTCTTTCCCGCCCCGCCGACGACGAAATTGCCGACGCAGATCACCGGCACCGGCGGCCGGAACCGCGGTGACTTGGCCATCCGCCAAGCCGACATCTGCCCCCATATCCGGGAGGCGGGCCACAAGGCGAGCGCCGCCCCGCCGGGACGCGGCCGCCACCAGAAGGCCGGCGCGGCGGTCACGATTGCGCCGGCTCGAGACGGACGAGAGGAGCGCCCGGTTTCCCCTCGCTCCGAAGGACCGGCTTCAGCGCCACCATCGTCCTTTCGAGCGCACCGCGGAAGGGCGACAGCGCGGCCTGGGCGTTGGTCACGCAGCGCTCGCGTGCCCGCGCATCGGCGATCAGGATGCTGGCGCTTTCCGCCAGTTTCCCAGCATCGACGACGCGACAGCCGGCGGTCAGCTTGTCGAGCGCCTCATAGACATCGGCGAAATTCTGGATGTGGGGGCCATGGAGGACCGCGGTCCCCAGCACCACCGGCTCGATCGGATTCTGCCCGCCATGGTCGACCAGCGATCCGCCGACGAAGGCGACCGGCGCGATCCGGTAGAACAGGCCAAGCTCGCCAAGCGTGTCGGCGAGGTAGATGTCGGTGGAAGGCGTCGGCTGCTGGCCGCTGCTGCGGCAGGCGATCGACAGACCATTGCCGGCGAATGCCGCGACGAGCTCCGCGCCCCGGTGCGGATGGCGCGGAACGATGATGGTGAGCAGACCGGGATGCCGCGCAACCATCCGCCTGTGGGCGGCGACGACGATCTCCTCCTCACCGGGATGGGTGCTCGCGGCCAGCCAGAGCGGGCGATTGCCGATCTCGCGCGCCAGCGCTTCCCGCGCGCCGTCATCGGCGCCGGGCGGCGGCGTATCGAACTTCAGGTTACCGGTCACCGTCACCGCGGGAACGCCGAGGGAACGGTAGCGCTCGCCATCCGTCTCGGTCTGGGCGAGGCAAAGATTCACCTGCGAGAACAGGGCATGGGCGATCGACGGACGCCGGTGCCAGCCCTCGAACGACTTCCGCGACAGCCGCCCGTTGACGATGACAAGCGGTATCCTCTCGCCCGTGAGGGTCGCGATCGCTTGCGGCCAGAGCTCCGATTCGACGAAGATCGCCATTTCGGGCCGCCAGTGGGCGATGAAGGCCTTCATCCACCGCCTGACATCGATTGGCGAGAACTGATGCACCGCGCCCGGCGGAAGCCGCTGCTCGGCAATCCGCGCCGCGGTCAGGGTCACGGTGGTGAAGACCACCGACCGCCCCGATCCGACGATCTCCTTGATCAGGGGCAGCACCGCGTTGGTCTCGCCGACACTTGCCGCATGAACCCATACGACGGCGCCATCGGGCCGCGACCGGGAAGCGCGACCATAGCGCTCGTCGAGCCGGGCCGGATCTTCCTTGCCGCGCGACACGCGATAGGAGAGGAGCAGCGGGGCAAGCGGCCTGACGACGACGCTGCCGAATGCCCGGTAGAGGCCGAATGCGATGTTTGCGGACAGGCTAGCCATTGCGTTTGTCGACGATGCGGTAGGCGCGATCGGTCGCTTCGTTCAGTGCGGCTTCGAGCTCCAGTCGCTTGCGCTCCTGGGCGTCCGGATCGGCGTCGGCGGGAACCTCGACCGGTGTGCCGACCGCACAGACCGCCCGGCTGAACGGAAGATTGATCGTCGAGCGGTCCCAGCTCGAAACGTCGATGCGCCGGCTGCTGGCATAGGCGAGCGGAATCACCGGCCGGCCGCTCACCCGGGCGAGGGAGATGATCCCCATCCCGGCGCGCCGTGGCGCGAGGTTCGAGATGTCGGCGGTCATCGTCACGCAGGCCCCCTCCTCCAGCGCCGACTTCATCTCGAGGAAGCCGGCCATGCCGCCCTTCTCCAGCAGCCGGGAGGGGTCGCGCGCCGTGGAGCCGCGGATGGTCCTGATGCCGAGCTTCCGCGCCACGAGGGCGTTGATCTCGCCGTCATGATGCTTGGAAATGAGGACGCGGGCATCGAAATCGAAAATCCGTGCAAAAGGCAGCATGAAATGTTGGCCGTGCCACATGGTGAAGATGACCGGCGCGAGATGAATGTATTTGCCGTAGGGATC
>NZ_JAGRLA010000158.1 GCF_020442045.1 Bauldia sp. | reverse complement strand
GGTGCGATCACCATGCTGCTGACCGACCGCAACTTCGGCACCACCTTCTTCAACCCCGAGGGCGGCGGCGATCCGGTGCTCTTCCAGCACCTGTTCTGGTTCTTTGGCCATCCCGAGGTCTACATCCTGATCCTGCCGGGCTTTGGCATGATCAGCCAGATCATCTCGACCTTCTCGCGGAAGCCGGTCTTCGGCTATATCGGCATGGCCTATGCGATGATCGCCATCGGCTTCATCGGCTTCGTCGTGTGGGCCCACCACATGTTCACCGTCGGCCTGTCGCTCTCGACCCAGGCTTATTTCGTCGCCGCCACGATGGTCATCGCTGTGCCGACCGCCATCAAGATTTTCTCGTGGATCGCGACGATGTGGGGCGGCTCGATCCAGTTCAAGACGCCGATGCTCTGGGCGATCGGCTTCATCTTCCTGTTCACCCTCGGCGGCGTCACCGGCGTCCAGCTTGCGAATGCCGGCCTCGACTACGCGCTCCACGACACCTACTACGTGGTGGCCCACTTCCACTATGTTCTGTCGCTCGGCGCCGTCTTCGCGATCTTCGGCGGCTGGTACTACTGGTTCCCGAAGATGAGCGGCTACATGTACAACGACAAGATCGGCAAGCTGCACTTCTGGGTCACCTTCATCGGCGTCAACCTGGTGTTCTTCCCGCAGCATTTCCTCGGCCTGTCGGGCATGCCGCGCCGCTATGCCGACTACCCGGACGCCTTCGCCGGCTGGAACATGGTGTCGTCGATCGGCTCCTACATCTCGGCGGTCGGCGTCCTGATCTTCCTCTATGGCATGTGGGACGCCTTCGCCAAGAAGCGCGAAGCCGGCAACAACCCGTGGGGCCCGGGCGCCACGACGCTCGAGTGGCAGCTCTCCTCGCCGCCGCCATTCCACCAGTGGGAGGTGTTGCCGAGGATCAAATAGGCAGCGCGGCGCGAGCGCGCCGCCTGGCCTGAAGCGGCAAGTCTAAGACCATGGCATATGTCGACCGGAGCGAAATCGATCAGACGATAGGTGCCGAGCAGCCGCTCGGCTCGGTCGGCGATTTTCTCGCGCTGCTCAAGCCGCGCGTGATGTCGCTCGTGGTCTTTACCGCCCTGACCGGCATCGTGATGGCTCCGGCCGGCATTCATCCGATCATCGCCATCGCCGCGTTGCTGGCGATCGCGGTGGGGGCCGGGGCGTCGGGTGCGCTGAACATGTGGTACGACGCGGATATCGACAAGGTCATGCGTCGCACCCGCGGCCGTCCGGTTGCGGCGGGGCGGCTTTCGCCTGGAGACGCGCTCGCCTTCGGGATGACGCTGTCGGTTGGCTCGGTCACCTTCCTCGGCCTCGCCACCAACTGGCTGGCCGCCGGGCTCCTCGCCTTCACCATCTTCTTCTACGCCGTGATCTACACGATGTGGCTGAAGCGCTGGACACCGCAGAATATCGTCATCGGCGGTGCGGCGGGGGCGTTGCCGCCGGTGATCGGCTGGGCGGCGGTGACCGGGAGCGTCGGCGTTGAAAGCCTCGTGCTGTTCGGCATCATCTTCCTGTGGACGCCGCCGCATTTCTGGGCCCTCGCGCTCTACAAGTCAGACGACTATGCAAGGGCCAGGATTCCGATGATGCCGGTCGTCGCCGGCGCGGCCGCGACCAAGCGCCAGATCCTGGCCTATGCCGTGGTGATGGCGCTGTTTGCCATGACGCCCTATGCACTTGGCTTTGCCGGGATCGCCTATGCCATCGTCGCGGGCGCGACGGGTGTCGCCTTTGTCGGTCTCGCGTGGCGCGTCTTCCGCAGCAAGGCGGACGCGGCCGGCGAACGCGCCTGCCGCGAGCTCTTCGGATTCTCGATCCTCTACCTGCTGCTGCTCTTCGCCGTTCTGCTTGTCGAGGCGATCGGGTTTGGCGGAGGGCTCGTATGATCGCCTCAGCCGTCTTCGCGACCGGCGCCAGCCGGCGGCGTCGCGATCAGCTCGCCGTTTTCCTCGCGAATATCGACCGCGAAGCCCCGGCATCGACGCATCATATATTCGCGAATGGCGTCCGCTTCCCGACCCCGGGCCCGGTTGACCTTGGCCAGGGTCAGCTTTACCGGCACCATCCTGAGCCGCGGCACCATGCCGGGGCCGGCCTCGACCAGGAAGAGGCAGGAACGGTCGCTGCGGAATCCGGGCGCGACGATCATGTCTTCGACGAAATCGCCGGTGTCGTAGAGGATCAGGCCTCTGCCGTGGAATTCGACGGCCTGGAGCACGTGCGCCGAGTGGCCGTGGACAATGTCGACACCGAGATCGACCGCCTTCCTGGCAAAGGCCCGGTAGTGCCTGGGCGGCCACCAGCGGTAGTTCGGACCCCAGTGGGTCGACAGGATGACGAGATCGGCGCCCGCGGTGCGGAGATCGCCGATATGTGCCGCAAGCCGGTCGATGGTGGCGCGGTCGGTCGTGATCTTCCAGTAGTTGGTGCCGGGGTGGTCCGCCGTGGCGCGGAACGCCGGCACGGTGTTGGTGATCGAGATGAAGCCGATGGTCATCTGGCCGGCTTCGAACAGGACCGGTTTCGCCGCCTCGTCGGCGTTGGCGCCGGCGCCCGCGAAGGCGATTCCGGCCGCATCGAGGTGCCGGCGGGTGTCGAGCAGGCCCTGGCTGCCGTAGTCGACCATATGGTTGTTGGCGAGCGAGAGGCACTGGATGTTGCCGGCCTTGAGGGACTCGGTGATGACGGGATCGGTGCGGAAGTAGAAGGCCTTCCACTTGTGCCACTTGACGGCATGCGTGGTGATCGGCGTCTCGAGGTTGGCGATGACCGCGTCGGCGGCGAGCATGCGTGGCCGGAGATCGCCCCACATCGCCGTCGGCGGCTGGCCGTTGACCACCGTGGCGCTGACTTTCCTCCCGAGCAGCAGGTCGCCCGTGAATGCAAGGCGCGCGGTGCGGGTGTTGGGCGGTCGGTCGGTGCCGGCCATTGTTTCTCCCCCGTTGGCGGTGTGCGATAATCAATGAGTCTGCCGGTGACTGAAACCCCCGATATGAGCGATCGCCACGACGAAGCGGTGACATCGGACGATGTCCGGGCGCGCCGCCGTCGTGCCCGCTCGATCGCGATCGCGATCGCCCTGGCGGCTTTCGTCGCGGTCTTCTACTTCGTCACCATCGCCAAGATCGGCTCGAACATAGCGAGCAGGCCGCTATGACCGCGCCTGACGCGAACGCCGCGAGGGAAACCCGGCAGGTCAGGAAGCCGACTCTGGCGCTGACCGCGTCGCTGCTGGCGGTCTTCGTCGTCGGGATGGTCGGGATGGCCTTCGCCGCCGTGCCGCTTTACCGGATATTCTGCCAGGTGACCGGGTATGGCGGCACGACCCAGCAGGCGAATAGTGCGCCGGAAAAGGCGATTGATCGGAAGATCACGGTTCGTTTCGACGCGAATATCGTCAACGGGCTTGGCTGGAGCTTCCGGCCGCTGACCCGCGAGGTCGACCTCAAGGTCGGGGAGACCGGGGAAGCCATCTTCCTGGCCGAGAACCGCGGCACCAAAACGACGACGGGGTCGGCGGTCTTCAATGTCTCGCCGCTCGATGTCGGCGCCTATTTCAACAAGATCGCCTGTTTCTGCTTTACCGAACAGACCCTCGAGCCGGGGCAGACGGTCGAGATGCCGGTGACCTTCTTCGTCGATCCCGCGATCGTCGAGGACAGCAATCTCGACGGCGTATACACGATCACACTTTCCTATACCTTCTACCCTGCCGATTCCGGGGCTGCTGCCCCGGCGTCGGACACGGACAGCGCATTCTGACGTCGGAGCATCCGGAAAATGGCTGAGGCCCACGCGAAATCACATCCCTATCATCTCGTCGATCCGAGCCCGTGGCCGCTGTTCGGCTCGATCTCCGCCTTCGTCCTTGCGGTCGGCGCGATCTCCTTCATGCATGGCGCATCGGCGTGGTGGATCGCGCCGGGCATGATCGGCGTGCTCTACACGATGCTGGTCTGGTGGCGCGATGTGATCAGCGAGGCGGAAGCCGGTGATCACACCCCGGTCGTGCAACTCGGCCTCCGCTACGGCATGATCATGTTCATCGCCTCGGAGGTGATGTTCTTCGTCGCGTGGTTCTGGGCATTTTTCGACGCGAGCCTCTTCCCCGACGCCGCCGAGCAGGTAGCCCGGGCCGAATTCACCGGCGGGCATTGGCCGCCGCAGGGGATAGAAGTCTTCGACCCGTGGCACTTCCCGCTGCTCAACACGCTGATCCTGCTGACCTCCGGCACGACCGTCACCTGGGCTCATCACGCACTTCTGCATAATGACCGCAGGGGCCTCGTCTGGGGCTTGGTCTGCACGATCGTGTTGGGCATGATCTTCACCAGCGTGCAGATTTACGAATATGCCAACGCGGCCTTCTCCTTTGGCGGCAGCATCTACGGGTCGACATTCTTCATGGCCACCGGCTTCCACGGTTTCCACGTGATCGTCGGCACGATCTTTCTGATCGTCTGCCTGATCCGGGCGCTGGCCGGCCAGTTCACGCCGAAGCAGCATTTCGGCTTCGAGGCGGCCGCATGGTATTGGCATTTCGTCGACGTCGTGTGGCTCTTCCTGTTCTTCTCGATCTACGTCTGGGGCAACTGGGGCGCGCCTATCCACCTGATCGAATAGTCGGATGGCGGAAGCAGACAAGGCGATCTATCCGGACCTGCCTCCGACCCAGACCGGTATGCGGGGGCGTTGCCCCCGTTGCGGCGAGGGGCGGCTGTTCAAGGGATTCCTCGATCCGGCGGCGCGCTGCGGGAATTGCGGGCTCGACTATTCCTTCGCCGATTCGGGCGACGGGCCGGCGGTCTTCATCATGATGATCGTTGGCTTTATCGTGGTCGGACTGGCGCTGGTCGTCGAATTCACCTTCCACCCGCCCTACTGGCTCCACGCCATCCTGTGGATACCGCTGGTGCTGGGATTGTCGATCGGGCTGCTGCGTCCGCTCAAGGGGTGGCTGATCGCCCAGCAATATCGCCATCGGGCGCAGGAAGGCCGTATCGACGGAACGTGAGGACCTTCGCCACGCGCCGCTTTCTCGTTCTCATCATCCTCGCGGCGGCCGCCTTTGCCGTCCTCGTGTCGCTCGGTGTTTGGCAGGTCGCGCGCCTCCAGTGGAAAGAGGCGCTGGTCGCGCGGGTCGAGGCGCGCGTTGACGGCGAGTCCGTGCCGGCGTCGGGACCCGATGCATGGCCGGCGCTCGACCTGACCGAGGACGAATACCTTCCGGTCACGCTTGTCGGCCATTTCGTCAACGACAAGGAAATTCATGTCGTCTTCACGCTGACCGAGCCGAAGGGACCGCTCGGCGGGCTCGGCTACATGGTGATGACCCCCTTCGAAACCGACGGCGGATGGATCGTCTACGTCAACCGGGGCTTCGTGCCGCGCGATCGCAAGGATGCCGGAACACGCCGGGAGGGCCAGATCGAGGGCGAAACCACGGTAACGGGCCTGCTTCGAGCACCCCATCAATCCGCATGGTTTGCTCCCGGCGATGATCCGGACCGCAACGAGTGGTTCTCGCGCGACCCTCGGGCCTTCGCTCAGGCGAGCGGCCTGCCGCTCGAGGGCGTCGCTCCCTACATCGTTGACGCCAGGGCCGATCCGGCTCCGCCCGGCGGAATTCCGCAAGGGGGCGAGACGCCGATAACCTTTCCCAACAACCACCTGCAATACGCGCTGACCTGGTTCGGGCTGGCGGCGGCTCTCGTCGCTGTTCTCGTCGCCTACATCGTCAGGCAGAGGCGAGGCGGCTGATCCGACGGCCTTCGAAGGGCCCGCTGCTCAGGCGTGTCCGGCCTCGCCGGAGAGACGGCTGGAATCGATGCCGAGCTGGGCGAGCGCCCGGTCGTATTTCGCATCGATGTCGGTGTCGAAGATCAGCTCCGGCGTCGCCGGGCAGGTGAGCCAGCCATTCGCCTGGATCTCCGACTCGAGCTGTCCCGGAGCCCATCCGGCATATCCGAGGGCGAGCATGGCGCTGCGCGGGCCGTTGCCGTGGGCGATCGCCTTGAGGATTTCGAGCGTCGCCGTCAGGTTGACATGGTCGTCGATCGGCAGCGTCGACGTCTTGATGAAATAGTCGGTGCTGTGGAGCACGAAGCCGCGTCCGGTCTCGACCGGGCCGCCGCGATAGACCTGCATATTGTCGGCCGCCTCCGGCAAGCGGATTTCCGAGCCTTCGGGAATGATGTCGAGCTGGACGAGCAGGTCGCGGAAGGTGATGTCCCGGGCGGGCTGGTTGACCATGATCCCCATCGCGCCGTCGGCGGAATGGGCGCAGAGGAAGACGACGGTGCGCGCGAAGCGGCTGTCCTGCATGCCGGGCATGGCGATAAGGAGTTGGCCGTCCAGATAGCTCTGCGACGCGGTGGTCTTTGCTTTTTGCGCTTTGGCCATGGCAAACGAGCGTAGCATGGCGGCTCCAAAATGAAAGGCGGTCGAATGTCCTCTCGCGTGTTGACGTCGGGGTCACGAACATATGAAGCGTCGGTCTTTTCGGAGGCCTCGCTGTCGCCCATCTGCGACGCTATTTTGCCCTCCATGCTGATGCGCCGTCTTCACGGGATCCTTTTGACCGCCTTCGTCGCGACCGTTGTCCTGTCGGGGCCGGTCTCGGCCGCCGTCGGTATGTGGTCGGAAGGCGACCGTGCCCGCGTCCGGCTGCTCACCGGTGGGCTCGACGCCGACGGCGCGCTGACGGGAGCTATCGAGATCGAGCTCGCACCCGGCTGGCACACCTATTGGCGCACGCCTGGCGCCGCCGGCATCCCGCCGCGTTCCGACTTCTCGATGTCCGGCAATGTCGGGGATCTTACCATCCGATACCCGGCGCCGCATCGCTATGATGACGGCTACGCGATCAGCAACGTCTACCAGGGGCGGGTCGTTCTGCCTCTGGTTATCGACGTCGGCGACGTGACCAGGCCGGTTGACCTGCGGCTGTCGCTGGACATCGGCGTTTGTCACGACGTCTGCATTCCCGCGCATTTCGACGTGGCGGTGGAGGCGCCTCCGGGGGCGACGGACGCGGAGGCGGCGCGGGTGATCACCGATGCCTGGACGCAGGTCCCGGGCCCGCCGGAACCGGCCGTCCTCGCCGTGGCGGGCTTGGAGCGGACCGGCGGCACGGACCGGCGGCCGGAATATGCGGTGACCATCGTCAATGCCGATGCCGGGCCGGTCGATGTCTTCGTCGAAGGGCCGGCGGACTGGTATGCCGGCGTTCCGGAGCCGAGCGGTGGCGGGGACGGATCCATCTACAGCGTCGCCTTCGATCGGCTGGGAGCGAAGACGCCGATCGACCAGGCGCGGTTCGTGGTCACGATCGTGGCTGGCAATCGTGCTATAGAACAGACCGTCGGCCCCGACTGAGAGCCGATTGCCATAAGCCCTGGCGCCGCCCGGTGTCGGGGAAAATCATTTGAGAGGAAAGCAATGATCAAGGTGGGAGACCGGCTGCCCGAGGGCGTGTTCCGGGTGAAGAACGAGGACGGTTCGACGACGGACCTGACGTCAGCGGACTATTTCACCGGCAGGACGGTGGTTCTGGTTGGCGTTCCCGGCGCCTTCACCTCGACCTGCCACAAGGCCCATGTCCCGCAATATATTGCCGATCTCGCGGCGTTGCGCGCCAAAGGCGTGGACGCGATTGCCGTCTTGACGACCAACGACCACCATGTGATGAAGGCCTGGTCGGAAGCGCTGGGTGCCGACGGGAAGATCGATTTCCTCGCCGACGGCCTGGGCGATTTCACCCGGGCGATCGGCCTCGAGGTCGATATGATCCCCGGCCGTCTCGGCAAGCGCTGCAAGCGCTTTTCGGCGCTGGTCGAGGACGGGGTGGTCAAGGTGCTCAACTTCGAGCCGGACGGCGCCAAGGGGATATCCGCCACCGGGGCCGCCGCCATGATCGAGGCGCTGCACTGAGGTTGCTCAGTCCCCGCCGTTACCGCCGGCGCCGCGTTTCGCGCGCTTCGGCTTGAAGGGCTCCATCCCGTCGCGGGCAAGCTGGTCGGCGCGCTCGTTCGCTTCGGTCCCTGCGTGACCCTTGACCCAGTGCCAGTGGACTTCGTGCTTCTCGCGGAGCGCGTCGAGCTTCTGCCACAGGTCGACATTCTTCACCGGCTTGCGGTCGCTGGTCCGCCAGCCGTTCCTCTTCCAGCCGTGGATCCAGCCCATGATCCCGCCGCGCAGGTATTGCGAGTCGGTGTGGAGGTCGACGACCGATCGCCGCTTGAGCGCTTCGAGCGCAGAGATCGCGGCCGTCAGCTCCATGCGGTTGTTGGTGGTTTCCGGCTCCCCCCCGGATAGCTCCTTTTCGTGGCCGTTCCACATCAGCACGGCGCCCCAGCCGCCGGGCCCCGGATTGCCGGAGCAGGCGCCATCGGTCCAGATCTCGATCTTCGATCGGGCGCTCACAGGCCAAGACCATAGGCGCTGGCGTCGGTCACGCTGCGGTGGAAGCGGAGCCGGCGATAATATTCGAGGGGATCCTTGGGCACGACAAGGGCGCCCTCGGGCACGGTGAGCCAGTCGTAGAGCCGCGTCAGCAGGAAGCGCAGCGACGATCCACGGGCGAGCAACGGCAGCGCCGCGATCTCCGCCGGCGTGAAGCAACGCACCGACGCATAGCCGGAGAGCAGCCCATGCGCCTTGGTGACGTTCAGCGAACCATCGGCCTCGAAGCACCAGGCATTCAGGCAGACCGCGGCGTCATAGGCGAGCATGTCGTTGCAGGCGAAATAGAAATCGATCAGTCCCGACAGCTTCTTGTCGAGAAAGAAGACGTTGTCGGGAAAGAGGTCGGCATGGATGACCCCGGTGGGAAGATCGGAAGGCCAATGCGCCTCGAGATAGGCGAGCTCCGCCTCGATCTCGTCTCCGAGCCCCGGCCTGACCTCGTCCGCGCGCCCGTCGCATGCCTCGTAAAGAGGCCGCCAGCTTTCGACCGACAGGGCGTTGGGGCGCCTGAGCTCAAATCCCTCTGCCGCCCGGTGCAGATCAGCCAGGGCATGACCAACCGCCTGGCAATGCTCGGGCTGCGGGCGGCGGATCGAGATGCCACGCAGGAAGGAGATGATCGCGGTCGGCCGGTTGGCGAGCACGTTCAGCGCGTTTCCTTGCCGGTCATGGATGGGAACCGGGCAATTCAGGCCGTTGGCCGCGAGATGGTCCATCAATCCGAGGAAGAAAGGCAGGTCGGCCGGGTCGACCCGCTTCTCGTAGAGGGTCAGGATGAACTGTCCGGTTTCGGTGACGAGAAGATAGTTGGAATTCTCGACGCCCTCGGCGATGCCCTTCAGCGAAACGACCGTGCCGAGGTCGTAGCCGCGGAGGAAATCGGCGAGCTCTTCGTCGGAAAAGTCGGTATAGACGGCCAAGCCGGGTTCACTCCGCCGCGTCTCGAAGCTGCCGGGGCAGGGCGAAGGTCATATCCTCGGCGGCGGTGGTCACCAGCCTGACCGTGACGTCGAAGCGTTCGGCAAATCCGTCGATGACCTCTTCGACCAGGACCTCCGGGGCGGAGGCGCCGGCGGTGATGCCGAGCCGCCTGGTCCCCTCGAAACGTTGCCAGTCGATATCGGCGGCACGCTGCACCAGCACCGAGAGCGGGCAGCCGACGCGTTCGGCGACTTCGCGCAGGCGCTGCGAATTGGACGAGTTGGGCGCCCCGACGACGATCATCGCATCGACCTCCGCTCCGACCCGTTTCACCGCCTCCTGGCGATTGGTGGTCGCGTAGCAGATGTCATCCTTGTGGGGGGCGAGGATGTTCGGGAAGCGTTCGGTGAGGATGCGGACGATCGCCGCCGTGTCGTCGACCGAGAGCGTCGTCTGGGTGATCCAGGCGAGCTTGTCCGGGTCGCCCGGGGTGAAGGCGCGCGCGTCGGCCTCCGTCTCGATGAGATGCACCGCACCCGCCGGCAATTGCCCCATGGTGCCGATCACCTCGGGGTGGCCGGCGTGCCCGATCAGGACGATTTCCCGGTTCTTCTTACGGTGGAGAACCTCCGCTTCGCGATGGACCTTGGTCACAAGCGGGCAGGTCGCGTCGAGCTGGAACAGGTTCCGCGCCCGCGCCGCTTCGGGCACAGCCTTGGCGACGCCATGGGCGGAGAAGATCACCGGCTGGTCGGTGTCGGGGATCTCGTCGAGTTCCTCGACGAACACCGCGCCCTTTGCCTTGAGGCTGTCGACCACGTATCGGTTATGGACGATTTCGTGGCGGACATAGACCGGTGGACCATACCGCTCGAGCGCGAGCTCGACGATCTGGATCGCGCGATCGACTCCGGCGCAGAAGCCGCGCGGCGCGCAGAGCAGGATCTCCAATGGCGGTCTGGGGGTCGGGGCGGCTTCGATCATAGCGTGAATAAGGGAGGGCAGGGGCGCGGTGTCAAGCGGTGTTGACATGAACGAGGCTCAGACCGCGAAGAGCGAACGCGCATCGTTATATGTCTCGAGCGGCAAGAGCTTCAATTCGCTTGCAACATAAGGCAAGTGAGGCAGGTGAAGAGCGACCAGGGACGCGACGGCCTGCGCCTGGGCAGCGTCACGGCGGCGCTGAAGCGGATCGCGGTCGGGGCGCTTGGAAAGCCACAGCTTGTGCGCGGCGAAGACCCGAGGATCCGGGACGACCATTCTCGCTGGAGCGCCTCGATCGTCTATGACGACGGCCTCGAACGACGGGGCGTTCTCCAGCCACACCAATCCCTCGATCTCCACCGCGTCGAGGTCGTCCCTGTCCGTTCCGATCGTCGCTGCCTGCCGCTGTCGCGGCGGGTGCCGCAGCGGCTCCACAAGATCGACGAGGTATCCATCACGGTTGCTGGCGCGGAAATTCTGCCGTTCCTTCACGAACGAGTGGTCCACGCGTCTCAGGACGTTCATCAGGTTGCGGGCGGGGAAGTCGCCCGTTGCCACGAAACGCACCTCGGCTCGGGCATCGATGAGCAGATCGAGATCCTCTGTTGCGGCAATTTCAGCATCGACAAATACGCCGGCGGCCGCCTCGTAGGCACGGATCGCATTCGTGCCGATCACACGCAGCCCGTTGCCGAGAAGGTCGACATCGTCCAGCGCGCGTAGGATGCGCGCGGCAATCAGGGGAATCCGGCCGAGCCCGATTGCCCGATTGATCGAGGCCTGCCGGTCGAGCGCTTCCCTCAGCTCTTTGAAGCGGGCCCTGGCTTCTCGCCGGCCCTGTTCGAAATCGGCCTTTTGCTTTTCCGTCGCGGCGGAACGTGGACCAAGCGAGGTGTGCCGCCTGGTGCCCTGCCGGCCTTCGTAGTAGGAGCGACGGAGATAGGTTATGCCCTTTGACTGGGCCCAGACCATTGAGCCCTTGTAACCGGCAAGGCGCGCGGCGGCCGCCCGCCAAGCCGCGAATCGCTGGCGTGAATTGATCATCTCACGCCGCTGGTCGTTGTTAAGCTCTTGAATCATTTAAGTTTCATCAGTCTGACGGATTGTTGGACGAAAGTGTTGAAACCACACAAATTCAATGGTTTCAACACTTCAATCCAAAATCACGTGAAACTGTTGAAACTGCCGTAACCCGAGCTACGCTTCTTCGTATTTTTCTTCCACGTCGGTCCGGAACAGCAGCTTGTTGGCTTCCGCCGCCGTCATCGGCTGTCCGTAGAGGAAACCCTGAACGAACTCGCAGCCGAGCTCCTGGAGTTCGAAGGCGTCGGCCTCCGATTCCGCGCCTTCGGCGACGACGTCCATGCCGAGGTCGTGGGCGAGGGAGATGATCGACTTCAGGATGATCCGCCGGTCGCCGCCGCCGGTGCCGCGCACGAAGGTCTGGTCGATCTTGATGGTGTCGAAGGGGAAGCGCTGAAGGTAGGAGAGCGACGAATAGCCGGTGCCGAAATCGTCGAGCGACAGTCCGGCGCCGAGTTCGCGGATCCGCACCAGCACCTGCGCGGCGTATTCGGGGTTCTCCATCACCAGGCTTTCGGTGACTTCGAGCTTCAGCGATCCGCGATTGATGCTGGAGCGGACGAGCACCGATTTCACGTCATTGATCAGGTCGTGGCGCAGCAACTGGCGGCTCGAGACGTTGACGCTGGTGAAAAGCGGCGTGTGGCGGCCGAGCGCCTCCTGCCAGTCGGCAAGCTGGCGGGCGGCGCGGTCGAGCACGAACAGGCCGAGCGGGATGATCAGGCCGGTGCGTTCCGCCATCGGGATGAAATCGGTTGGCGGAATGCGCCCGAGCTTCGGATGATCCCAGCGCACCAGCGCCTCGAAGCCGGCAATCGTCTTGTCCTCGATCCGGACGATCGGCTGGTAGAGAACCTTGATCTCCTCGCGGCCGAGCGCGCGTCGCAGGTCCGATTCCAGGGTCGCAAGATCGGTGCCGTGCTGCTGAAGCGCCGGGCGGAAGGCCTCGATGCGGTCACCGCCAAGACGCTTGGCGTGATACATCCCGATCTCCGCCTCCTTCATCATCTCCTCCGCTTCCATGTCCTTGGTGTCGTGCATCGAGATGCCGATGGAAGCGGTGAGGAAGACCTCCTTTTCGCCGAGGGTGATCGGAGCGCGCAGCGTCCGCCGGACCGACTCGGCAAAGGCGGCGATGCGCTCCGGCTGGTTCTCGGAGATGAGGAGGAAGGCGAACTGATCGCCATTGAGGCGGGCGAGGGTATCCTGGGGCTTGAGCAGGCGGCTCAGGCGCCGGGCGATCGTCAGCAGGATTGAATCCCCGATCGCCAGGCCGAAGCCGTCATTGACCTGCTTGAAGCGGTCGATATCGAGCATGAAGACCGAGGGCCGTGAGACGCCTTCGGCTTCCGTGCGGGCGATCGCCGCGCGCAGCCGGTCGATGAACAGCTCGCGATTGGGCAGGCCGGTCAGGTTGTCATGCACCGAATCGTGGAGCAGGCGCTCTTCGGCGGTCCGCTCCTCGGTGACGTCGAGAAGCGTCCCGACGACCCGCAGGACCTCGCCGTCCTGGCCGAGCACCGGGCGGGCGCGCAAGTGGAACCAGCGGTAGTGGCCGTCCTCCGACCTTAGCCGGAAATCCTGCGAGATCCTGCCGCGGCGCTGTTCCACGGCGGCGTCGAGCAGCGCCCGGAACCGGTCGCGGTCGCCGGGATGGAGAACGTCGAGCCAGTCGCGCGCCGGCCCCTCCAGCGTTCCCCGGCCAAGCCCGAGGAGATCCTCGGCTTCCGGTCCGGCATAGATCCGGTCGCGCTGGACGTCCCAGTCCCAGACGATATCGCCGGCACCAGTCAGCGCCAGCGCCCGCCGCTCGGTGTCGCCGATCGGGCCCTGGGTGACCACGCCGCCGGCAAAGGCATGCTGCATCACCGTGAAGCCGATCAGCAGGACGATCAGCACCAGGCCGCCGGCCAGCGCCGGCTGGACGACGTCATTCGCCAGGTCGCCCGTCACCGTCAGCCAGGCGGCGAAGGTCCAGACGAGGAGCAGGATCCAGGTCGGGATGAGCATGATCGCCCGGTCAAACCCGTGCGTGGCGAGATAGACGATCAGGGCGAAGCCGAGCACGCCGGTCAGGCCGATCGAGAGCCGTGCCACGCCGGCGGCTACGGACGGCTCGACGACGGCGATGCCGAACAGCAGGGCGAGGCCGAGCAGCCAGCCTATGGTCAGGTGGCTGTAGCGGACGTGCCAGCGGTTGAGGTGAAGATAGGTATAGGTGAACACCACCAGCGAGGCGGCGAGGAATACTTCGGCGACGGCGCGCCACATCTGGTCCTCGCCGGGCAGAACGTCGATCAGCCGGTTCCAGAAGCCGAAGTCGATGCAGAGATAGATGAGCACCGCCCAGGCAAGCGCGGCGGTTGCCGGGAACATCGCGGTGCCCTTGATGACGAAGACGATCGTCAGGAAGAGCGCCAGCAGACCCGAGATACCCAGCACGATGCCGTGGTAGAGCGAATAGGAATTGACCGCGTCCTTGTAGGCGTCGCCATCCCACAAATAGAGCTGCGGCAACTCGGGCGTGCGCAGCTCCGCCACATAGGTGACCACCGCGCCGGGATCGAGCGTGATGCGGAAGACGTCCGCCTCCTGGCTGTCCTGCCGATCCGGCGCGAAGCCCTGGCTGGGGGTGATATTGGCGATGCGCGAGGCGCCGAGGTCCGGCCAGAAGAGGCCCGATCCGGCAAGCCGGAAATGCGGGGAGACGAGCAGCCGGTCGATCTGCTCGTCGCCGTTATTGGCCAGCGCGAAGACCGCCCAGTCGGAGCTGCCGCCGCCTTCCTCGGAGCGGATCTCGATCCGGCGGACGATTCCATCGGGTCCTGGCGCCGTGGAAACCTGAATCCGGTCGTCCGGCTCACGATAGATCTGGACCTGATGGGTGAGGTCCAGGGTCCTCTTGTCCAGCGGCACGGCTATCCCGTCGAGCGCCTTCGCGCCCGCGCCGGGGAGCACGGCCGAGATCAGGGCGAGGACCAGAAGGGCGATCAGACGAGTTGGCAAATACCGACGCTCCGCGGCCGGGGTGAATCCCGACTTAGTATTTGTTTACACGGGCCGAAACAAGGCAAGAACCTCCTACGTCCGGGGGTCGTCGCGGATCAGGGCATAGAGCAGGTGGTCCTGCCAGCGTCCGTCGATGCAGAGGAACTTCCGCGCATAGCCCTCGCGGCGGAAGCCGACCGTCTCGAGAAGCCTGATGGAGGCGTCGTTGTGGGGGAGGCAGGCGGCCTCGATCCGGTGGAGATGCAGCGTATCGAAGGCAAAGGCCGCCATGGCGCGGACGGAAGCGCTCATGTAGCCCTTGCCGGCGAAGGGCATGCCCATCCAGTAACCGAGCACGGCCGACTGGGCGACGCCGCGCTGGACCTGCGAAAGGGTCAGGCCGCCGAGCAGGGTTTCGCCATCCGGAGAAAAGACGAACATCGGATAGCCGGTTCCGCTGCGGATTTCCCGCTGGTAGCGCCTGATCCGCCGCCGGAATGCCAGGCGGGTGAGATCGTCGGCCGGCCAAATCGGCTCCCATGGCGCCAGAAAGGACCGGCTGTCCTCGCGCAGCTTGGTCCATTGCGGATAATCGGCGAGCGCCGGCGCGCGCAGCAGCACCCGTTCGGCGCGGATGGTCGGGTTGGCATTGACGGTCGAGATGGAGCGGAGAAAGGCCATTTCCCGTGCCTCTCAGCCCGCGCCCCGGACGCCGAGGCGGGCGGCGATGGCGTCACGGTCCATCATCCCGTTTGTCGGGCCGACGGTCGCGAGGGTCGGCGGGCCGCTGCGGAATATCCGGTTGGCGAGGGCGCGAAGGTCGTCGACGCCGATGGCCTCGATGCGCTCGATCAGCTCCTCCGGCGATACGATTCGGCCGAACAGCAGCAGCTGGCGAGCAAGCTGCCCGGCCCGCGCCGCCGGGCTCTCGAGCGTCATCAGCAGTCCGGCGCGAAGTTGCGACCGGGCCCGCTTCAGCTCCTTGTCGCTGACATCGTCGATAGTCTGGGCGAGTTCATCGACCACCACCGGCACCAGCTCGTCGACGTCGTCCGGTCCGGTCGCGGCATGGACGCCGAAGACGCCCGTGTCGGCAAAGCTCCAGTGGAAGGCATAGATCGAATAGCAGAGCCCCCGTTTCTCGCGGACCTCCTGAAAGAGCCGGGACGACATCCCTCCGCCGACGATCGACGAGAGGATCTGGGCCGCGTAGAAATCGTCCGAGCCATAGGCGAGGCCTTCGAAGCCGAGGATGATCTGGGTCTCCATGAGGTCGCGCTGCTCGCGCCGCTCGCCACCGCGATAGACGGCGTTGACCGGCGCCGGTCCGGTCTCGCGCGGAATCGCGTGGAAAGCATTGCCGGCGAGCTCGATGAGCCTGTCGTGATCGATCGCGCCCGCGGCCGCGACCACCATCGACGGGCCGCGATAGTGACGGTCGAGATAGGCACCGAGCATCGGCGAGCCGGCGGCCTTCACCGTCTCGGCCGTGCCGAGGATGGTCCGGCCGATAGGCTGGTCGGGAAACGCGGCTTCCGCGAAGCTGTCATAGACCCGGTCCTCGGGCGTATCGAGCGCCGCTCCGATCTCCTGGAGAATGACATGCTGCTCGCGGGCCAGCTCCTGCGGATCGAAGACCGAGTTCGACAGGATGTCGCTGAGGATGTCGAGCGCCAGCGGAACGTCGTCCTTGAGGATGCGCGCATAATAGGAGGTGGTCTCGACGCTGGTCGCGGCATTGACCTCGCCGCCGACCTCCTCGATCTCTTCCGCGATATCGGCGGCGGAGCGCGTCTTGGTGCCCTTGAAGGCCATGTGCTCGAGCAGGTGGGAGAGCCCGTGCTCGTCGTCGCGCTCCGATCGCGAGCCGGCGCCGACCCAGACGCCGAGCGCGGCGCTTTCGAGGTGATCCATTTCGTGCGTGACGACTCTGATCCCGGATTCCAGACTCGTTACGCGCACCGACATTGCGTCAAACCTCGTCCCTTACTGCATTGGCGTTTGCCAGGAGGAAATCCTCCACGACCGACTGATCATTCGCAAGAACAACATAATCCTCGCGCCGCGAGGCCAGGTCGTCGAATCCCGGCGGCAGCGCGGGCGGCGCGCCGATGGCGGCTTCGACCGCGGCCGGAAATTTCGCCGGATGGGCGGTGGAAAGGGTGATCATCGGCACCTCCGGAGAAAGATGCCGGCGTGCGACCGACAGGCCCACCGCGGTATGCGGATCCGGCAGGAATCCGGTCGCCCGCCAGACCTCGGCGATGGTTGCCCTGGTCTGGTCCTCATCCGCCGTCCCGGCGTCGAAATGCTTGCGCACCGTCTCCAGGGCGTCCGGACCGATCGTGAAGGCGCGCGACTGGGCGAGCATTGCCATCAGGCGCTCGATGGCCTCCGCATCGCGGTCATAGGCGTCGAACAGCGCACGCTCGAAATTCGAGGAGACCTGGATGTCCATGGAGGGGGAGGCCGTTGCCTGGACGCTGCCGACCTCGTAGCGGCCCGTCGCGAGGGTTCGGGAGAGGATGTCGTTGATGTTCGTCGCGATCACCAGGTCGGCGATCGGCAGTCCCATGCGTTTCGCCGCATAGCCCGCATAGATGTCGCCGAAATTGCCGGTCGGAACGGTGAAGGATACCGGCCGTGCCGGGCCGCCGATCGCCACTGCCGAGGTGAAGTAATAGACGATCTGGGCGACGATCCGGGCCCAGTTGATCGAGTTCACGCCGCTCAGCGCCAGGCGTTCGCGAAGGGAACGATTGCCGAAGGCGGCCTTCACGATCGCCTGGCAGTCGTCGAAGGTCCCCTTGACGGCGATCGGATGGATGTTGGCCGCGCCGCTTGTCGTCATCTGGCGCTGCTGGAAGGGCGAAACCCGGTTCTCCGGAAACAGCATGAACAGGTCGACATTCCGTCGTCCGCGGAAGGCCTCGATCGCCGCGCCGCCGGTATCGCCCGATGTCGCCCCGATGATCGTCACCTTCTCGCCCCGGCTGGTCAGGACGTGATCCATCAGCCGCGAAAGGAGCTGCATCGCCAGGTCCTTGAAGGCGAGGGTGGGGCCGTGGAAAAGCTCCAATACCCATTCGCCCGGCGCGACCTGGGTGAGCGGTGCCACCGCCGGATGGCGAAAGGTCGCATAGGCCTCGTCGCACATGCGGGCGAGGTCGGCCTCGTCGATGTCGCTGCTTGCGAAGGGGCGGATGACCTCGGTCGCGACCTCGGCATAGGGGCGACCGGCAAATGCCGCGATCTGTGCGCGATCCAGGCTTGGCCAGGTCTCGGGAACGTAGAGCCCGCCGTCGCCGGCAAGTCCGGTAAGCAGGACATCCGAAAAACCGAGCGCAGGGGCGCGGCCGCGCGTACTGACGTATTTCACTGGGCTGTGCCTTCCCGGTCCCGGACGCAATGTCCGGCATGATCGCGGAAATCTAACGGTCGCGCACCCGGCGGGCAAGCGCCGCCGCGGTCCTGCGACGAACGGGCGGTCGCAAAAAAGCCTTTTGATTTGATATAGAAGCGCCTGTTTTCGGTGAAGGAAAGTCGATGCGATTCCCGTTCCGTTCGATTGCGTCAGCCCGTATTGGGCTGATTTCCCTCGCAGTCGCGGCGCTTGGCGCCTGTTCGACCAATGGCGGCACCGACGCCATCGCCACCAGCGTCAGCCAGCCGGCGAATGCCGCCTCTTCGCAACCGGACTTCAGGCCGTCGTCTTATTGCCCGCCGATCCAGATTCGAGCCGGCACCGAGGAGATGATCACCTACGAACGCGGCCATGAGAATGATCCGAGCTACGCACGCCAGTTGGCCTCGATCAAGAACACCGCCCGGGAATGCGGCGTCTCGGGCGGGGCATTGACGATGAAGGTCGGTGTCAGGGGACGCGTGGTCGCCGGACCCAAAGGCGGCGCCGGTTCGACGACTCTGCCGATACGGGTCGCCGTCGCCAAGCAGACCGGTGGCAAGGGGCCGCTTTATTCGAACCTCTTCAAGGTTCCGGTGACGCTGACGGCGCCTGACTTTTCGACCGCCTATGAGCGGGTCTTCGACGTCTCGGTCAACATCGGCCCGAACGACCGCGATCTGATCATTTATGTGGGTTTCGACGAGGGCAAGAAGTGAGGATGCCCGGACGCGATTGACTCGCCGGGGCCGGCTTCTATGCTGCCTTGACCGGGATGTCGTCGCGTTCCGGTCGGCCGGTTTCCGCGAGGGCTGGCTGCGAACGACCGCCGGGAGAGACCGGGCCTCGCCTGGCCCGGCGCCGAAGGAGCAACCGCCCCGGAAACTCTCAGGCGAAAGGACCGGACGGTCGACGACGCTCTGGAAAGCAGTCCGCCGCGAGGGGGGCTCACCGAAGGAGTAACCGCGCGGGAGCGTTTCCTGGAAAAGTGGCTTGCACTTTTCCGTCCGGAAAAGCGACCCACCAAGATCGCGCGGGAATCTCTCAGGTCCTCGGACAGAGGGGGTGCGGACGGTCCTTTTTGGGCTGGTTCGTCGCCGTCGCTCAAGAACCGGGGGTCCAATGTCCCAGTCTGTGTCGGAAGGCCTGAAGGAAACGCCGCTCGCCGGGCTTCATCGCGAACTCGGGGCGCGGATGGTGCCGTTCGCCGGCTATTCGATGCCGGTCCAGTATCCGACCGGGATCATCGCCGAACACAATCAGGTCCGCGACTCGGCGGGGCTGTTCGACGTCTCGCATATGGGCCAGGCACGCCTCGTCGGTCCCGATCACGAAACCACCGCCCGGGCGCTCGAAGCCCTGACACCGGGAGATTTCGTCGGGCTTGGCCGCGGTCGCGAGCGCTACACGCTGCTGCTCTCCGAAAACGGCGGCATCATCGACGACCTGATGGTGACCCGGCCGGCTTCCCCCGATGACGACGGGCGATTGCTCGTCGTCGTGAATGCCGCGCGGAAGGATGTCGACTACGCCGATTTCCGAGCCCGCCTGCCGGCTTCCGTCATCCTTGAACCGATGGACGATCGGGCGCTGCTGGCGCTTCAGGGGCCGGCGGCCGCGGCGGTGCTCTCCCGTCACGTGCCCGATCTCGGCGAGCCGGGCTTCATGACCGCCTGGAGCGCGACTTTCGACGACCTGGCTTGCGGCATGTCCCGCTCCGGCTATACCGGCGAGGATGGCTTCGAGCTGTCGATGGCGGCGGACGATGCGGAGGCCATCGCGCGGGCGCTTCTCGCGGAACCCGAAGTCGGGCCGATCGGCCTCGGCGCGCGCGATTCGCTCCGCCTCGAGGCGGGGCTTTGTCTTTATGGCCACGACATCGATACGATGACGACCCCGGTCGAAGCCGATCTCGAATTCGCGATCGCCAGGCGGCGGCGCGAAGAGGGCGGATTCCCGGGCGCCGCGCGCATCCAGCGCGAATTGCAGGCGGGGCCGCCGAGGAAACGCGTCGGCCTCACCCTCGATGGCAAGGCACCGGCGCGCGAGGGCGCGCCGATCAAGACCGTCGAGGGCCGGCATATCGGCGACGTCACATCGGGCGGCTTCGGCCCGACCGTCGGTGCGCCGATCGCCATGGGCTATGTCGATGCGAGCTATGCCGAGCCGGGCACCCGGATCGCCGTCGAGGTCCGCGGCCGCGACCTGCCGGCCACGGTCTCCACCATGCCCTTCGTGCCCCATCGCTATTTCCGCAAGCGCAAACCCTGACGAGGACACCGGATGACCACACGTTATTCTCGCGATCACGAATGGATTCGCCTCGAAGGCGACATCGCCGTGATCGGCATCACCGACTACGCCCAGGAACAGCTTGGCGACGTCGTCTATGTCGAGCTTCCCGAGGTTGGCAGGACCCTGGCAAAGGGGGCGGAGGCAGCCGTCGTCGAATCGGTCAAGGCGGCGAGCGAGGTCTTCGCTCCGGTCGCGGGCGAGGTGGTTGAGGTCAACGTCGCGCTCGGCGACGAGCCCGCCATGGTCAATACGGCGCCTGAGGACGCGGGATGGTTCCTTAAGCTGAAGGTGGCGGACAAGAGCGAGGTCGAGGCGCTGATGGATGCCGACGCCTACAAGGCATTCCTCGAGACGATCTGAGGATTTCGTGGCACACCCGCATCTCTATCGGGCGACCGTCACCTGGCAGTGCGAGGCTGACGAGGATTTCGCCAGGGGGCGCTACTCGCGCCGCCATCTCTGGCATTTCGACGGCGGCATAGCGCTCGCGGCCTCGGCCTCGCCGCTCGTCGTGCCGAAGCCCTGGTCGGTCGAGGACGCCATCGATCCGGAGGAGGCGTTCGTCGCCTCGTTGTCGTCCTGCCACATGCTGACCTTCCTCGATCTCGCCCGCCGCGCCGGTTTCGTCGTCGAGCGCTACCGGGACGAGGCCGAGGGGGTCATGGAGAAGAGCGACGAGGGCCGCTACTGGATCTCGGTCGTCACACTCAGGCCGAGGATCGATTTCTCGGATGCCGGCGCGCCGGATACCGCGGAGAGCGACCGCCTCCACCACGCCGCCCACGACAACTGCTTCATTGCCAATTCGGTCCGGACCGAGATCCGGATCGAGCCGGCCGGTCGCTGACGCCCGGAGCCCGCCATGCGCTACCTTCCCCATACCGAAGCCGACCGCGAGGCGATGCTGGCGCGGATCGGCGCCGGATCGATCGAAGACCTCTTTGCCGACATCCCGGCCGACAAGCGCCTCACCGGCCTGCTCGACCTGCCGCCTTCGCGCGGCGAGATGGAGGTCGAGGCGGTGCTCGGGCGCATGGCCGCGCGCAATACGGCGGCCGGGTCGGTGCCCTTCTTCGTCGGCGCCGGCGCCTACCGGCACCATGTTCCCGCGAGCGTCGACCATCTGATCCAGCGCTCCGAATTCCTGACCTCCTACACGCCCTACCAGCCGGAGATCAGCCAGGGGACGCTGCAGTATCTCTTCGAGTTCCAGACCCAGGTCGCGAATCTGACCGGTATGGATGTCGCCAATGCCTCGATGTATGACGGCTCGACCGGAACCGCCGAGGCGGTGCTGATGGCGCATCGCGTGACGAGACGACGGAAGGCGGTTCTGTCTGGCGGGCTGCATCCCCAGTATCGCGCCGTCGTCGAGACCGTTTCGGGCATGGCGGAGGATGCCCTCGTCGCTCTGCCGCCCGATCCGACCGGCACCGAGGCGATCCTCGATTCGATCGACGAGGAGACGTCCTGCGTCGTCGTCCAGTCGCCGTCCTTCTACGGCCAGCTCATCGATCTCTCGGCCGTAGCCGAGAAGGCGCACGCGGTCGGGGCCCTTCTGGTAGCGGTGTTTACCGAGGTGGTGGCGCTTGGTGCCATCGAGCCGCCGGGCGCGCAAGGGGCCGACATCGTCGTCGGCGAGGGGCAGTCGATCGGCAATCCGCTGACCTTCGGCGGCCCCTATGTCGGGCTGTTCGCGACCCGCCAGAAATATGTCCGCCAGATGCCGGGACGCCTTTGCGGCGAGACCGTCGACGCCGAGGGACGGCGCGGTTTCGTGCTGACCCTCTCGACCCGCGAGCAGCATATCCGGCGCGACAAGGCGACCTCGAATATCTGCACGAATTCCGGCCTCTGCTGCCTCGCCTTCACCATCCACATGACGCTGCTCGGCGAGACCGGGCTCCGGCGCCTTGCCGCGCTCAATCATGGCAACGCCGTGGCGCTGGCTGAATCGCTTTCTCAGATTCCGGGCGTAAGTGTCCTGAATGATTCGTTTTTCAACGAGTTCACGATCCGCGTCCCGGGTAATGCGGCTGAGGTGGTCGATGCGCTCGCGCACAATGGCGTCCTCGGCGGCGTCCCCGTCTCGCGACTGGAGCATGGCCGGCCGGAGCTCGACGACCTGATCGTCGTCGCATCGACCGAGGTCAATACCGATGCCGATCGCGCCGCCTTCGCCGCGATGCTGAAGGAGGTGCTGTGATGGCTGAGTACCTATTCTCGCCGAGGGAACAAGACGCCATTCGTGAGCTTGGCAGAGCCGGATTCCGATATGAACGAGAGACCAAGAAAACAATCGAATTCGTCCATGATGCCTCGGGCCAAGTGATCAATCTCAATCGAGAACATGGTTCGCTGGCACTTGTCTTCGGATTCGGCGACGTGACAAAAGTGCATGGTGTGCCCGGGATTTCCGTCACAGGGACTCGATCGAGTTCCAACTTTTCACGCTTGGCAACCGGGCCGACTCGGACGGGCAAAAACAACCACCAGGGGATTCAACTCAGCCTCGTCGATCGCGATGCAATTGCGATTGCCATCGAGCGCATGGGCGGAGGCATACTGTGATGAACGAACAAGGCCGTCCCACCGCGCCGGTCGCGGCCGTCGCCGCCGAGGCCGGGACTTTTACCGGCAATCGCGGCCTCCAGATGGAGGAACCGCTGATCTTCGAGACCGGCCGCCATGACGTGACCGGGGTCGATCTGCCTGAAGAGGCGAGGAGCGCCGGAGGCGCGACCGGGATCGAAGGTGAATCGGCGAGGAGCGCCGGAGGCGCGACCGGGATCGAAGGTGAATCGGCGGGGAGCGCCGGAGGCGCGACCGGGAAACTT
>NZ_JAGRLA010000157.1 GCF_020442045.1 Bauldia sp. | reverse complement strand
CGTCGTAGATATAGGCGCGGACGCGATCGCCGTAGCGGAAGGTCTCGCGCGGGATCAGCTCGTCGCGACGAACAATCGCCTCGCCGCGGCCGAGGTCGACGATGACGTTGCCATATTCGACCCGCTTGACCTGGCCGTTGACGATCTCGCCGATGCGGTCCTTGAACTCGTCATACTGCCGGTCGCGCTCGGCCTCGCGGACCTTCTGGACGATGACCTGCTTGGCCGACTGGGCGGCAATCCGGCCGAAATCCATTGGCGGCAGGGTCTCGGCGATGAAATCGCCGACCTGCGCGGCCGGATTGCGGTGACGCGCATTCTCGAGCGTGATGTCGGTCGCCGGATTTTCGACCTCCTCGACCACCTTGAGGAGCCGCTGAAGCTTGATCTCGCCGGTCTTCGGGTCGATCTCGGCCCGCACGTCGGTCTCCGACCCGTAGCGCGACCGCGCCGCCTTCTGGATCGCGTCCTCCATGGCGTTGACCACGATCATCCGGTCGATCACCTTTTCGCGGGCAACCGCGTCGGCGATCTGGAGGAGTTCGAGTCGGTTTGCACTGACAGCCATTGTCGTCTCCGTGTGGTCAGTGAGCGGATGCCGGTCCGGCATCGTCGATATTCGGTTGGTCGCCACCCGGTTGATGGGCGGCAAGTGAATCGCGGATCAGGTCGTCGGTCAGGACCAGCTTGGCCTCGCCGATATCGGCGAGCGGCAGCAATATCTCCGTCTCGCCGTCGATCGGCGGCGCCACGGTGACGCGGGTCCCGGAACCCTCGACGCCGGCGAGCACGCCGCGTATCCGCTTGCGGCCGCGAACGGGGCTCGAAAGCTCGATCTTGGCGAGGTGCCCCGCCCATCGCTCGAAATCGGACAGGCGGACCAGCGGCCGGTCGATGCCGGGCGACGATACCTCGAGATTATAGGCCCGATCGATCGGGTCCTCGACATCGAGCGCCGGCGAGAGATCGCGCGACAGCCGCTCGCAATCGTCGACGGTCATGGTGCCGTCCGGGCGCTCGGCCATGATCTGCAGGGTCGCACCGTTCATCGCGGACAGCTTGACCCGGACGAGACGATAGCCAAGCCCCTCCACCGTCGGCTCGACGATGTTGGCGATGCGGGCTTCAAGTCCGGTTTCGGTTATCAGCCGAGGTTCAGCGATCCCTTCTGACAAGCGGGCTCCTTTCGTCGACCGGCCGCCTGTGCGAAAAGAGCGGGTCCGGCGGGGCCCACTCTCCAACGGTACCGATCGTTTGAGATGATGGAGCCGATATAGTCCGCCGCCGCCGGCAACGCAAGGCCAATCGGCGGGCGCTCGCGCGCTCGGTTACCGCTTTCGAAACACGAGATAGGCCGGCCGGCGCCCCTCACGGAAGGCCTTCGCCTCATAGCGGGTGCCGGGCCATCCGGCCCAGGGCAAGCGCCAGTCGTCCGCCCGCTCGGCCGTCCACTCGAACGCGGGAGAGGCGAGAACATGGCGCAACGTCCAGGCGACATAGGAGTCGATATCGCTGGCAAAGCGAAACGCGCCGCCGGGCGCGAGGATCCTGGCAATGCCTTCGAGGTTCGCGGGATTGACGAAACGCCGTTTCCAGTGGCGGCGCTTGGGCCAGGGGTCGGGATAAAGCAGATCGACCTGCGAGACCGAAGCGGCCGGAAGCCACGCAATCAGGTCGGCGGCATCGCCATCGTGGAGGCGGATATTCGCCAGGCCATCGGCATCAATCGCCGCAACCGCCTTGGCCATGCCCTCGACGAAAGGCTCGACACCGATGAAGCCGGTGGCCGGCGACGCTTTCGCCTCGCTGATCAGGTGCTCGCCGCCGCCGAATCCGATCTCCAGGCGGATGTCGTCGACAGGAACGGCAAAGAGATCGGCCAGCGTCTGCGGCGCCGGGCGCAGGATATCCACGGCAAGCGACCGGAAGACATCGGCCATCAGCCGCTCGCGGCGCTGCGATAGCGGCTTGCCCTTGCGCCGCCCGTAGAGCGTGCTTCGTCTCTGCAAGGCCGTGCCCTCCGGGGCGCGACCGCCGGCCGCCAAGGCTACTTGATCGCCGCGACCAGGGCGTCGGCGAGGTCGACCTTCTCCCAGGAGAAGCCGCCATCGGCCTCCGGGGCGCGGCCGAAATGGCCATAGGCGGCGGTTCGCGCATAGATCGGCCGATTGAGCTCGAGATGCTGGCGGATACCGCGCGGCGAAAGGTCCATGACCTCTCCCAGCGCCTTCTCCAGCGCCTCCTCCTCGACCTTACCGGTGCCATGGAGATCGACGTAGATCGACAGGGGCTTGGCGACGCCGATCGCATAGGAGAGCTGGATCGTGCAGCGATCGGCGAGATCGGCCGCGACGACATTCTTGGCGAGATAGCGGGCGGCATAGGCCGCCGAGCGATCGACCTTGGTCGGATCCTTGCCCGAGAAGGCGCCGCCGCCATGCGGTGCGGCGCCGCCATAGGTGTCGACGATGATCTTGCGCCCGGTGAGGCCGCAGTCACCGTCCGGGCCGCCGATGACGAACTTGCCCGTCGGATTGATGTGCCATTCGGTGGAGCCGTTGATCCAGTCTTGCGGCAGGGCCTCGCGGACATAGGGCTCGACCACCTCGCGGACATCGTCAGAGGTCATCGACTCGTCGAGATGCTGGGTCGACACAACGATCGAGGTGGCCTTGGTGGGCTTTCCATCATGATAGGCGATGGTCACCTGGCTCTTCGCGTCGGGACCGAGCATGGCGGCCGCGCCGGATTTCCGGGCATCGGCCATCAGCTTGAGGATTCGGTGCGCATAGAAGATCGGCGCCGGCATCAGCTCCGGCGTCTCGCGGCAGGCATAGCCGAACATGATGCCCTGGTCGCCGGCGCCCTCGTCCTTGTTGCCGCTGGCATCGACGCCCTGGGCGATGTCCGCCGATTGCGGATGAAGGAGATTCTCGAACTGGGCATGCTGCCAGTGGAAGCCTTCCTGCTCGTAGCCAATGTCGCGAATGGCGCCACGCGCCAGGTCCTCGACCTGATCGAGCACCTCCTCCGGCCCCCGCACCTCACCGGCAATCACGATGCGGTTGGTGGTCGTCATCGTCTCGCAGGCGACGCGGGCTTCCGGCATCGCGGCAATATAGGCATCGACGATCGTGTCCGAGATCCGGTCGCAAACCTTGTCGGGATGCCCTTCGGAAACGGATTCGCTCGTGAAAAGATAGGATGATCGCGGCAAGGCGTCAGACCTTTTTGACTATTTTCCGGGAATGCTCACCAAGCCCCCACTCGGCAAGATCAGGCGCCGTTTTGGCAGCGAACGGGCAGCGGGTCAACCACCGAGACCGGCCGGCGCCGGACACGGCCCCTCCCGCGGGCGCAAGAGCCCGGGACCGGAGGGGTCCGGCCCCCGCAGGCCAGCCTCGACGGACCCCTAACGAATGCGGGATTCAGTCAGGCTCTTCGTCCGCGCCGGCAATCGCGCGGACCAGGTCGATCACCTTGCGCCGAAGCTTGGGATCCTTGATGCGGACAAAGGCTTTGTTGAGCTGGATTCCTTCCGAACTCGACAGGAAATCGACGACGTAGCTCGCGGATTGCTGCTCCGCCATGCCACCGCTCTCGCCGCCCGGCGCATCCTCGAAAAAGAACGAGACCGGCACGGAAAGGACGCGCGCGATATTCTGGAGACGGCTGGCGCCGATCCTGTTGGTTCCCTTTTCGTATTTCTGGATCTGCTGGAAGGTGATCCCAAGGTGCTCTCCGAGCTTCTCCTGGCTCATTCCGAGCATCATTCGACGCAGTCTGACCCGGCTTCCGACGTGAATGTCGATTGGATTTGGTTGTTTCTTATTGGCCATTTGGCCTCTCTCTTGTGCCACACGGGCGGCGGCCTTTGGTGTTTGTCCCGACGGCTTTACAGCCCAGTGCCCGACATCTCCGTCTTTTGACCTACCCCCGGTGACATCTGACGTCATACCGGAATTTCACGCCCCCGCGCCCGTCACAGGTTGTGTTTTGTCGGACATAGCCATGGATAGAGCATGATGACATGATTTTTGTCAATTCCCATTCAACCTAGACGGAAATTGCGCATAGGCGGCCACGCAACCCGCCACCATCAGCATGAAAAGAAACACCCAATCTCCGTAGTCGGCATACGGCGTCGGGGTCAAGGCGGGAGGCAGGGAGCCGTCGACGATCCCGGCAAGCCCGACACCGAGACTCTGCCGCACCCGGCCGTAGCCATCGACAACCGCGGATATTCCCGAATTCGCGCCTCGGACCAGCGGCAGCCCTTCCTCGACGGCACGCACCCGGGCCTGCTGGAAATGCTGATGCGGTCCGGGCGTGTCGCCGAACCAGCCGTCGTTGGTCAGGTTGAGGATCCAGCCAGGCCGGGGGCCGGGCGCGACCGCCTCGCCGGGGAAGACGATCTCGTAACAGATCAACGGACTGAAGGAGGGCGCATTCTCCAGCGCCAGGGTGAGGTGCCGTGCGCCGGGCGAGAATCCGCTGGGCAGGGCAACGAGCTGGGTGAGGCCGATCCGCTCGAGCAGGCCGGGAAATGGCAGGAACTCGCCGAACGGCACGAGATGAACCTTGTCATAGGCGGCAACGATCTCGCCATCATCGGCGATGACGTAGATGCTGTTGAACACGCGTGGCAATTGGTCGCTGGCCACCCGTCCCGTCTCGGCGCGGGCAGCGCCGGTGATCAGCGCGGTGCCCGAGGGCAGGAGATCGGCAATGGCGGAAAGCACCTCGGGCCGCTCAGTCAACAGAAAGGGAAAGGCCGATTCCGGCCAGACGAGGATGTCGACGCCGCCGACGCCGTTGCGATCCGGCGAGGTCGCGCCGTCGCTGAGGGAGAGATAGCGATCGACGATCGCATCCTCGTTGGCAACATTCCACTTCTCTTCCTGGCGCAGCACCGGCTGGACGATCCGGACCGTGATGCCGCTGTCGGCGGGATCACCCGCGGCGAGCAACCGGACTCCGCCGAAACCGACATGGGCGACGAAGAGCACGAATGCGAAAGCGACAATGGCGTATTGCCCCCGCCGCTCCCCGCGCACCCCGCCGGCTAGCGCCGCCGGAGCGGCGAAGATGATGAAAGCCGCGAGGGTCACGCCCCACAGGCCGACCAGCGACGCCGACTGCATCGTCAAGGCCCCCGGCATCAGGGCATAGCCGAAGGCATTCCAGGGAAAGCCGGTCAGCACATGGCCGCGCAGCCACTCGGCGCCCGCCATCGCGACGGCGAAGACGAGAATGCGCGGCCAGCCCTCGCACCACACCGATCGGGCCACCGCCGTCCCCAATGCCCAGAAAAGGGCCAGCCCGGCCGGCAGCAGGGTGACGGCAAAGGGAAGAGCCCAGGCAAAATCCTCCGCCTCGACCAGGAAGGCCGTTCCGATCCACCACAGCCCGCCGAGGAAATAGCCGAAGCCGAAGCTCCAGCCGACGACTGCCGCCGGAAGAAGGCGGCGGAGAAAGCCGGCGCCCTCGGCGGGTGTCGCACCGTCGATCAGCCAGACAAAGACCGGAACCGTCAGCCAGAGAAGCGGAAACAGGTTGAAGGGCGCCATCGCCAGGGCCGAAAGCGCGCCCGCACCGATCGCGATCGCGACGCGGCGCCATCCCCAGAGCACGACGATCGGATTGGCGATTCGGTCCATCGCAAACGACCAAAATCCGGCCGTATGCATGCCGTCAAGAGAGGCGTATTTCCAGAACCGATCGAAAGCCGGGCTGGCGGCGAAACACAACCGATCCGCCATTGACCCGAGGCAACGTTGCCGGCAGCGCGAATCCTAGCCGTAGCGATCCCGGTATACGGTCGGCGAAATCCCGACATAGCGTTTGAAAAGATTGCGGAAGAAACCGACATCCTCGTAGCCGATCGCGATGCTGACCTCCTGCACCGTCATGCGATCCTGCTCGAGCATCGACTTGGCCGCCTCGACCCTGAGCCGCTGGACGTAGGAGCGCGGCGTCTCGCCGGTAGCCGCCTTGAAACGACGGAGGAAAGTTCGAGGCGACATGTTCGTCTCCTCGGCAACCCGGTCGACACTGATGTCATCAGGAAAATGATCGCAGAACCACTTCTCCGCGCGGCGTATCGCAGCGTCACTGTGGTCGCGACTGAGCGGCAAGAATCCAAAGTCCGTCTGATAGGTCCGGGGCATCTGCAAAACGAGGGACTTGGCTACCTCGACAGCGACATCCCTTCCGCAAAGCCGTCCAACGAGATAGAGAGCAAGGTCGATCGCGGAGTAAAGACCTCCGCCGCAGAACACCCCGCCATCCTCGGTGACGGCCAGCTCAGGCCGCCAGTCGACGGCCGGCCAGCGGTCCTTGAACATCGAAGCAATGGCCCAGTGGGTGGTTGCTCTGCGGCCATCAAGCAGCCCCGCCTCGGCAAGCAGTGCGGTCCCGGTACAAACGCCCGCAACGAGAGCACCCTTGCGCCGCATCCCGGACAACCAGTCCAGGCAACATTCATTCGATCGCAACAGATCATCGACGTCCATGCCCGCGGTCGGGACGAAGACCAGATCCGTCTGTTCGACGTCCGAAATCGGGAGGTCCGGAGTCAGGCGCACCGGTCCAAGTGCCTCCACCACGTCTCCGTCGACCGAGGCACTGGTGATCCTGAAACGCGGCTCGGGCTCCCGACCCAAACAGACATTCCACATGAATCCCGCCGAATGGAAGATCTCCAGCGGCATCAGGGAAGTGGAAACATAGGCGCCGCGACAATAGAGGACGGTCACCTCCAATACGCGCTCCAGATTGGCGGATGTACCCACTGAGAATGGCGCGTTTGACGCTCGCGGTCCGACCAATCTTCTGGTGTCATCCGGTGCCATGGCAGTCCCGGCGAGACGCGAAACCTGAGGAGAGCGTTATGAAGAAGTATGTGATCGAGCGCAACGTAGCTGGCATCGGCGAGTCCGACGCCAGTGAACTCAGCAATATTGCCCGGCAATCGAATGACGCGCTGGCGAAGCTATCGCCACGGCTCCAGTGGCAGCAGTCCTACGTGGCCGGGGACAAGACCTTCTGCATCTATCTGGCCGAGGACGAGGCCGCGATCCGCGAACATTCGAGACTTTCGGGATTTCCAGCCGATATCATCTCGGAAGTCAGCGCCGTCATCGACCCGGCGACCGCAGGCTAGGGACCGGGAAAGCCGACCGACGGTCGGCAGCCGCAGAGGCCACAGCTAGTCGCCGGCTTCCTCTTCCGGCGGACTGACCCGCTGCCGTCGCCGCGGCTCCGGCCGGGTCGCCCCCGTCCGGCGGCGGTATATGCGCAACCGCTTTATCCTGCGGGGATCGGCATCGAGGATTTCGAACTCGAAGCCGCCAGGCGCCGCGACCAGCTCGCCGCGGACCGGGATCCGGCCAAGCAGGCTGAAGACAAGACCGCCGATCGTGTCGACGTCCTCGCTCTCCTCGCCGGGAGCGAGATCGGCGCCGATCGCCGCCTCGACCTCCTCGAGATCGGCGCGGGCGTCGGCAAGAAAGACGCCGTCGCCGTCGGGGATGATCATCGCCCGCGCCTCGTCGTCATGCTCGTCCTCGATGTCGCCGACGACCATCTCGATGATGTCCTCGAGCGACACCAGCCCGTCCGTCCCGCCGTATTCGTCGATGACCAGCGCCATCTGCATTCGCGTGCCCTGCATGGTGGCGAGCAGCGCGGTGACCGGCATGGACGGCGGCACGAAGAGGATGTTTCGCACCAGGTCGGCTTCGGCGAGCGACTTGTTGAGGTCGACGAGCGGCAGATCGAATGCCGCCGGCGGTTCACCGTTGCGGCCGCCGGACGCTTCCCCGGCCTCGACCTCCCCGGCCGGGGGCGTAGCAGCAACGGCCGCGGTACGGGCGACATAGCCCATGAGGTCCTTGATGTGGACGAGGCCGACCGGATCGTCGAGGGTTTCGCGGTGGACCGGCATCCGCGAATGACCGGATTCCTGGAAGGCGGCGAGCAGGCCGGCCAGCGAGATGCCGATCTCCACGGCATCGATATCGGCACGCGGCACCATGACATCGTCGACCCGGACCTCGCGGAGACGGAGGATGTTGGCGATCATCGCCCGCTCTTCCGGCGAGAATCCGGCCGCGGCATCCTCGGAGGCCAGGGCGTCGACGATCTCTTCGCGCATCGTCGCGGGGCCGCGCATGCCAACGGCGGCCTTGACCCTTTCGAGCCAGCTATCGGGCGTCGAAGCGCCCGTGTCGATACTGTCCGGTTCCGGTCCGGGGTCGGAATTCTGTGTGGATGTCTCTGCGGCGGTCATCGGTCGGCCGGCGGTCGCTTCAGCTCGCATAGGGGTCATGGAGACCTAGGTCTTCCATAATAAAGGTTTCCAAACCCTCCATGACAACCGCTTCCTTTTCGGTTTGGTGATCGTAGCCGACAAGGTGAAGAAAACCGTGAATTACCAGGTGGGTGACATAGTCACCGAGACGGATGCCGCGTTCGCTCGCCTCGCGCAGGACCGTCTCCCGCGCCAGCAGGATATCGCCGAGCAACGGGCCGAACCGGCCGCCGACGGGCGGCGCGGCGGGGAAGGACAGCACGTTGGTCGACGCGTCCTTCTCGCGAAAGCGGCGGTTCAGCTCACGCAGGTGATCGTCATCCGAGAGGATGATGGCCACTTCGGCGCCCTCGGCGAGATCCGGCCGGGCCCGTCGGACGGCGGCCCTGACAGCGGCAACATTTCCCGCTGCGATTTCGGTCTCTTCCGGCCAGTCGCCAGCTTCCACCATGGTCTCGACACCGATCCCGTCCGGCATCGGATCGCCAGCGGCCATGGTCAGCCGCCCTGCCCCTCGGCCCGGTCATAGGCTTCGACGATGCGCGACACCAGGGCGTGGCGGACGACGTCTGCGGCGGTGAAGCGCACCTGGGCGATGCCGGCGACGCCCCGCAGCAGGTCGACCGCCTCGACAAGACCCGAAACCTGTCCCGGCGGCAGGTCGATCTGGCTCGGATCGCCGGTGACGATCATCCGCGAATTCTCGCCGAGCCGGGTGAGGAACATCTTCATCTGCATCGACGTGGTGTTCTGTGCCTCGTCGAGGATGACGATGGCATCGGACAGGGTGCGGCCACGCATGAAGGCAAGCGGCGCGACCTCGATCATGCCGGACTGCAGGCCTCGCTCGACCTTGTCGAGCGGCATCATGTCGTAAAGCGCGTCATAAAGCGGACGAAGATAGGGATCGACCTTTTCCCTCATGTCGCCCGGCAGGAAGCCGAGCCGCTCGCCGGCTTCGACGGCCGGACGCGACAGGATAATCCGCTCGGCGGCGCCGCGCTCGACCATCGCCGAGGCATAGGCGACGGCGAGGTAGGTCTTGCCGGTTCCGGCGGGGCCGATGCCGAAGACCAGCTCGGCCCGGTCGAAGGCCCGGATATAGGCATCCTGCGTCACGGTCCGTGCCATGACCGTCCGCCGCCGCGTCGAGATCTGGGCCATCGCCAGCCGGCCGCGCGGCTCGAGCGTCGGCAGGCTCAGCTGCGCCTCGGCGGCCTCGGCCATCCGGATCGCGCCCTCGACGTCGCCCGGCACGAGCTCGTGGCCCTCCTGGAGCCGCCCGTAGAGCATATCGAGCGCAAGCCGGGCGCGCGTACAGGCCTCGGCGTTTCCACGAATCGTCACCTGGTTGCCACGCGCAACCGCGTCGACCCCGAGGCGCTGCTCGATCAGCGCGAGGTTGCGATCGAATTCGCCGAACAGGGAAGAGATCAGCCGGTTATCGTCGAAGGCGACGACGATCTGCGTTTCGTCCCCGTCGATCGCCGGGACGGTTGCCGTTTGACGGGGCGTCAAGCGGTTGCCTCCACGGCCGGTCGATCGAGACCGGCCTTGCCGACGACATGACCGAACAGGCTGTTGGGCCCGACATCGGTGATCGCGACGCGGGCGATGGAACCGATCAGGCCGGCATCGGCCGAAACCTGGACCGGCGAGAGCCACGGCGAGCGGCCGACGATCTGTCCAGGATGACGGCCGGGACGTTCGAAAAGCACCTCGGCGACCATGCCGACCCGCGAGGCATTGAAGGTGGCCTGCGACGCGAGGATCGCCTCCTGGAGGCGCGCCAGACGCTCCGTCTTGACCGGCTCGGGAAGCTGGTCGCGGTTCGCCGCCGGCGTGCCGGGCCGGGGGCTGTATTTGAACGAGAAGGCCGAGGCATATCCGACGTCCTCGACGATCCTCATCGTGTCGGCGAAATCCGCCTCTTCCTCGCCTGGGAAGCCGACGATGAAATCGCCGGCGATCGCCATTCCGGGCCGCGCCTCGCGGACCCTTTCGATGATCCGCAGGTAATCGGCCCGGCTATGCCTGCGGTTCATTGCGGCGAGTACCCGGTCGGACCCGGACTGGACCGGCAGGTGGAGATAGGGCATCAGCACGTCGAGGTCGCGGTGCGCGGCAATCAGCGCATCGTCCATGTCGCGTGGATGGCTGGTGGTGTAGCGCAGCCGGTCAATGCCGGGAATCCCGGCGAGATGGAAAAGGAGACGACCCAGCCCCCAGTCGCGACCGTCGGGCCCCTCGCCATGAAAGGCGTTGACGTTCTGGCCGAGCAGGGTGACCTCGCGAACGCCCTCGGCCGCGAGGCGGCGCGCCTCGGCGGCGATCGCCGCGACCGAGCGCGAAACCTCCGCTCCGCGCGTATAGGGCACGACGCAGAAAGAGCAGAACTTGTCGCATCCCTCCTGGACGGTAAGGAAAGCCGCGTAGCGCTCGCGCCGCCGGGGCGCGGGACGATCCAGCGCCGCAAACTTCTCGCGGACGGCGAATTCCGTCTCGACCACGCGGCCGCCGGCCCGTGCCTTCGACACGAGATCGGGCAGGCGCTGGTAGGACTGCGGCCCGACGACGAGGTCGACGGCCGGAGCGCGGCGGATGATCTCCTCGCCCTCGGCCTGGGCGACGCACCCGGCCACGCCGATCAGCACCTCGCGGCCGGCATCGCCGGCATCGTCCTTCAGGCGCCGCAGACGCCCGATTTCGGAATAGACCTTCTCCGCCGCCTTCTCGCGGATATGGCAGGTATTGAGGAGGATGAGGTCGGCCGCCTCCGGCGTGTCGACCGGCGCGTAGCCCGAGGATTCCAGGGCGTCGGTGATCCGCTCGGAATCATAGACGTTCATCTGGCATCCATAGGTCCTGACGAAGACTCTCTTCAGTTCGCGTTCCGTTCCGTTCATGAAACCCGGTTGACGATCCTCTCGCCCGCCTGGCCGGCGAGCTCGCCGGCCGCTGGCCCCTCGGTTCCTTTAGCGTCTTTTGGCTGCGGAGAGAATAGCCGGTCGCCTTTGCCGCTATATGACGTTGCCGTGCGGGCCAGCTCGTCCATCTCGCGCACCGCCTCGAAGCACGCCTCGGCGACCTTCTTGCGATCGCTCTCCGGCGTGAACTGGATCGGCTCGCCGAAATTGACAATCGCGTCGATGCCGCCGCGGCCGATCAGCCGGCTGAAATGGGCGATGAAGGGCATTTCGCCATACCAGGCGAGCCCCGGCCGGTCGGACGCGCCGACCGGTATGCCACCGAGTCGGGTATAGGTCACCGCGACCGGCTGGACGGTGATGACATTGGCGCCGGCGGCCGCTCCGGCGGCTCCGATCAGCGCGCTGCGGAAGGGAAGGATGCGGTTGCCGTCGCCGGTCGTGCCCTCCGCGAAAAGCACCATGACATCTCCGCCGCCAACCCGCCGGGCGATCTCAGCGGTCGCGGCACCGGTCTGCGACCGCTTCGTCCTGTCGATGAAGACGGTTCGCTGCAGCCGGGCGAGCGTCCCGAGCACCGGCCAGCCGGCAACCTCGGCCTTGGCGACGAAGGACAGCGGCATGACGCTGCCAAGAACCGTGATGTCGAGCCAGGAGATGTGATTGGCGGTCAGGAGCAGCGGCGGCTTGGCGGGCGTCCCCGAGACGCGAACCCGCAGGCCGATCAACCAGCGGGCGATCCGCTGCCAGTAATAGGGAAGCAGCGCCGCGAGCCGCCAATGGAAGCGGGTCGCGAGAATCTGCAGGGGCATCAGCACGATGGTGATGACGCCGAGGACGAGGGCGACGAAGACCGTCCGCGCCGGGCCCATTATTTCTTGCCCTCCGTCTTGCCCGCGAGTGGCACCCCGTAGAGCTCCAGCCGATGGTCGACAAGCCGGAAGCCCAGGCGTTCGGCAATGGCCTGCTGCAACCGTTCGATCTCCTCGTTGCGGAATTCGATGACATCGCCCGAACGGAGGTCGATCAGGTGGTCGTGGTGGATCTCCGGGATGGTTTCGTAGCGGCTCCGTCCCTCGCCGAAGTCATGCCGGGTGATGACGCCGACATCCTCGAAGAGCTTGACCGTTCGATAGACCGTGGCGATCGATATCCGCGAATCGACGGCGGAGGCGCGGCGATATAATTCCTCAACGTCGGGATGGTCGGACGCAGCATCGAGGACGCGTGCAATCACCCTGCGCTGCTCGGTCATGCGCAGGCCTTGTGCCGCGCAGGCATCCTCCAGTGTGGTGGTCTTGCTTTCTTCGGCCACGTCGCAACTTCCCCTACCGGCGATTAGCGAAGCTTGAGGCGCATGACAAGCGCCGCCCCCGCCGGACCGTCATTGCGGTGATAATAGCCTTTTCGCTCGCCGACGGTCTTGAAACCGAGCGACTCGTACAGCGAAAGCGCCGCCCGATTGTCGTGGGCTACCTCGAGAAAGCAGGTTTCGACCCGTTCGCGGTAGAGATGGCGGAGGGCCTCGTCCATCAGGCGGCGGCCGTGTCCTCGACCGCGATTGGCGCCGCGGATGGCGATCGAAAGCACCTCGGCCTCGCCGGCGGCGACGCGGATCAGGATGAAGCCGATCAGCCGGGGCGGCCAGATGACCGAATGGCGGCGCAAACCAAGCGTCAGAACCCTGGCATCGCTGGCAAGCGCCTCGAATTCCTCCGCCGACCAGGACCGGGCGAAGGCATCGGCGTGAATATCGGCAAGCGCGTCGGCTTCGTCCGGACCGAGGGTCTCGATGACGATACGTGGCCGTGGGAAGAGCTCGATCATCGTCGCTCAACCGCGGCGGAGGATTGCGGCCTGGCGTCGGGCGCGCGGACATAAAGCGGCCTTGGCGGGGCGGCGGGCGGCGGGGCGGCGAGGCCAATCGCGACAAGCGAAGCCATGTCGGGCGTCGCCGAGATCGCCACGATTCGCGACTCGGCCCCTTGTCCATACGCAGCGGCGACGAGTGCGGCACCGGAACCGGCAATCCGAGTCTCCGCCGCAAGCCGCCCGGCGATCACCGAAGGTGGACCGGCATCCGGCTCCCCCGTCGCCCGGCCATCGCCGTCGAAAAGCTGTGCATAGACTTCGCCGCGCCGGGCATCAAGGGTCGCGAGCACCGGTAGGGGCCCCACGATATCCCGCGCCTCCGCGGCCAGGACGGCGAGCGTGCCGACACCGACGACCGGGCAGCCGATGACCAGAGCAAGGCCGCGCGCGGCGGCGATGCCGACCCTGAGGCCGGTGAAGGACCCGGGACCGATCGTCACCGCGATCCGGTCAAGACCGGCATAGACGATGCCGGCCTCGGCCATTGCGGCATCGATCATCCCGAAGAGGCGCTCGGCGTGGCCCCGCCCGATCGTTTCGGAAGCGATGACCGGCGGTTCGCCGTCCCGCGCCACGGCGACGGAGCAGGCCTCAAGCGCAGTATCGATGGCCAGCAGATTCATTCCGGCGGCATAGCCGTCCGGGAAAGCTGAGTCGAGACGTTCACGCCCTTCCGGCGGTCTTGGTAAACCGGCCCCTGCGGGGCTTCACAGCGGCACTTCCTGGATCTCCTGCACTTCCGGCACGAAATGGCGGAGCAGGTTCTCGATACCATGCTTCAACGTCGCGGTTGACGACGGACAGCCGGCGCAGGAGCCGCGCATGTTGAGGAAGACGATACCGTCACGGAAGCCCTGGAAGGTGATGTCGCCGCCATCCTGGGCGACGGCCGGGCGGACCCGCGTATCGAGCAGCTCCTTGATCACCGCAACCGTCTCGGCGTCCTCTTCGGCGAAGAATTCATCGTCGCTGGAGGCATCCTGGGGCCTTTCCAACGCCGGGGCGCCGGACAGGAAATGCTCCATGATCGCGCCGAGTACGGCCGGCTTGAGATGCTGCCATTCGACGTCGCCCTTGGTGACGGTGACGAAGTCGCCGCCGAGGAAGACGCCGGTGACGCCGGGGACCGCGAACAGGCGCGCGGCAAGCGGTGACTCGCCGGCTTCCGACAAATCCCTGAACTCGGCGGTCCCGTCGCCGAGGACGATGCGTCCGGGAAGGAACTTCAGCGACGCCGGATTCGGCGTGGTTTCGGTCTGGATGAACATGATTGGCGCCTTTCAAGGGGGCGTTGGATCCAGCCTTCATCTAGTCCTGAAGGCTGGGGATATCAACCGCGGCGCGGTCACGCGACAGCGGCGACCGCCTCGTCGTCGAGGTGTCCGGGAACGATGGTGATCGGCACCGGAAAGGTCGCGGCGGCATTGCCGGCGAGCGCGGTGACCAACGGTCCGGGGCCTTCCTTGTCGGTGCCGGCGGCAAGCACCAGGATGGCGATATCCTCGTCATCCTCGATGACGCCGAGGATCGCCTCCGAGCGGCCACCCTCCCGAATCACGACCTGGGGCTCGATCCCCGTCTTGTCGCGGACGAGATCGGCAGCCTTGCCGAGCGCCGCCTCCGCCGCCTCCATCGCCTCGGCGCGCATGATATTCTCGACACCGACCCATTGGGTGAATTCGCTGGGCGTGATGATATAGAGGAGCACGACGGCCCCGCCGGTGTGGATCGCGCGCAGCCCGGCGAAGAGAAGCGCACGGGTCGATTCCGGCGTATCGTCGACGATCGCCAGGAACTTGCGGCGATGGCCTTCCGCCGTACTTTTTCGTTTCGTCACCATACCCTGATGCTGCCACCCGCCGGGGGCGTCGGCAAGCGGCCTCGCAACACCGGCAATACCGTCACTTTTTCCGGATGAAGCCGATCACGTCCTTGACGCCGTCCATCGTCTTCATGGCAATCTCGGACGCCCGGTCGGCGCCGTCGACAAGCACCGCGTCGATATGGCCGGGATCGGCGAGGAGGCGGCGCATCTCGCCCGCGATCGGCGCCAGCTTGGCGACCGCGAGGTCGGCGAGCGCAGGCTTGAAATTCGAGAACTGGGCGCCGCCATAGTCGCGCAGCACGGCCTCCTTGGTCTCGCCGGCCAGCGCCGCGTAGATGCCGACCAGGTTCTCGGCCTCGGCGCGTCCCTTCAGCCCGTCGGTTTCCGAGGGCAGAGGCTCCGGATCGGTCTTGGCCTTGCGCAGCTTCAGCGCTATCGCCTCGGCATCGTCGGTGAGATTGATGCGCGAATAGTCGGAAGGGTCGGATTTCGACATCTTTCTGGTGCCGTCGCGAAGCGACATGACGCGGGTCGCGGGGCCGGTGATCAGCGGCTCGGTGATCGGGAAGAATTCCTCGCCATAGCCGTTGGCGGCGATCGATTCCGCGAAGTCGTGATTGAACTTGGCGGCGATGTCGCGGGCGAGCTCGAGATGCTGCTTCTGGTCCTCGCCGACCGGAACATGGGTGGCGAGATAGGCGAGGATGTCGGCAGCCATCAGGTTGGGATAGGCGAAGAGCCCGACGCTGGCATTCTCGCGATCCTTGCCGGCCTTTTCCTTGAACTGGGTCATCCGGTTGAGCCAGCCCATGCGCGCCACGCAGTTGAACACCCAGGCGAGCTCGGCATGGACGTGGACCTGGCTCTGGTTGAAGACGATATGGGCAACCGGGTCGATGCCGGCGGCGAGGAAGGCCGCGGTGACCTCGCGCGTCGCCCTAGTCAGCTCGGCCGGATCCTGCCAGACGGTGATCGCGTGCATGTCGACGACGCAGTAGATGCAGTCATGGGTCTCCTGCATCTCGACGAAGCGCACGATGGCGCCGAGATAGTTGCCGAGATGAAGATTGCCTGTCGGCTGGACGCCGGAGAAAACACGCGGGGCGAAACGGGTCATGGGCCTGGAACTCTGATCTTGCGGGACTGACGCGGGACGGAGGTCGCGGGCGAGCCTCGTCAGGTGCGCTTGAGCACCTTGGCGAGCGCCCCCCTGAAATCCGCCGCGCCGGTCAATTGACAGAAGACGGCGAAGACGACAACCCCGCCAATCACCAGAACGCCCACAGAGGCCGCGCGAACGATCAGGGCGGGGTCGACAAGAAACGGCGCCATCAGCCACTGGGCGACGAAAAGGACGGCCCCCATCAGCATCGCCGCCAGCAGGAGGAGGGGCAACCGCTTCTTCAGGGCCGCGTCGGTCGTGAACTGGCCGCGCCGCGCCAGCGTGCCGGCGAGCAGCGCCGTGTTGAGCCAGGCTGCAGCGGAGGTCGCCAGGGCAATGCCGACATGCTTGAGGAACGGGAAGAGCGCCAGCGACAGCGCAATATTGACGACCAGGGCCGCGCCGGCGAACCACATCGGCGTGCGGGTATCCTCGCGGGCGAAGAAACCGGGCGAGAAGACCTTGATCAGCACGAAGGCCGGCAGGCCGAGCGAAAAGGCCGCGAGCGCGGCGGCCGTCTCGACCGTATCGGAAGACGTGAAGCTCGCCCGCTGGAAGAGGACGTTGATGATCGGCACGGCCATGACGAAGAGCGCGATCGCCGCCGGCAGCGTCAGCGCCATGGCAAATTCGAGCGCGCGGTTCTGGGTGTGGTCGGCGACATCGAGACGCCCGGCGCGAAGCTGTCGCGAAAGGTCGGGCAGCAGCACGACACCGATCGCGATGCCGACAATGCCGAGCGGCAGTTGGTAGAGCCGGTCGGCGTAATAGAGATAGGACACCGCACTCGGCGCCAGCGACGCGATCATCGTGCCGACGACGATATTGATCTGGGTGATGCCGCCGGCGATGACACCGGGAATGCCGAGTGCGACAAGGCGGCGAACGCCGGGCGTGAGCCGCGGCCGGCGCAGGCGCAGGAGGGTGTCATCGCGGGTAGCGGCAACGACCACGAGCGCGAGCTGCGCGACGCCGCCGATCAGCGTGCCGACCGTCAGGGCAACGCCGGCCGGCCGCGTATTCGCCCAGCCCATCCAGAGGATGAGAAGCAGCACGGCGATCAGCACGACGTTGAGCAGCGCCGGCGCAAAGGCGGCCGCCGCGAAGCGTCCGCGCGCGTTGAGCACGCCGCTATAGAAAGCGAGCAGCGACACGAGGGCGAGATAGGGAAAGGCGATCCGGGTGAGGAAGACCGTCAGGTCGAATTTCTCGGGGTCGGATACGAAACCCGGCGCCATGACATACATGAGGATCGGCATGGCGATCTCGGCGAGCGCCGTGAAGATCAGCAGCGCCGTCAGCAATGCGCTCAGCGCTTCTTCGCCGAAACGGCGCGCCGCGTCCTCCCCCTCGCCTTCCAGCGACCGTGCATAGAGCGGGACGAAGGCCGAGTTGAAGGCGCCCTCGGCAAAGAGCCGCCGGAAGAGATTGGGGAAGCGGAAGGCGACGAAGAAGGCGTCGGCGATCGGGCCGGTGCCGAGGGCTCCGGCTATGAAGACGTCCCGGACGAAGCCAAGGATGCGGCTGGTCGCTGTCGCCCCGCCGACCGTGGCGAAATTTTTCAGCAGCGACATCGGCACGCTCGCCCCAGACCGACCGCCGGAAGGTTGATCACGCAGGTTCCATGCGCTTTGCCGGGCGTGTTTCCTCGGCCGGCTTGCCATCGAAAGCCGCCTCGAGCCGCCGGCGAATGGCCGCCTGGCGGCTGCCATTGGTGACCTTGAGGCCGGTCAGATCGGTCACATAGAAGACATCGACCACCCGCTCTCCGAAGGTCGAGATGTGGGCCGAGGCGATGTTGAGATTGAGATCGGATATCGCCCGGGTGAGGCTGAACAGGAGGCCCGGCCGGTCGATCCCCGATGCTTCGATCACGGTCAGCATATTGGACAATTCATTGTCGATGGTGATGCTGGTCTCCAGCGAGAAGACCTTGATGCGCCCCTTCTTCTGGGACTTGCGGTCGACCTGCTCCGGCATCTGCAAGGTGCCGGCGAGCGCTTCCTCGATCAGCTTGCCGACCTTGCCGGCGCGCCGTTCCTCGTCGACCGTGTCGTCGAATTCGCGGCTGATGAAGATCGAATCGAGCGCCTGCCCGTCCGTCGTGGTGTGGATCTGGGCATCGACGATATTCGCGCCGGCGATCGCGCAGGCCCCGGCGATGATCGACAGCAGCCTGGGATGGTCGGGGGCGAAGACCGTGATCTCGGTGACCGCTTCGAAGTCGTGAGTTGTGACCGCCGTGGCGAGCGTCCGTTTCTCGCGGTCGGCCTCGCGGATCAGGGCGGCGTGAGCGACCTTGTGCGGCAGGTCGACGCGCAGGAGATAGGCGGGATAGTGGCGCTTGAGGTAGCCGTCGCGCTCGCGCTTCGGCCAATCCGCCAGGGCCTCCGCGAGCTCCTTCTTCGCCGCCGCCACGCGCTTCTCCCGGCTGACCTGGCTGTGGCCCCCGGTGATCACCGGCTCGGCCTCGTAGTAAAGGGTCCGCAGCAGCTGGCCCTTCCAGCCGTTCCACACCCCGGGGCCGACCGCCTTGATGTCCGCGACGGTCAGGATAAGGAGCATCTTCAGGCGCTCCAGGCTCTGCACCACGGCGCTGAAATCGAGGATCGTCTTGCGGTCGTTAAGGTCGCGCGACTGGGCAACCATGCTCATCAGGAGATGATACTCGACCAGCCAGGCGACCGCGTCGGTCTGGGCCGCCGTCAGGCCGAGCCGCGGGCAAAGCCGCCGCGCGATGCGCGCACCCGCGATCGAATGGTCTTCCGGCCGGCCCTTGGCGATATCGTGCAGGAAGAGCGCGACATAGAGCACGACCCGGTCCTTGATGCCGGGAAACAGCTCGTTGGCGAGCGGATGCGACTCGGCGGCGTCGCCATGCTCGATCTCGGTCAGGAAGCCGATCGAGCGGAGCAGGTGCTCGTCGACGGTATAGTGGTGGTACATCGAGAATTGCATCATCGCCACGACCTTGCCGAAGTCGGGGATGAAGCGGCCGAGGACGCCGGTCTCGTTCATCGCCCGCAGCACCACCTCCGGCTGGCGACGGGAAGAGACGATCTCGAGGAACAGGCGGTTCGCCTCCTCGTTCTCCTTCAGGTCGGCATCGATGAGGTGCAGCGAGCGGGCGATCTCCTGCAGAGCATCGGGATGGAAGGCGAGATTATACTTGTCGGCGAGATGAAAGATCCGGATCAGGTTGACGGGATCGTTGCGGAAGACCTCTTCGCCGGCCGTGCTGATCCGCTCGTTGTCGACGACGAAATCGGTGGAACCCGGGATCTTCCGGCGGCGCCGCTTGTCGAGGCCGAGAAGACGGCTCAGCGCCGGCACCGGCTTGCCGTGATGCTCCTCGAGCTCGGCACAGAAGATGCGGGTCAGATCGCCCACTTCCTTGGCAACCAGGAAGTAGTGCTTCATGAAGCGCTCGACATCCTTGAGCCCCGGATGGGCCGTATAGCCGAGCCGGATCGCCATGTCCTGCTGGACGTCGAAGGTCAGCCGCTCGTCGGACCGGTTGGTGAGGAAATGAAGATGGCAGCGGACAGCCCAGAGGAAATCCTCGCATTTGCGGAAGCGGTTCAGCTCCGCCCGTGAGAAGACACCGGCCTTGACCAACTGCTCGTTCGAATTGACCCGGTAGAAATACTTGGCGATCCAGAACAGGGTATGCAGGTCGCGGAGGCCGCCCTTGCCGTCCTTGACATTCGGCTCGACCAGGTAGCGGGAGGCGCCCTGGGCACGGTGACGCTGGTCGCGCTCCGCGAGCTTGGCGGCGATGAATTCGGGGCCGGTTCCCTTCACCACCTCCTCATCGAACCGCTTGACGAGCTCGTCGTGAAGGCCCTTGTCGCCCCGAAGGTAACGCGATTCGAGTACCGCGGTGCGGATGGTCATATCGGACCGCGACAGGCGGATGCAGTCGATCACGCTGCGGGTGGCATGGCCGACTTTGAGCCCGAGATCCCAGAGCAGGTAGAGGATGAACTCGACGACGCTCTCGCCCCATGGGGTCTGCTTGTAGGGCAGCAGGAAGAGGAGATCGACGTCCGAGCCCGGTGCCAGAGTGCCCCTGCCGTAGCCGCCGACGGCGACAATGCCGAGCCGCTCGCCGGACGTCGGGTTGTCAATCGGATAGACGTTGGTGACGGCGAAGTCGTGGATGGCGCGGATCAGCATGTCCTGGAGATCGGAGAGCTGCCTGGCGCATTGCGTCCCCTTGCCGTCGGCCTTCAGCCGGCGCTCGGCCTCGGCCCGGCCGTCGGTCATCGCCTGCCTGAGGATCGCCAGCATCTCGCTGCGCGTCTCGGGCGATATCTGGCCGCGCTTGTCGGTCGCAAGAGCGGCAAGGGCCGCGTTCAGCGCCTCTTCGTCGATCAGGGCCTCTGTCACGGGAATCTTACGCCAATCGGTTATTATCGATAAGTCGCGGAACCTATCGCGCTTTCGGGCGCGGCGCCATGCACCGTCCTGCCGTAATCTTCGCCACACCGTGTGGACCGTCGCCGACACACCGGCAAATGCCGAAACGAGGCCATCGCACCGGTCCTCCGCCGGCCCTCAACCGCCGCGCCCGCCCTGCGGATGCCGGGCGATCAGATCGCGATAGACATGCACCATCCTGAAGCGACGCGTATAGCCTTGAATCCATTCGAAGTTATCGAAAAGGCTCCAGACCATATCGCCGAGGATATCGGCGCCCTCGGAGCGGGCTCGCAACGTCGCCTCGATACGCCGTCGAATGTAATCGGCGCGATGGGGATCGCGGATCACGTCACCGTCCCGAACTCCCGCGCGGGCGCCGCGCGACCCTTGCCGATGATTCCGCGAGGTGCGATGTCGATTCCGGCCGTTGCCCTTCGTCGTATGGCCAGGTGACCGCCATATCCAGCAAGGAGGCAGGATTCATGTCCAAGGTCCGCGTCTGCTCATTCGGCCTATCGCTCGACGGCTTTGGCGCCGGTCCGGACCAGAGCCTCGACAATCCGCTCGGCGCCGGCGGACATGCCGTCCATGAATGGTTCTTTCCGACCCGCACGTTCCAGCACCAGGTGCTCGGCAAGGACGGCGGCGAAACCGGACAGGACGACGAGCTCGCCGCCCGCGGCATGGAAAACAATGGTGCCTGGATCCTGGGGCGAAACATGTTCGGCCCGGTCCGCGGTCCCTGGCCCGACGATAGCTGGAAGGGCTGGTGGGGCGACACCCCGCCCTATCACTGCGACGTCTTCGTGCTCACGCACCATCCCCGGCCGCCGCTGGCGATGGATGGCGGCACGGTCTTCCATTTCGAGACCAACGGCATCCACGCCGCGCTCGACCGGGCGAAGGCTTTGGCCGGGGGAAAGGATATCCGCATCGGCGGCGGGGTCGAGACCATACGCCAGTATCTCGAAGCCGGGTTGATCGACGAGATGCACCTCGCGGTCGCCCCGGTCTTGCTGGGTCGCGGTGAAAACCTGCTTCAAGGCCTCGACATGGGCGCCCTGGGATTCGGGGTGATCGAATACATCCCGACCGCGCGCGCCGCCCATTATCTCCTGGCGCGGACCTAGGCTCGACCGCCGCTACCAACCTTCGCAGGTCACCGCCCAGATGCCGGCGCCCATCACGCTGAGCGTGCCAGCAGCCACGGAGCGCGCTCCCTCGTCCGTCTCGTCGCCCTGGAGGAGGTGGTAGTCGACGTCACGGACGAGCCGCAGGCGCATGACGATCCAGACGTCCTCGGCGTCGATCAAGGAAAGCTCAAGCAGGCCCGGCTCGCGGGTCTGGTCTTCAATTTTCTCGCCCGGCACTTCCGCGTCGATGGGATGCGCCGACATCGTGAAATCGCCGAGATCGGCGTCCACCTGCGTGACGGCACCAAGGGTATCGCCCTCGGCCGAGGCGACCTCGATCGTCAGGGTCGGCGCGGCGTCGACCGCCTTGCAGCGAAGGGTGTCAGCCACGGCCGTACCGGCGAAAGCGACGAGCACGGATCCTGCCAGCCCGACGGCGTTTGTCAGGTTACGCAGCTTCATCACCGTCTCCTCCCCTTGTCGGCGCGCGCAGCCTTCAGCCTGTAGAGCGCTTCCAGGGCATCGCGCGGCGTCAACTCGTCCGGATTGAGGCCATCGAGCAACTCGGTAAGGGGATCGATGTCGGGCGCCACGGGCGGCTGCGACCGCATCGCCGAAAAGAGTGGCAGGTCATCGATCAGGGCATTGACCGGCGACTTGCGATCGGTCTCCTCGAGCTGGGCAAGGACGGCCCGCGCCCGTTCCACGACCGAGGCCGGCAGCCCCGCGAGCTTGGCAACCTGGATTCCGTAGGAGCGGTCGGCGGCGCCGGCGGCGATCTCGTGCAGGAAGATCACATCGCCCTGCCATTCCTTCACCCGCACCGTGACATTACGGAGCCGGGCGAGGCGTTCGGCGAGGGCCGTCAGCTCGTGATAATGGGTGGCGAACAGCGCCCGGCTTTGGTTGACCTCGTGGAGATGCTCGATCGCCGCCCAGGCGATCGACAGGCCGTCGAAGGTCGCCGTCCCCCGCCCGATCTCGTCGAGGATGACCAGCGAGCGCGGACCGGCCTGGTTGAGGATCGCCGCGGTCTCGACCATCTCGACCATGAAGGTGGAACGGCCGCGGGCGAGATCGTCGGCGGCGCCGACCCGGCTGAACAGGCGGTCGACGACGCCGATCCGCGCCGCCTTGGCCGGCACGTAGCAACCGATCTGGGCGAGGATGGCGATCAGCGCATTCTGGCGGAGGAATGTCGACTTGCCGGCCATGTTGGGCCCGGTAACCAGCCAGATATGCCCCGCATCGCCGGCCGATTCCGGCCCGAGCGCGCAATCGTTGGCGACGAAGGACTGGCTCTCCTGGCGCAGCGCCTGCTCGACCACCGGGTGTCGTCCGCCCTCGATGGCGAAGGCGAGCGATTCCTCGACCGCCGGCCGGCAATAATCCTCCGCCTCGGCAAGCACGGCGCAGGCGGCCGCGACATCGAGCACGGCAAGCGCATCGGCGATGGCGCGGATCGTCGCCGAGTCGGCCTCGACGGCTTCGGCAAGCTCCTCGAAGACAGCGAGCTCGATCGCCAGCGCCCGCTCACCCGCCCCGGCGATCTTCGCCTCGAGGTCGGCGAGTTCCGTGGTCGTGAAGCGGACCGCGTTCGCCATGGTCTGGCGATGGATGAAACGGGCATTGAGCGGAGCCGCCATCATCCGCTCACCATGCCCGGCATTCACCTCGACGAAATAGCCGAGGACGTTGTTGTGGCGGATCTTCAGTCCGCGGACCT
>NZ_JAGRLA010000156.1 GCF_020442045.1 Bauldia sp. | reverse complement strand
TGACGTCATCGCTCGCGAAAACCGGTCGACTGCTCGTCGTCGACGAGGATTTCCGCAGCTTCGCGATGTCGGGCGAAGTGGTGGCGCGTGCGGTCGAGGCGATGGGGCCGGGCGCACTTCGCCAGGTGCGGCGGCTGTGCATGCCGGACGTGCCCCTGCCCGCTGCGAAGTCCCTCGAGGATGCCGTGATGCCCGGGCCGGAAAAGATCGCCGCGACGTTGCGGGACATGGCGGAAGGAGCCTGACCGATGATGATCGACGAGACGACGCCATGCGCCACCTCGATATCGACCTCCGCCGGATCCGCGCCGGGCTGGGGGATGCGCACCGGAGATCGTGAAGGTTTTGCCCGACCAGAATTACATAGTATTTTGATCTAGCATAATACAGACTTCTTCTGGGTCTTCGGATCGTCGGGGACAAGGAGCGGCGGTGTGGACGAGCCCGGGGAATCGACTGATGGTCCAACGCGGCCAGGGGTGCTGACGCCATCCTCGAACCCGGTCCTCGAGCCCGTGCTCGCGGCAATGGCCGCGAGGGTCGGCGAGATCACCCTCGAACGTCTTCCGGCTCCGAGTAACGGCGACCTCGCCCGGCAGGTGCGCACTCGGCCGGTTCGTGCCCCGAAATCCGGCCGCAACTGCTGCGGCGCTTCGCCCGAGAGGGAGGCGCGACCGTTGGCCACCAGCCGAGGCCGTGGGACGCGGGCGCATCGATGGAGTGCGGGGAAACACCGCTTGGGCTGCGCCACCGCGAACATATCGGTTGAGGATGGACCATGGCTGGGTGAACAATTGGCCTCCTTGGCTTACCGGCCCTAGAAGCGGATGTCTCAAATGTGCGACCTCGGCGGGAGAACGATCCTCGTCACCGGTGCCTCCAAGGGGATCGGCGCAGCAATAGCGGCGGCGGTCGGCGCGGCGGGGGGAAACGTTGTCGCCCACTATCGCAGCGACCGGAATGGCGCTGAAGACGCGACACGGAGCGTTCTTCGGGATCGCAAGCTTATCGTGGGAGCGGATCTTGCGCGTTCCGACGATGTGCGCCGGCTTTGGGAAAAGGCACTCGCCTGGCGGGGTCGCGTCGATGTACTGGTGAACAATGCCGGCGCGATGATCATGCGCGGTGGAATAGACGCGCAGGACGATGAATGGGACGACGTCTGGGAGCGCACGCTGGCCGCCAACGTGCTTGGACCTGCCCGCCTGACCCGTGACGCGGTCCGACACTTCCGCGAAGTCGGGGGCGGCGTAATCATAACAATATCGAGCTGGGCCGCGCAGCGTGGGTCGAACGACCCGGATACCATGGCCTATTCGGCGTCCAAGGCGGCAGCCAAGGCTTTCACACAGACCATCGCTCTCGGGTGCGCGCGGGAACGGATCCTTGCCTATGTGATCGCGCCCGGCCTGGTCAGAACCAAGATGGCTGAGGATTTCGCCGCCGCGCAACCCGGAGGTGAAGGTCCAATCACTGAAAGCCTCGCCATGCGCGAATGGACACCCGCCTCCGAGATCGCCGACCTTACCGTCTTTCTCGCGACCGGAAAGGCAAGGCACCTTTCGGGAGCGACACTTGACGTGAACGGCGCCTCATACATCCGCTAGCTTCGACGGTTCGTATCTGTCGTCGGCAAGCTGGCTCTGGAACATCATTGGCGCCGCAATTGAGCTTCCGGACCAAACAGCGTTCAACGAAAGCCGCCAAGTCCGTCAGATATGGAGCCGGCGGCCATTCTGCCCCCAGCTTCGCCACCGGGACGTGAGCGGCGGCTGCCTACGAAGAGCAACTTGGCATTCTCGGCGGGTGGTGGAATTCGGAGGGGCAACCGATCCCCTGATCTGATGCATACCGGTCCCGCGGCGTCGGGCCTGAAGAAGCCCGTCGATTGATCCGAAGGCCGTCGGTCACCTGCCTTTCGTTTGCTCGCGCGAACTCGGGGGCGGCTCCGACGAAAAAGTGCTTGGACATTTTGCCGGCAAGAGTCAGATTGTACTAAAGGGGATATAAAAGACATTGATGAGGCTATGGCTTCCACTGCGCGATTGGCGACATCTCACGATACCCCTCGGCCGGCAATGACCGATCCAGACGCCGCCGAGCGCGTTCTCGAGGTTGCGAATGCGCGCCATCGCTATGGCGACGTCATCGGTCTCGACGACGTCTCCCTCTCCGTCCGGCGTGGCGAATTCCTGACGCTCCTGGGACAGAGCGGGTCGGGAAAGACGACCTTGCTGAGGATCATCGGCGGGCTTGAAACGCCGACCAGCATCGCGGCCCTCCGGATTGGAGACGAGGATGTGAGGGGAGTCCCCGCTGCCAGGCGCGATTGCAGCACGGTCTTCCAGGGATATGCCCTCTTTCCGCACATGTCGGTCAGCGAGAATGTCGAGTTCGGCTTGCGCGTGCGGGGCGTCGCGCCGGCGGAACGCCGCCGGAAAGCGGTCTCGGCCCTGTCGCTCGTCCGCCTTTCGGGAAAGGAGGACAGGCGCATCCATCAGTTGAGCGGCGGTGAAAGGCAGCGCGTCGGGCTTGCCAGGGCGCTGGTGACGGAACCGACGATCTTGCTCCTCGACGAGCCGCTTGGCGCCCTGGACGAACGGCTGCGTATCGACATGCAGGTCGAGCTGCTGGCGCTGCAGAAGCAGTTGGGGATGACCTTCATCTATGTCACCCACAGCCAGGAGGAGGCGATCACGATGAGCGATCGCATCGCCCTCATGCATCGCGGCCGGATCGTCCAGCTCGCACCGCCGGAAGACCTTTTCGAGAAGCCGGTAAATCGCTTCGTCGCCGATTTCATGGGCGTCGAGAACCTGATTGACGGCGTCATCGCCTCCGGCCTGGAGGAAGGCGGCCATGTCGAACTCGACGCGGGAACGGCTCGCTTCCGCGCCCGCTGGACCGGCGTTGAGGAACCGGAAATCGGATCCGGCGCGACCCTCGTCGTGCGGGCGGAAAGACCTGTCATGCTCAGCGGCTCGGCGGCTGTCGGTCTGAATTCCGTGCCGGCGAGCCTCGGCTCGACGATCTACAAGGGGGCTCACGTCGACCAGATCGTGACGACCCCCGTCGGGCCGATGACCGTGCGGGTCCTCGACAGGCATGCTGTCCCCGCATCCCTGTCAGCGGTCCAGGTTCCGCCCGACGCAGCCTGTATCGTTCCGAACAGGGGGGATCATTCGTCGTGAGCAACCTCCTTATCCGCGGTGCGACCGACCCGGAAGGACGAAACGTCGATATCGCCATCAGGGACGGCAGGATCGTCGATGCGGAGGACGCCGAGGCGGCGGAGGTCATCGATGCGGGTGGCTACATGGTCTCGCCGGCGCTGGTCGAGCCGCACTACCACCTGACCTCCTGCTTCGTCGAACCGGACGAACTGGTCGAGAAGCCGTTCGAGACCCAGATCGACAAGCTCGGGCGGCGGAAGCAGGCATTCACCATCGAGGACACGGTCGAGCGCGTCAGCCGGGCGCTGCGGATCATGGCGGCGCGGGGCGTCGTGCATGTCCGCTCCTATGCGGATGTCGACGGCTATGCCCGGATGGTCTGCTACGACGCGCTCAAGGAAGCCCGCGGCCGGTTTGCCGGAATCGTCGATATCGACATCGTGGTCTTTCCGCAGCACGGCCTGATCAGCGATCCGCTGGCGCTCGGGCTCGCGCGCGAAGCGTTGCAGGACGGTGCCCGCTGGATCGGGACGAACCCGCAGCTCGAACGCGATCCGGACCGGATCACCCGCGAGATCGATCTCGTCTACGACCTTGCCGAGGAGTTCGGCACGCGCGCCGACTTCCACTGCGACGAGACCGACAGGCCGGAATCGCTCTGGATCGAGGTCGTGCTCCGGAAAGGGCTCGAGCGTGGCTTCAAAGGCAGGCTGGCGGTCGCCCACTGCATGTCGCTCGGCAAGCAGACCGCTGAGAAGCGCCATGAAATCTACGCCATGATGCGAGAGCTCGACGTGGCGGTCGCGGTCAGTCCCCATGCCGGTCTCCTCTACGGAGACGCGGGCGCATTCATGCCCGGTCGCGGTATGGCACCGGTAAAGGAACTCATCGAAAACGGCGTCCGGGTGGCGATCGCCCAGGAGGCCTTCGGGTCGATGTTCGCGCCGCATCTCATGCTGCCCGATCCGGTATGGTCGGCCCAGCTCATGGCCTATGCGGCGAAGCTCTTCACCGATGAGGGGCTCGCCGAGGCATGGCGGATGATCACCGAGAATGGCGCGCTCCTCTCCCGGCGCGAGGGGCATGGCATGACGCCGGGCAGCCGCGCCGACCTGCTGCTCGTCCGGGCGGCAAATCCCGCCGAGGCCCTCACCACCCTGGTTCCCGAGCGCATCGTCATCCGCGACGGCCGCGTCGCCGCGCGCAGCACCTACCACGAAGAACTGATCTCCCTCCAACGACAGGAGCCGTCATGAAACAACAGCCGCGCATGCTCGCCCTCACGCGCAGGGGCATCCTGAAAGGTGGGGCCTATACGGTCCTTGCTGCTCTCGCCGCCCGGTCCTTGACCCCGGCTCTCGCCGCTTCTGGCAAGATCAAGGTCTACGGCACCGCTGCCCAGGGACTCGAGGACTGGTCGGGCTTCACGGAAGCGACCGACCTCGATATGGAATTCACCCCGACGAATGGCGATCCCGGCGTGGTGATGCGCGAGATCGTCAGCAATGAGATCGGCGAGACCTACGATCTCTTTCTCACCGAAACCGGCATGCAGAAGGTCCTCGGCAAGGACTGGTTCCTGCCGATAGACACTGGCAACCCGGCACTGACGCTGTGGAGCCGCGTGTCTGAAGCCTTCACCAAGCCGCTCGCCGCGGACGGCGTCCAGTACGGCGTGCCGAATGTCGGCGGCGCGGACAGCTTCGGCTATCGGCCGGAAGCGCTCGGCGTCACCGATCCAAAGACGGTCCTCTCCTGGGAACTGATGTTCGAGAGCGAGAAGACCAAGGGCCGGGTCGGCCTCTCCACCACGCTCGTCTACTCCTTCCCGCTGATGGCGCAATACGTCGCCAACAAGGGCTACGCCAAGATCGCCGACGTCACCAACCTCACCGGCCCGGAAGCCAAGGCGGTCGCCGATTTCGGAATCGAGCGCAAGAAGGCGGGTCAGTTCCGCTCCTTCTTTGTCGGCTTCGACGAACAGACGCAGCTTCTCGGCAACGGCGAGGTCGATATCCTCAACTGCTGGTCCGATGCGGTCGTCGTCGCGAACGAGCAGGCCGGCAAGACGATCGCCTATTACGCCTATGCCGATTACTATTTCAAATGGGGCAATGCCCTGTTCATCGCCAAGCAGGCCAAGGATCGTGGCACGCTCGACGCGGTCTACAAGACGCTCAACTTCTTCCTCGGCGGCGAATATCTCGCCCAGATGGCGATCAAGGGCCTCGTCGGGCCGAACATGGATCTCGCGGTCGAATTCGCCAAGTCCGCGGGCTGGGCCGAGGAGGATGTCGCCAAGATCGAATCGGCGAGCGTCATCGCCACCGAGAAGTTCAAGACGGAACAGTTCACCTTCAACCCGGTGCCGTCTAATCTTGCCGTGATGGAAGAAGAATGGCAGCGCTTCCTCAGCGCCTGAGCGTTTGTTATGTCGCCCTTTCCGCCTCGCGGCGGGAGGGGCCCATGCCTGGAGCGGAAGTCCTTTGACCGCCGTCGCTGCACTCGAAGCCGGAAGGGCGGTGCCGGGCCGCTCCAGGGTCCGGCGCCTGATCGACGGCTACGGCTGGCTGTTGACGCTGTTCACAGCGGCTTGGGCGATGCTGCTGCTCCTGCCGCTCTTCCTGATGTTCGTCTATTCGTTCTTCACGACCTCCGGCTTCGAGACGGACTATTCGTTCTCGCTGGAGACCTGGCATACGCTGTTCGAAAGCGGCCGGTGGCGGATAGGCACCCGCACCCTCGGGGTGGCGGTGACCGTGACGGCGATCATCTTCGTGCTCGCCTTTCCGTTTGCGCTCTGGCTGTCCAAGGGCTGCAGGTCGAACGGAGCCCGGACCCTCATCCTGACACTCCTGACGATCCCCTTCTTCCTTGAGACCACGTCGCGGACGGTGATCTGGCGGGCGATCCTTGGCACCGAGGGCGTGGTCAACACATTGCTTGGCGGCGTCGGGATAGAGCCGCAGGCGTGGCTGCTCTATTCCGGATTCGCCGTGAATTTCGGGATGGTGCTGCTTTATTTCCCATCGATGGTCTTCCCGATCTTCATGTCCCTCGAGCTGGTGGACGACCAGCTCGTCGGGGCGGCCGAGGATCTCGGCGCGAGCCCGCTGCAAATCCTGCGCCTCGTGATCCTGCCGCTTGCCCTTCCGGGCATCGTCGCCGGCATCATCTTCACCCTGGTGCCGACCATGGCCGAGTTCGTCGTCCCCCAGCTCCTCGGAGGGTTCAACGTCAATCTTCTCGGCAACTCGATCAATTCCGCATTGTCGGCGCTGAAATACCCGATGGCGGCCGCGCTATCCGCCTTCGTGATGGCCGTGCTCGTGATCCTCATGGGGCTCCTGTTCATCGTGTTGCGCCGTTCGCGCACGATCATGAATACCTTCGCGGAGATCCGGCAATGAGGGCGGGCGCGGCAACCGACATCGCCTGGCAGACCCGGCCGATCTGGCGACGGCTCGGCATGTCGAGCGGACTGGCGGTGCTCGCGCTCGCCTACCTTCCCATCGTCTGGCTGATGGTCATGTCGTTCAGTGCGCGGCCGCTGTCGGGCGTGCCCTATCCTCTCACGCTCGAATGGTATCTCCGCATGGCCGCAGATACCCGCTGGCGGGCGCCGATGGTCAGCAGCATCGTCATCGCCGTGCTGGTCGGCATTGCCTGCGCCCTGATCGGAACCTTTGTCGGCCGCGGCGTGATGCGCTTGAAGCGCCCCGGCTGGGTACTCGGAACGGCGCTCCTGCCGCTCTTCGTTCCCGGCCTCACGATCGGTGCGGCCCTGTTCCTCTTCCTGAGGCTCGATCTCGGCCTGCGTCTTGGTCCGTGGTCGGTGGCGCTCGGCCACGTCCTCTGGGCGCTGCCCTTCGCGCTGCTGCTAGTGGTCGTCATGCTGACGCGCTTCGATCGTCGCCTGATCGATGCCGCGCGGGATCTCGGCGCCTCGCCGTACCAGGTGTTCTGGCTGGTCGAATGGCCGCTTCTCCGACCGGCGATCATCGGCGCCGCCATGTTCGGCTTCTTCCTCTCCTTCAGCGAGCTGCCGAGATCGCTCTTCCTTCGCGGAACGAGCACGACCATGCCGATCTTCCAGTGGGCACAGGCGTCCGACCACCAATCCTATGTCCCGATCTCCTTCGCGCTGGCGACCATCATCGTGGTCGTGACCATTCCCCTTCTCGCCGTGTTCTTCTTCATCGCCTTCAGGCCCGCGGCCAGCCGGTCATGACCGCGATCAGGATAGAGGCGGACTACCTGTTCCGGCGGCCGGGAAGCCTGCCGGCGGAGCGCGGCGCGGTCATTGCGCTGGGTGATCCAGGATCGGCGCCTGTCATCCGGTTGGGTGGCTCGGGGACGATCGTCATGCCGGCGCCCGCCAATGCACATGATCATGGCCGGGCGTTATCTCCGGTCGCCTTCGGTGCTTCGGATCGCCCTCTCGAAGCCTGGATTCCGGCAACGGCGCTACTGCCCGCCGTCGACCCCTATCTGCAAGGCCTGGTGGCCTTCGGGCGTCTGGCGGCGGCGGGCGTCGCGGCCACCCAGGTTGCCTATGACCCGCTGCGCCTCGACGACCTGCCGGGCGAGGCCGAGAAGGTCGCGCGTGCCGCCCGTGAGGTGGGAATCCGGGTCGGCCTCGCGCTCCCGGTTCTCGACCGCAACCTCGGCGGCTATGTCGACAAGCAGCGCTTCACCGCTGAGCTCGACGTGGCAACCCGCGAGGCGTTCGAAACCGCCGACAGCTCGTTGCCCCCGATCGCCGATCAGGTCGCGGCCGTCGAAGAGGCGGCCCGGCTGGCCGAGGGCGGCGGCGTTTCGGTTCACTTCCACGCCGTCGGCCCGACCTGGTGCTCGCCCGAGTTGATGGAGATGGTGGCGGAACGATCGGCGGCGACCGGACGGCGCGTCTTCATGCACCTGCTCGAAACGCGCCGCCAGCGGGCGTGGCTCGACCGAACCTTTGATGGCGATCCGATCGGCAAAATGGACCGGGCGGGGTTGCTCAGCCCACGCCTGGGCTGCGCCCACGGTGTTCATCTCCGCGAGGATGAGATCGCTCTCCTGGCCGAGCGCGGCGTGACGCTGTCGGTCAACACGAGCTCGAACCTCCGGCTCAATTCCGGGATCGCGCCGGTGCCGGCCTTCCTCAGGCACGGGCTGGCAATGGGAATAGGGCTGGACAGCCTCGGTTTCGGCGACACGCCGGACCTGTTCACCGAAATGCGTCTCATGCGGCTCGTCCACAGCGACGGCTCGATGCGACGGCCGGTCGACGATCCGGTTCCCTTCGAGGCGCTCCAGGCCGGCCATCGCCTCGCCGGCGACGCGTCCGAAGGGAAGGATTGGGTCGTGATCGACTACGAAGCCCTTGCGCCCGAGCGATCGGACGAGCGCGCGGATCCGATACAGCTCATGCTGACCCGGCTATCCGCCCGGCACGTCACCGATCTCGTCGTCGACGGGCGAGTCGTCCTCGCCGACCGGAAGCTGACCGGAATCAATCTTCCAGAGGTGGAGCGCGCGTTGGCGAGTGCCGCCCGGAGCGCAAAGGCGACGGGCAGTCCCGCCATCGCCTCTGCTCTGTCCGCAGCCGCGACGCGATACTTTGCCAGGGGAGAAGCCCGCGGCTCGGGGTGAAACCGGGCCGCCGCCATCCGGATCAGGTTCTCGCCCGGAATCGGTCGGCGCTATGGCCCAAGGTCGGGAGGATGTCACGATGATCGGGAATATTCGCGCAATGCAACGCTCGGATCGGCGAGCCCGAGGCTGGAACGAGAAAACCGCATCGGTCCTCTAGAACCAGGATGGAAGGAACTGGTTTCGACGAATCGGTTCCGTTGTGCGCTTATCCTAGCCAAAGGATTGCGTGGATACGAAGCGCGGCCCTAGGAATCGAGAGGCTGGTGGAACGGCTGTTTTCTCGAAGCTTGCGGCGACCGTCCAACTCAGGAATTCCATCGCCTCTTGGCGGCAGATCGTTGCTACGTCATTGAAAAATTTGGTGGAGCCAGGCGGAATCGAACCGCCGACCTCTTGAATGCCATTCAAGCGCTCTCCCAACTGAGCTATGGCCCCTTCCGGGAGTCCGGCGGCGCTCGGGTCCTGCCCCTACCGCCGCGGACACAGTCTCTTAAGTCCGAGCTTCGGCCGAATCAAGGCCGCTCATCGTTCTTCCTCGTCGTCTACGTCGCCAATGATGTCGGAGACGTTCTCGTCGTCCTCCTCATCCTCCTCGAGGAAGGTATCGTCGCCGTCATCGGCCTCGATCTCTTCGTCGTCGTCGTCGCCATCGACCGCAACCGCGCCGGTATCCGCCGCCTCTTCGTCGGCGGTCTCGAGCGACACCAGCTCGGCCTTTTCGTCGACCTCCTCGACCTCCTCCTCGTCACCGCCGCCGGACTCTTCCCGCGCGGTGGCCGGCCGGGCCTTGGCGGCCACGACCTCGAATATCGTGCCGCAACTCGGGCAGACGATCGGGTCGCGATTGAGATCGTAATACTTGTTGCCGCAGTTCGGGCAGATGCGTTTGGTGCCGAGTTCTGGTTTCGCCACTTCGGTGCCTCGTCGGAAGCGTTGAAGGGGTGTCCCTTAATGCGAGCGAAACTTGCTGTCAAAAGCAAATCTCGATCGCATGCGACGGTTGGATGACGGACCCGGCCGGCTGTGCTATCCGAACGGCGCCCAACGGGCCGCCAGCGATCCGGAGCATCAGTCGAGATGTCGAAAGAAACAGGGAAAAACCCTCTCCGTGCCGCCCCTTCGGGACCGCTCGAGGGATCGATTCGGCCGCCGGGAGACAAATCGATCTCGCACCGGGCGCTGATGCTCGGTGCCCTGGCGCTTGGGGAAACATCGATCGAAGGGCTGCTCGAGGGCGAGGATGTGCTCGCCACCGCCGCGGCGATGCGCGCTTTTGGCGCAACCGTCGCGCGGGACGATACGGGCGTCTGGACGGTCAGGGGGCTTGGCGTCGGCGGATTGCTCGAGCCCGAAGGGGTCATCGACTACGGCAATGCCGGAACCGGAGTCCGACTGGCGATGGGACTCGCCGGCAGCCATGGCTTCGCGACAACCTTCACCGGCGACCACTCCCTCGTCGGGCGGCCGATGGGGCGGGTCTTCGATCCGCTTCGCCGCATGGGCGTACAGATTCTCTCGCGGTCGGGCGACCGCCTGCCGGCAACCATCAAAGGGCCGGACGTGCCGGTGCCGATCGAATATCGCGTACCGGTGGCCTCGGCGCAGGTGAAATCGGCGGTGCTGCTCGCAGCGCTCAATTTCAGCGGCACCACGACCGTCATCGAACCGGTCGCCACCCGCGACCATACCGAGAGGATGCTCGCCGCCTTCGGCGCCGCGATCGAGACGACGGTCGCCGAGGACGGCGTGCGCACCATCACCATCGACGGCGGCGCCGATCTCCATCCCCAGAAGATCGTCGTGCCCGGTGATCCGAGCTCGGCGGCCTTCCCGATCGTCGCGGCGCTGATCGTCGAGGGCTCGGACGTCACCGTCGAGAATGCCCTGCTCAATCCGACCCGCGCCGGATTGATCGAGACGCTGACCGAGATGGGCGGCGATATCGCAATCGACAATCGCCGCACTGTGGGCGGCGAGGAGGTCGGGGACGTGCGGGTGCGCGCCAGCCGGCTGAAGGGCGTCGCGGTCCCGGCGGACCGCGCCCCGTCGATGATCGATGAATATCCCGTCCTCGCGGTCGCCGCGGCTTTCGCCGAGGGCGAGACGCGGATGGAAGGGATCGGCGAATTGCGCGTCAAGGAATCCGATCGAATCGCGATGATGGCGGCGGGGCTCAAGGCCAATGGCGTCGACGTCGAGGACGGTCCGGACCGGCTGGTGGTCAGGGGCAACGGTCGGCCCGAAGGCGGCGCCACGGTCGAGACCGCGCTCGACCATCGCATCGCCATGAGCTTCATGATCATGGGGCTCGCCACCAGGAAGCCAGTGACCATAGACGACCAGGGCCCGATTGCGACCAGCTTTCCGGCATTCCGCGATATGATGGCCGGCCTCGGCGCCCGCTTCGAGAGCGTCGATGGCGGCTGATCCATTATCGCCGAACGGGGCCATATTGATCGCCATCGACGGGCCGGCCGCTTCCGGCAAGGGCACGCTCGCCCGGCGGCTGGCGGTGCATTACGGCCTCAGGCACCTCGACACGGGGCTGACATTCCGCGCGGTCGGCGCGGCGCTGGTCGCCAGCGGCCTGCCGCTTGATGACGAATCCGCGGCGATCGGGATCGCGGAAACCCTCGATCTCGAGGCACTCGACCGCGATCGCCTCAACGCGCATGGCGTCGGCGAAGCCGCCTCGAAGGTCGCGGTGATGCCGGAATTCCGCAAGGCGATGGTCCGGCGGCAGCGCGATTTCGCGCGGGAAGGCGCCGGTGCCGTGCTCGACGGCCGCGATATCGGCACCGTCGTCCTGCCCGATGCGACGGCGAAGCTCTTCGTCACCGCCGACCCCGAAACCCGGGCCAGGCGCCGCGCCGCCGAAATCCGCTCGCGCGGAGGCGAGGCGGACGACGCGGCGATCCTCGCCGACCTCGCGCGCCGCGACCGACGCGACGCCGAACGGGCCGCCGCTCCCCTCAAGGCGGCGGATGACGCCCACTTGCTCGATACGACCGGAATGGATATAGAAACCGCGTTCCGCGCGGCCGTGGACATCGTCGAACGGGCCAGAGCCGGACGCAGCTGACGGGAATGCCGCAAGGCATTGCCCGTCTTTTGCGTTACCGGAACGGTCGTTCGGGATGCAGCCGGCGGGCGCGAAGCCTATATGACTGCCGAGACTTCCAGACTGCCGAGACTTCTGCCTGGAGCGCCGCGGCCCCTTTCGCCGATCGAACAGGGCAACGCCAGAAAAGGGCAGACGTCCCGGTCCGAACAACACCAACCGACGGCCAGCGCAGCCGTCGCACCCGGAGTATCAATGTCCGTAGCTGAGCAATCAATGAAAGAAGATTTTGCCGCTCTCCTGAACGAGTCCTTCAATGCCGAAGAGGTCATGGAGGGGAGCGTCGTCAAGGGAACGATCGTTGCCATCGAAAAGGACCTCGCGGTCATCGATGTCGGCCTGAAGACCGAAGGCCGCATCCCGCTGAAGGAGTTCAGCGTCGCCGGTGGTGAACCCGGCGTCAATGTCGGCGACGAGGTCGAGGTTTATCTCGAGCGTATCGAGAATGCACTGGGCGAAGCGGTCCTGTCGCGCGAGAAGGCTCGCCGCGAGGAAAGCTGGGTCCGGCTGGAGGTTTCCTTCAACAACAACGAGAAGGTCTCCGGGGTCATCTTCAACCAGGTCAAGGGTGGCTTCACCGTCGATCTCGACGGCGCCGTCGCCTTCCTGCCGCGCAGCCAGGTGGACATCCGCCCGGTGCGCGACGTCACCCCGCTGATGCATACGCCGCAGCCCTTCCAGATCCTCAAGATGGACAAGCGTCGCGGCAACATCGTCGTCTCGCGGCGCACCGTGCTTGAAGAGACGCGCGCCGAGCAGCGGTCCGAGCTGGTCCAGAGCCTCGAGGAAGGCCAGGTTATCGAGGGCGTGGTCAAGAACATCACCGACTACGGCGCCTTCGTCGATCTCGGCGGCATCGACGGCCTGCTGCATGTCACCGACATCGCCTGGCGCCGGATCAACCACCCGAGCGAGGTCCTGTCCATCGGCCAGACGGTCAAGGTGCAGATCATCCGGGTCAACCACGAGACCCACCGTATCTCGCTCGGCATGAAGCAGCTCGAGACCGATCCTTGGGAAGGCATCGAGGCGAAATACCCGGTCAATGTCCGCTTCAAGGGCCGGGTCACCAACATCACCGACTACGGTGCCTTCGTCGAGCTCGAGCCGGGCATCGAAGGGCTGATCCACGTCTCGGAGATGTCCTGGACCAAGAAGAACGTCCATCCCGGCAAGATCGTCTCCACCTCCCAGGAGGTCGAGGTGATGATCCTCGAGGTCGATCCGGTCAAGCGGCGCATCTCGCTCGGCCTGAAGCAGACCCTCGACAATCCGTGGGAAACCTTCGCCGCCGAGCATCCGGTCGGCACCACCGTCGAGGGCGAGGTCAAGAACAAGACCGAGTTCGGCCTCTTCATCGGCCTCGATGGCGATGTCGACGGCATGGTCCACCTCTCCGATCTCGACTGGAATCGTCCCGGCGAGCAGGCGATCGAGGACTATAACCGCGGCGACATGGTCCAGGCCCAGGTCCTCGACGTCGATGTCGAGAAGGAGCGTATCTCGCTCGGCATCAAGCAGGCCGGCAGCGATCCCTTTGCCGAGGCCGCCGGCGACGTCCGCAAGGGCGCGGTGGTCACCTGCGAGGTGATCGACGTCAAGGATGCCGGAATCGAGGTGAAGATCGCCGATACCGATCTGACCACCTTCATCCGCCGGTCCGACCTGTCGCGCGACCGCTCCGAGCAGCGGCCGGAACGCTTCGCCAAGGGCGAGAAGGTCGATGCGCGGGTGACCAACTTCGACAAGAAGAACCGCAAGGTCACCGTTTCGGTCAAGGCGCTCGAAATCGCCGAGGAAAAGGAGGCCGTCGCGCAATACGGTTCGTCCGACTCCGGCGCTTCGCTCGGCGACATCCTCGGCGCGGCGCTGCGCGCCCGCGGCGACGAAGATACGCCGGAAGGCGCTGAGGCGGACGAGGAGAAGAGCTGACGCCCTTCCCCCCGTGTTCGAAAGACCCGAATGAGAAACCCGCGCTCGTCGCGGGTTTTTCTTTGCCCCGCGCGCCGTGACCCCGGTCAGCTCAGCGGCAGGTCGACATGGCGCGCGAAGCCGGGCCGTTTCCTCAGCGCCGCGAGCCAGCGCTCGATATTCGGATGCGGATCCCGCTTCACCGGCATTGCATACCAGCGACAGGCGGTTGCCCCGGCCGGAATGTCGGCCATGGTGAAGGAATCGCCGACGAGATAGTCGCGCGACGCGAGATGCCCGTCGAGGACGGACATGAACACCTCGGTCTTCGCCCGCGAAGCCTCGATCGCCGCCGGATCGGAGAATTGCGGCACCTTGCGGATCAGGCCGAGGAAGGCCGGGACCAGCGCCACGTAGAGATTGGTCGCTTGCCAGTCCATCCACTGTTCGGCGAGGAAGCGCTCCCGCATATCCTCCGGATAGAGGAACGCCGCGCCGTAGCGGGCCGAGAGATAGCGGACGATGACGTTCGATTCCCACAGGACATAGCCGTCGTCATCGAGCGCCGGAATCAGCCGGTTGGGATTCCTGGCGAGGTATTCAGGCGTGTCGACGACCCCGAACTGCATCCCGGCGTCGATCCGTTCGTAGCGCAGGTCGAGTTCGGCCAGCGTCCACAGAACCTTCTGGACATTGATCGAGTTGGTGCGGCCCCAGACCTTCAGCATCCGCGGAGACTAGCCAGCGACGACCCATCCGTCCATGGCGACTTGCCTGCCGGGGCAAGAGGCGTTACCCCGTCGCCTTGCGGGCGGGCGCGGACGCATTTCGAGGAGGCCGTATGAGCTTGACAGCCGACCAGATCGTCGACCGGCGGAGCCTTCGAAGGAAGCTCTCGGTCTGGCGCGTCATTGCCTTCCTGGCGATCGCCGTCGCTCTGATCGCGGCAATCGGGCAGTTCGCCGGGCGCGAGGGTTTCGCGGGACTGACGCCGCAGATCGCCCGCGTCACCATCTCCGGCTTCATCACCCAGGACCGCGACCAGATCGAGATGCTCGATGAGATCACCGACGCCAGGGCGGTCAAGGGCGTGATCGTGTCAGTCGATTCGACCGGGGGATCGACCGCCGGCGGCGAGGCGCTCTACGAGGCGCTGCGGCGGATGGCGAAGAAGAAGCCGGTGGTGGCAAGCATGGAGACGGTCGGCGCCTCGGCCGCCTATATGGCCGCGATCGCCGCCGACCACGTGATCGCCCGCCGCACCACCCTCACCGGGTCGATTGGTGTGCTTTTCCAGTTTCCCGAGATCGGTGGGATGCTCGACAAGCTCGGCATCAACGTCGAGGAAGTGAAGAGCTCACCGCTCAAGGCCGCGCCCTCGATGTTCGAGCCCGCGTCGCCGGAGGCGATTGCCGTTCTCAACGGCGTTGTCCGCGACAGCTACGACTGGTTCGTCGATATCGTCGCCGATCGGCGGGAGCTCGCGCGCGACGACGCGCTGGTGCTGGCCGATGGCCGGATCTACTCGGGACGGCAGGCGCTTGACGCCAAGCTGATCGACGAGATCGGCGGCGAAGAGGAAGCGCTTGACTGGCTTGCGTCAAAAGGCGTCAAGCGCTCGCTGCCGGTCAAGGACTGGGAGCCGGCCAACAGCGGCTCGGGGCTGTTTTCAACCGCGGATATCGCCACGCTCTGGCTGCTGCGCCAGCTCGGTATCGCCCCCACCGCCGCCCAGGTCGGGCTGGTCGATCGGGTGCTCCCGCAACGGCTGATGCTTGACGGTCTGGTGTCGGTTTGGCAGGCTCCGGGGAGCGGGAGCGACGGACCCGCCAAAGGGGCGCTTCAATGATCAAATCCGAGTTGGTGCAACGGATCTCCGAGCAGAATCCGCATCTCTACCAGCGCGATGTCGAGCATATCGTCAATGCCATCCTCGATGCGATTACCGAAGCGTTGGCGCGCGGCGATCGCGTCGAGCTTCGCGGCTTCGGCGCTTTCTCGGTGAAGAACAGGCCGGCGCGGGTCGGACGCAACCCGCGCACCGGCAGCCGCGTCGAGGTAACTGAAAAATACGTGCCGTTCTTCAAGACCGGCAAGGAAATGCGCGAGCGCCTGAACAATTGAACCGGAAATGCGCGGCAGGCGCCGCGAAGACCGGACGAGGCGAAACCAAGGCCCGATGCGACGCTTCCTGATCTATTTCGTCCTCATACCGCTGGCCGTCGTCGCCATCGCCCTGGCGGTCGCCAACCGCCATGCGGTCGTGCTCTCCTTCGATCCCTTCAACGTCGCGTCGCCGGCGCTTTCGATAACGGTGCCGCTCTTTGTCCTCCTCTTCGCAACTCTGGTGATCGGCGTCGTTGTCGGCGGCGCCGCGGTCTGGTTCCGGCAAGGCCGCTGGCGGCGGCAGGCCCGGCACGAGAAAGGCGAGGTCGACCGGCTGCGACGCGAGGTGGAGCGCCGCAAGGAAATTCCCGCGCTGCCCACGCGGGACGCCGCGTGACCGGCAATCGCCACAGTCTGTCAGGTTTCGAAGAGCTCGGGGCGGCGGGTCGACAACTCCCGCAATTCGGTCATCACGACACCGATATGCGCCTGCATCGCATCGCCGGCGGCGCGGCTATCCCTTGCCGCCAGGGCGCGATAGACCGCCATATGTTCGTCAACCGTCCGGAACAGCCTTCCTGGTCCGGGCAGGAGCAGGCGCCGGATGCGTTCAAGCTGGGCACGCGAGCTCTCGACCACCTCGGCGACACGGCGCATGGCCAGCACGTCGAACAGGGCGAGATGAAAGCGAACGTCAAGGCCGTAGAAGGTCTCGCTGTCATCCACCCGTGCGGCCGCCGCCTGGGCGTCCAGGATTCCCGCGAGCCGGCTCAGGACCGCCTCGTCCATGCGCGGCGCGATCGCCTGGACGGTGGCGACCTCGAGCGACTGCCGGACGAAATTCGCCTCGACGACGTCGGCAAGACGGATGCGGGCGACATAGGTGCCCCGCTGCGGCTCGACATCGACGAGCCGCTCCTCGGCAAGCCGGGCCACCGCTTCCGCCAGCGGCTGTCTCGACACCCCGAGCTCCCGGCAGATCGCCGCCTTGTCGACGCGGCTTCCCGGCTGGCACCGGAGTTCGACGATAGCGGCGCGGAGATATTCATAAGTCATGGCGGCCTTCGACAGGCCGCGGCGCGATGAACCAGACAATACCGGTGCCGCAAAATTCACGAGAGGACTCCAGAGGGAGCGCGAGTGTAACACGGTTCGACACCCTCACAATCGGGCATTAACCGTTGGCAGCAAAAGACAAATCTCGGATTGCCGGAAACCGGGACATGGGTAAGCTTGGTCATATTGCCGGAAGGCCCATGATCATTTTTCTTCCCAGTCCCATTGCCAAGAAACCATAGCAAGAATGAAGCGCTCCAGAATCAACGAGATCATGAAAGCGGCGGATGACTTCATCCGCTCGTTCGGTTTCACCCTGCCGCCATTCGCCTACTGGACGCCGGAGCAGTTCCGGAAATTCCGGAACCAGGCGTCGGGCATTATCGACGCGCGCCTCGGTTGGGATATCACCGATTTCGGCCGCGGCGATTTCGACGGTTTCGGCCTCTTCCTCTTCACGCTCCGCAACGGCAACCCCGCCGACCTCGCCAGCGGGCGCGGCATGCTCTATGCCGAAAAACTGCTTTTGTGCCGCGCCGGGCAGATGAACCCGATGCACCGCCACAACATCAAGGCCGAGGACATCATCAACCGCGGCGGCGGGCGCGCGATCTTCGAGCTCTACATGTCGGACGACAATGGCGATATCGACCAGCAGGCCGATGTCGTGGTCATGACCGACGGCATGCAACGATGCCTGCCGGCAGGTGGGCGGCTCCGTCTCGCACCTGGCGAAAGCGTCACGCTGTTGCCGGGTGTCTGGCACCGCTTCTGGGCCGGCGATACCGATGTCCTGCTCGGTGAGGTTTCGACCGTCAACGACGATCTGGCCGACAACGTCTTCGTCGAGAAGATCGGCCGCTTTGCGGAGATCGAGGAAGACGAGCCGCCGCTGCATCTGCTGGTATCGGACTACGACACCTACCTCGCCGGCTGAGGAACCGCCCGTGGCTGTTTTCGTCGTCCTGCTCCGCGGCATCAATGTCGGCGGCACCAAGCCGATGAAGATGGCCGCCCTCAAGCACCTCTGCGAGCAGGCGGGCTTCGCCGATGTCCGCACCCTGCTGCAGAGCGGCAATGTGGTTCTGTCCGCCCGTGGCGGTTCGACCGCGGATATCGCCGCCAGGCTGGGAGCGGCGATCAAGGCGCATTTCGGGTTCAGCGTCGGGATTATCGCCGAAGCCGCGGAAGACCTTGCCCGGATCGTCGCGAGCAACCCCTTCACCGCAGCGGCGGAAAACGATCCCTCCCATCTGGTCGTCATGTTCACCGACCGGGATCCCGACGGGGACGCGCTCGCCCGCCTCGCGGCGGAGCATGGCGGACCGGAGAGAATCGCGGCGGGAGGCGGCGCGGTCTACATTCACTATCCCGACGGGATCGGCCGCTCGAAGCTCACCAATGTGGAGCTCGAGAAGAAGCTCGGCGTCGTGGGAACGGCGCGGAACTGGAATACGGTGACAAAGCTTCTTGCCATGACGGAAGCCTCCTAGGCCAACGCGCGGGCCGCGACTTGGCGGGGCGCCCCACCCGTGTCACAGTCGACCACGGCGGGCGGTGGCGCGGCTCTTGGAGGAGTCCGGCATTGGTTCGCGTCGTCCGCATGTCTTTCGCCGTCATCGCCCTTGTCGGCGCCCTGGCGTCACATTCCGCGGTCGCGCAGGTCGAGCCCGAGCGCTGTCCGCGTTTCGTCGCGTCCAACCCGCAACCGGCGCTCGCCTCGCTGCCGGCCGGATTTGACATCGCGGCGCTGCGGGAGGGCGAGGTCCGGCTGACCTATATCGGCCATGCCAGTTTCCTCCTCGAAAGCCCGCTCGGCGTCACCGTGGTGACCGACTACAGCGATGCGACGCGGCCGCCGATCGTCCCGGATATCGCGACAATGAACCGGGCGCATATCTCCCACTTCACGCTGGCGCCCGACCCCGGCATCCGCTTCGTGCTCCACGGCTGGGGCGAGGATGGCCAGCCGGCCCACCACGAGATCACCGTCGACGACGTCTGGATCCGCAACGTCACGACAAATATCCGTGGCGGCTTCGGCACCTCCGGAACGCTGCAGCGGGACCAGAATTCGATCTTCGTCTTCGAGGTCTCGGGGCTGTGCATCGCCCATCTCGGCCACCTCCACCACACGCTGACCCCGGCCCATCTCGACGCGCTCGGCCGCATCGACGTGGTACTCGCACCCGTCGACGGCGGCTACACGCTCAACGTCGACGACATGATCCTCGTCCTCCAGCAGATCAACGCGCCGCTGGTCATCCCGATGCACTTCTTCGGTACGGCGACGCTCCAGCGATTCGTCTCCCGCCTCGGCGAGCATTTCGCGGTCGAGACGAGCCCGATTCCGGTGGTAACCCTGTCGCGCGCAACCCTGCCCGTGCGACCGACGGTGCTGGTCCTGCCGGGTTACTGACGGGTGCCATTCAGGGAGTGTTCAGCCTTGAGCGGCGATGTCTGCCGTCTCAGGCTTGGAGGATGTCCGGCGGGTGGACGCTGGACGATCGAGACAGGAGACCTGACCCATGACCTCGATCCGGACCGCAGCCGTTGTCGCCTTCCTAGCCGCCGCCGGCCTGTGCGCATCCATCGCCACCGGCAGCGCGAGCGCCTTCTTCGCATGGAAAGTGGTCGACGTTCCCCATGGCGACACGCTCAACGTCCGTGCCTGGCCGAGCAGCCAGTCGCAGATACTGGTCGCCTATCCGAACCAGACGATGCTGTCGATGACCGGGAAATGCACCGGCGGCGTCAATCTCGCGACGATCGCCGGATGGCCGGCTTGGAAACAGCGCCGGGCCGTGCGTTACGCGTGGTGTGAGGTGTGGCTCGATCCCAGGGGCACCGGGCAGTATCGCGCCGCCTGGGTCTACGGGAAATACATCCGCCCGGCATAGCCGGTCCCTGCGACGAGTCGGTCCTAGCCGCGGCGGTTCGGTTCGTCGATCACGCGGTAGTCGATCTCGATGGTGCGGGCGTCGTCGCCACCGGGCTCGCGGCGCGCGGCTTCCTCGCGCATTGCCGCCTCGATCTTGCGCCAGCGCCACCATCCGATCGCGGCAAGGACCGCGACGACCGGCAGCAGCAGGATGGCGACACCGACCGCGAGCACCAGAAACGCGACCACCAGGCCGACACCAAGAGCCGCCGCGAGGATTATGCCGACGCGCGCCTGCCAGGTTCGCGGCTGTAACTGCATGCTGCGGTAGATCATCGTCTCGGGCGACCCTCGCTTGTTTCCACCTATTTGGAGGTCCCGTGCCCCGGCTGCAAGGGCATCCATCCGGGACCGGGGAGCGACACGCAATCCAGGGGCCGGGACCGACTCCTGGCGGGATAAGAACGCGCGATGGTTACAAACTGATACACACCGGTGAAACTCCTGCGACATGCAATGCCTATATGACGCCTGTCCGACACGGCAACGTGTCCGAATCCACGAGGGGACCCATCCATGGCGCAGCCTTTCTCAACGGCGAAGCGACCGCCATCCTATTCTCTGGCCCAGATCGTCCTTCATTGGACGATCGCCGGCCTGGTCGCCTGGCAGCTTTTCATCAGCGGGCATCCGCCGCGGATCCAGCCGGGTTCGGTGCAAGGCTTCTGGGCGATGACCACCGCGTCGAGTCATGTCTGGCTCGGGCTGACCGTGCTGGCCCTGGTGGTCGTCCGCGTCGTTCTGAGACTGTCGCAGGGCGCGCCGCCGCCGGTCGAGTCGCCGCCTGCCGCCGAAGTCGCATCGCGCGTGGTGCACTTCCTGTTCTACCTGCTTCTGTTCTTCATGCCGATCACCGGCATCCTGGCCTGGTATTTCGGCCTGCCGACCGGCGATATCCACGAACTCGGCCAGCCGGTCTTCATCGTGCTGATCGCCGCCCATGTCGCGGCCTCGCTCTGGCATCAGTTCATCCGGCATGACGGGCTGATCCGGAGGATGGTCGTACCGGCGCGCTAGGAGGGGCTGGTATCCGGGCAAGCGGACCCCAGATGTTGCGATCATCGGTCCGGAGTCGGAGAAAGGACAGGCGCATGACCGGTCGCACGGGAGAGGGACGCGTCGCACTGGTAACCGGTGGCAACCGGGGGCTTGGCCGCGAGACCTGCCGGCAGCTCGCCCAGGACGGCTTCCGGGTCATCCTGACGGCGCGGAACGACCGGCAGGGCCGCGCGGCCGCAGGATCGCTCGCCGAAAGCGGGCTGGTGGTCGAACACCGTCCACTCGACGTGACCGATCCGGGAAGCATCGCGGCACTGGTCGACGGGCTGAGGAGCGACGGCATCCGTCCCGACGTGCTCGTCCACAATGCCGGCATCGCGCTCGACGGCTTCGACGCCGAGGTCGCGCGCAAGACGCTCGCGGCGAATTTCGACGGTCCAATGAATCTTACTGACGCGCTGACGGGCCTGATGCCGGACGGCGCCGTCATCGTCATGGTGTCGAGCGGCGCGGGCGATCTGACCGGCTTCTCCCCCGCGATCCGCCGGCAGCTCCTCGAACCCGATCTCGATCGCGAAACCCTGTCCGCGCTGATGCGCGATTTCATCGACGCGGTCGCCAACGGCAGCTACGCGAGCGCCGGCTGGCCGGGCTCCGCCTACAAGGTCTCCAAGGCGGGCCTCAACGCCCTGACCCGGGCCCTCGCCCGCGATCTCGCGGCACGCGGCATCAAGGTGAACGCGGTCTGCCCGGGCTGGGTGCGCACCGACATGGGCGGGTCATCGGCGCCTCGCAATGTCGGGAAGGGCGCCGCGTCGATCGTCTGGGCGGCCGAGATCGATGCCGACGGGCCGACCGGCGGCTTCTTCCGGGACGGCAAGCCCATCGCCTGGTAGTCTCGGCGCATTCCTCCCGACATATTTGTTCACTTATTGTTCTTGTGAACCCGCATGGGTTGCGCTATCGTTCGACTGAGCGGAGGGCGCGCGGGTATGGTTGCACACGTCACGACGGTTGCGTTCCAGGGGATCGATGCGGTCCCGGTCGACGTCCAGGTGCAGATCGCGCCGGGTGGGCCGCATTTCTCGATCGTCGGCCTGCCCGACAAGGCGGTTGCCGAGAGCCGCGACCGGATCTGGGCGGCGCTTCATGCGACCGGGCTTTCGCTGCCGCCGAAACGGATCACCATCAACCTCGCGCCGGCGGACCTTCCCAAGGAAGGCAGCCATTATGACCTGCCGATCACGCTGGCGCTGATGGCCTCGATCGGCGCCCTGCCCGGCGACCAGCTCGCCGATTTCGTCGCCCTCGGCGAGCTGGCGCTCGACGGCACCATCTCGGCGGTCGCCGGTGTGCTCCCGGCGGCGATCGCCGCCAATGCCATGGAGCGCGGCCTCATCTGCCCCGCCCCTTGCGGGCCCGAAGCGGCGTGGGCCAGCCGGGACATGGCGATCCTCGCGCCACGCAGCCTGATCGCCATCGCCAACCATTTTCGCGGCACCCAGGCGCTCTCCCGTTCAGAGGCGGGTCTGGCGGCCGAACCCGATGCGCTGCCCGATCTCGCCGACATCAAGGGCCAGGAAACGGCGAAGCGGGCGCTGGAGGTGGTCGCGGCCGGCGGCCACCACATGCTGATGGTCGGCCCGCCCGGCGCCGGCAAGTCGATGCTGGCGAGCCGGCTGCCGTCGATCCTGCCGCCACTCTCGCCGGCCGAGCTCCTCGAGGTCTCGATGATCGCCTCGATCGCCGGAACGCTGGAAAACGGCAGGCTGACGGCGCGCCGTCCGTTCCGCGCGCCCCACCATTCCGCCTCGATGGCCGCCATGGTCGGCGGCGGCATCCGGCCGCGACCTGGCGAGGCGTCGCTCGCCCATCATGGCGTTCTGTTCCTCGACGAGATGCCGGAATTCACGCCCCAGGTGCTGGATTCGCTCCGCCAGCCGCTCGAGGGCGGCGAGACGATGATCGCGCGGGCGAATTACCGGATTACCTATCCGGCCCGGTTCCAGCTCGTCGGAGCGATGAACCCCTGCCGCTGCGGCATGGCCGGCGAGCCGGGCCACACCTGCCGGCGGGGGCCGCGCTGCGTCTCGGACTATCAGGCGCGCCTCTCCGGGCCGCTGCTCGATCGCATCGACATCCGCATCGAGGTGCCGGCGGTCGCCGCGACCGACCTCATCTTGCCGGCCCCGGCCGAGCCTTCGGCGGCGGTCGCCTCGCGGGTCGCCGCCGCACGCGCCATCCAGCGCGACCGCTTCGCCGAATACGGGATCGACGCGGTCTGCAACGGGCAGTGCTCGCCTTCGACGATCGAGAAGATCGTCGCGCTCGACGAGCCGGCGATCGCCCTCTTGAAGAACG
>NZ_JAGRLA010000155.1 GCF_020442045.1 Bauldia sp. | reverse complement strand
TCACGACCGGTAGTCGCCGTTGATCGCCACGTAATCCTTGGTGAGGTCGCAGGTCCACACCCGGTCGCCGGCCTTGCCGAGGCCGATATCGACGGTGATGACGATGTCCTGGCTCTTCATGTAGGCGGCGGCGGTCGCCTCCGAATAATCCGGGTCCCGCTCGCCATGCAGCGCGACGCGGATGTCACCGAACCAGATCGCCAGCCTGTCGCGATCGGCCGGCTCGCCCGCCTTGCCGACCGCCATCACGACCCGGCCCCAGTTGGCGTCCTCGCCGGCCAGCGCCGTCTTGACCAGCGGCGAATTGGCGATCGCCAGCGCGATCCGCTTGGCCGACCGCTTCGAGGTCGCCCGCTCGACCCGGATCTCGACGAATTTCCGCGCCCCCTCGCCGTCGCGGACGATCTGGTGGGCGAGGTCGAGGAGCAGCGAATCCAGCGCCTCGCGGAAACCGGCCAGCCGGCGGTCGCGGGTCGAGGTGATCGGTTTGGCGCCGGCGACCTGTCCGGTGGCGAAGATCAGCACCGTGTCGGAGGTCGAGGTATCGCTGTCGACGGTGATCGCGTTGAAGCTGCCGGCGACCGAGCGGCCGAGCAGCGACTGGAGGACGGGCGCGGCGATCGGCGCGTCGGTGAAGACGAAGGAGAGCATCGTCGCCATGTCCGGCGCAATCATTCCCGCGCCCTTGGCGATGCCGTTGATCGCCACCGCCGCGTCGCCGATCCACGCGGTGCGCGTCGCCACCTTCGGATAGGTGTCGGTGGTCATGATCGCCCGCGCCGCGTCGATCCACGGGCCGTCATGCTGGTGATGGACGAGCCGCTCCACCACCCGGTCGAATTTGGTCGCGTCGAGCGGTTCGCCGATCACCCCGGTCGAGGCGAGGAAGACCTCCTTCGGCCGGCAGCCGACAGCCTCTGCGACCATCCCGGCGCTCAGCCTGACCGTCTCGCTGCCGCGCTTGCCGGTGAAGGCATTGGCGTTGCCGGCATTGACCAGCAGCGCCCGCGCCTTGCCGGACGGCAGCGCCGCGCGGCACCAGTCGACCGGCGCCGAGGGGCATTTCGAGCGGGTGAAGACCCCCGCGACCGTCGTTCCCTTGTCGAAGGTGGCGAGCAGCACGTCGGTCCGCCCGGCATGCTTGATGCCGGCCTCGGCCGAGGCGAAATGCACTCCGGCGATCGGCGGCAGGGTCGGGAAGGATGTCGGGGCTAGGGGCGATACGGCGGTCATCTGGGAGATGGCGACATCGTTGGCGGCCGGCCCGTGCCGGCCTCGAACTGGCGGCGCGGTCAGTCGACCGTGCCGTCGGGGCTGGTGGTGTCGTCCGACCCGTTGATCTCGATCTTCGCGGTCTCCCGCAGCGCCTCGATCTCGGCGTCGAAGGTCTCGCGGATCAGGTCCTGCTGGATCCGCTGCGCCTGGCTCTCGAAGGTCGGCGGCGGCTCCTTGCGGCGGTCCTCGACGAGGATGACGTGCCAGCCGAAATCGGATTGCACCGGCTTCTTGGTGTATTTGCCGGGCTTCAGGTCGAAGGCGGCGTCCTCGAAGGGCTTCACCATCTGGCCGCGCTTGAAATAGCCGAGGTCGCCGCCGGACTGGCCGGAACCCGGATCGAGCGAGACCTCCTTGGCGATCCCGGCGAAATCCTCGCCGGCGTCGAGCCGGGCGATGATCGCCTTTGCCTCTTCCTCGGTCTTGACCAGGATATGGCGGGCCCGCACTTCTTCCTCGGGCTTGAAATCGGCCAGTTCCTCCTCGAAGCGCGCCTTCACCGCGTCCTCGGTCACGGCGGCGATGAACTTGGTGCGCAGGTATTCGCTGTAGAGGGTCCGGTCGCGGGCAAGCGCCAGCCGGCGCATCACCGCCGGCTCCTTCTCGAGGCCTGCCTCCTTGGCCGCGACGCTTGCCAGGCGGATGTTGATGACGAGGTCGAGGAGAGCCGCGTCGCGCCTCTCGGGCGGTACCTGGCCGAGCTGGTCGCCGAATTCGGCCGCGGCGAGGGCGAGGTCGCTGGCGGTGATCGGGCCGCCGTTGACCGTGGCGACCACCATGTCGGCGGGCGCCTCCTGCGCCGGCGCCGGCGCGCCGGCCGCGAGAAGGGCCATCAGGGCGATCCCGCCGAGCGAAATCCGGCGCCGGGAGGGCGCGAGAGGGAAGCTTGTCATCGAAATGTCCTGTTCGATCGCTTTGATGGCCGCAGAACCGACAAAAGGGTGGCCGAAGAGCACCCGTCTCGCACCGGCGGCGCCGTTGACATCCATCAGCCCCCCTCTTATCTCTCTCACGGCTTGGCGTCCAGAACGCTTTGAATTCCCAAGCGTGGCGACGGTGCGGTCGCGGTGTCGACGGCCTCGCGCATTTGGAGAACGGGCCGCGGTGTTGGCTTCCGGCCTGCCCGGTAGCGCGCCTTTCGGACTGCCGTCGCTCAAGGATGATTCATGGCTGGCCTAAGCTCTTTTGCCCGCAAGATTTTCGGCACCCCCAACGATCGTCGCGTCAAGGGCTATCAGCCCCGCGTCGATGCCATCAACGCACTCGAACCCGAGATGAAGGCGCTGAGCGACGACGAGCTCCGTGCCAGGACGACCGAGTTTCGGGCAAGGATTTCCGACGGAACGAAGCTCGACGACCTCCTCGTCCCGGCCTTCGCCACCGTCCGCGAGGCGGCGCGGCGAACCCTCGGACAGCGCCATTTCGACGTCCAGCTGATGGGCGGCATGGTGCTTCACGAAGGCGCCATCGCCGAGATGAGGACCGGTGAGGGCAAGACCCTGGTCGCCACGCTGGCGGTCTATCTCAACGCCCTCAGCGGCAAGGGCGTCCATGTCGTCACCGTCAACGATTACCTCGCCCGTCGCGACGCCGAATGGATGGGCGCGATCTACAACTTCCTCGGGCTCACCGTCGGCGTCATCGTCCACGGGCTCGACGACGAGGAGCGCCGCGACGCCTACAAGGCCGACATCACCTACGGCACCAATAACGAATACGGCTTCGACTATCTTCGCGACAACATGAAGCATGAGCTGCCGACGATGGTGCAGCGCGGTCACAATTTCGCGATTGTCGACGAGGTCGACTCGATCCTGATCGACGAGGCGCGGACGCCGCTGATCATCTCCGGCGCGCTCGAGGACCGGTCCGATCTCTACAACCAGATCGACACCTTCGTTCCCCATCTCGAGCCGGACGACTACGAGGTCGACGAGAAGCTGCGCACCGCCTCCTTCACCGAGTCGGGCAACGAAAAGCTCGAAGGCCTGCTGCGCGAGGCCGGCATGCTCAAGGGCGACTCGCTCTACGATGTCGAGAACGTCTCCATCGTCCACCACATCAACCAGGCGCTGCGCGCCCACAAGCTGTTCCAGCGCGACAAGGATTACATCGTCCGCAACGGCGAAGTGGTGATCATCGACGAATTCACCGGCCGCATGATGCCGGGCCGGCGTTATTCGGAGGGCCTGCACCAGGCGCTCGAGGCCAAGGAGCATGTCCGCATCCAGCCCGAGAACCAGACGCTGGCCTCGATCACCTTCCAGAATTACTTCCGCATGTATGACAAGCTGGCCGGCATGACCGGCACGGCGGCGACCGAGGCGGAGGAATTCGGCAACATCTACGGCCTCGAGGTCGTCGAGATGCCGACCAACAAGCCGATGGTCCGCCAGGACGGCGACGACGAGGTCTACCGGACGGCGGACGAGAAATACAAGGCGATCATCGCCCTGATCGAGGACTGCAAGGCCCGTGGCCAGCCGGTCCTGGTCGGCACGACGTCGATCGAGAAATCGGAGCTTCTCGCCGAGCTCCTCCGCAAGGCCGGCTGGAAGCAGCGCGATTTCTCCAAGCCCGAGGAGCTTGCCGGCCTGTTCGACGAACAGGCGGTCAAGACCAGGGCCTTCACCATCCTCAACGCCCGCTATCACGAGCAGGAAGCCCAGATCGTCGCCCAGGCGGGCGTTCCGGGCGCCGTGACCATCGCCACCAACATGGCCGGCCGCGGCACCGACATCCAGCTCGGCGGCAATGCCGACATGCGCGTCGCCCACGAGCTCGCCGACATGCCCGAGGGGCCGGAGCGCGAGGAGAAGGAAAAGGCGATCCGGGCCGAGGTCGAGCGGCTGAAGGCGCGGTCGCTCTCGCCCGAGCTTGGCGGCCTCTGCATCATCGGCACCGAGCGGCACGAAAGCCGGCGCATCGACAACCAGCTCCGCGGCCGCGCCGGCCGCCAGGGCGATCCCGGCTCGTCGCGCTTCTTCCTGTCGCTGCAGGACGACCTGATGCGCATCTTCATGGCCGAACGGATGGAGGGCATGCTCCAGAAGCTCGGCCTCAAGGAGGACGAGGCGATCGTCCATCCCTGGATCAACCGGGCGCTGGAAAAGGCGCAGCAGAAGGTCGAGGCGCGCAACTTCGACATCCGCAAGAACCTGCTCAAGTTCGACGACGTGATGAACGACCAGCGCCGCGTCATCTTCGAGCAGCGCATCGACCTGATGGGCCAGGAGACAGTCACCGAGACCGTCGCCGACATGCGCCACGAGGTCATCGAGGATCTCGTCGCCCGCCACATCCCCGAGAAGGCCTATCCCGAGCAATGGGACGCGGCGGGCCTGCGCGAGGAGATCCAGCAGACAATCAATCTCGACCTGCCGATCGACGAATGGGCGAAGGAAGAAGGCATCGCCGACGACGAGGTGCGCGAGCGCATCACCCGCGCCGCGGACGAGCAGGCCGCCCAGCGCGCCGTGCGCTTCGGCCCGGACATCATGCGCCAGGTCGAGAAGGCGGTGCTTCTCCAGTCGCTCGACAACCTGTGGCGCGAGCATCTGGCGACCCTCGATCATCTCCGCCAGGTCATCGGCTTCCGCGGCTATGCCCAGCGCGACCCGCTGAACGAGTACAAGACCGAGTCCTTCGAGCTCTTCCAGTCGCTTCTGGCGCGGCTCCGCGAGGTGGTCACCGGCCAGCTCATGCGCGTCGAGATCGTCCAGCGTCCGCCGCCGCTGGCGCCGGAGGAGGATTTCGACGCCCTCGAGGAGACCCATGTCGATCCGCTGACCGGCGAGAACGAGATGGACGAGCCGCGGGGCGCCGACGTGCAGGCCCAGCCGATGCGCGGCAATGGCCGCACCGCCACCGCCCAGATCGATCCGCAGGATCCCTCGACCTGGGGCAAGGTCCAGCGCAACGCGCCCTGCCCCTGCGGCTCCGGCAAGAAATACAAGCACTGCCACGGGCGCTTCGCCTGACATAGCGATGTCCGGCGGGCGGCTCCTGGTTGTCGTCAATCCCAACGCCTCCCGTGCCGCGCGGTCGCTCGGCGCCGCGACCGCGGCGCTCTTCGCCGAGGGCTTTGCCCTCGACATCCGGCCGAGCCGCGGCCTGGAGGAGGTTCACGACCTGATCCTCCGCGAATCCGGCGCTGCCGACGCGATCGTCATCGGCGGCGGCGACGGCACGGTCAGTGGCGCGCTGCCGGCCCTGATCGAGGTCGGCCGCCCCGTCGGCATCCTGCCGCTCGGCACCGCCAATGACCTCGCCCGCACGCTTCAGATACCGCTGGACCCGGCCGCGGCGGCACGGGTCATCGCCGCCGGCACGCGCCGCAGGATCGACATCGGGCGCGTCAACGGCGTCCACTTCCTCAACGTCTCGAGCATCGGCCTCGCGGTCGCGATCACCGACCACCTCGATCCCGAGCTGAAGCGCCGGCTCGGGCCGCTGAGCTATGCCGCCGCCGCCCTCGGCACCCTCGGCGGAGCCGAACGGTTCAAGGCCGCCATCCTCTGCGACGACGGGCGCACCGACGTGACCACCTATCAGATCACCGTCGGCAACGGCGTCCACTATGGCGGCGGCGCGCGCGTCTCGGCGACGGCCGCCATCGACGATGGCATCCTCGACATCTTCGCCATCGAGACCGCGTCGATTCCGGAGCTGGTCGCCATGGCTCCCGCCCTCTTCGAAGGCCGCCAGGGCGAGCGTGACGACGTCAGGGTCTTCCGCAGCACCGGGGCGCTGATCGAGACCACGGCGCCGATGCCGGTCAGCACCGACGGCGAGATCACCACCGAGACCCCCGCCCGCTATTCCATCATCCGCCAGGCGCTCGAGGTCTTCGCCCCATAAACGCTCCCGAATGCGACGACATATTCGTGGTTGAGGGCCGCTTCTTTAAGCTAGCGTCAGTCCGCATCACGTACGACGAACGGGTCGAGCTGACGGGCATTCTGATACGTGGCGAGGAAATGGGCGCGTTTCGGGTGCGATGAATTGGCGATCGATGGAAAGCGCCCCGCAGGACGGCACAATCATATTGGGACGCGACGGCGAGGGCGTGGCTGCACCCTAACGCCGGCCGGTGCGTCCCCCTCGGGTCAATCGCTCGACGTAGGCCAGATCGGCCCTGATCTTCACCTCACGCTCTGCGATCCGCTTCGGCAGATACTCGTGGGCCTCCGGCGTCAGCAGCAGGATGACCGGCATCTCCTGCATACGGCCGCGGAACTGCTTCGCCATCTCATAGCCGTGATCGGTCCTGATCTCGGCCGCCATGTCCTGGATGGCAAGGGCGCGCCCCGCCTCGACCGTCTTGCCCTCAAGGACGTAGCGGGAGGCCCGCTTGCAGCCCCGATCAACCAGGGCGTCGAGCAGAATCACACCGGCGGCCATCGCCTCGGCATTGATGCCATGCTCGGGGCGGAGCTCGGCGGCGATCCGGGCGGCCTGCCGGGTCCGCCGGCGCATGGCCTGGTCCGCGCGCTCCGCGGCGGTGCGGGGCCCGACAAGGCCCAGGCGGAGCAGGACAGTGCGGATCATCGGTTCCGCCTTTCCCGCCGCTTGGCGGCGCGTTTCTCGTCGGTGACGGTGTGATCGTCCGTGATCCGGACGGCGGTGGCGAGGGCGCCGGGGATGCGGAGCACGGGCAGCACCCACCGGATCGGAAACGGTACGTCCCGCTCGCCGCTGAGCCAGGCCAGGACGTTGTCGGGCTTCGACCCCCACAGCCTGGCCCATTCGCCGGGCTGCAGCCCGGTTTCGGCGAGCTCGGCCGCGAACTCTTCGGCGGTCGGCTTGATCGACGTCTCGACCCGGTCGATCGACGCATAGGACCGGACATCGGCGCGGGATCGAGCGTTGAGCGCCGAGACGAGGGTGCGAAGTGCGCCAAGATCAGCGGCCTGGGACGAATGGTAGATCTTCACCTCGCCATCATCGTCATAGACGAAATCGACGTGACCGCCCGGCATGCCGAACTCGGCATGGTAATGGTCGCCGTTCGGCACGGCGCGGGCGATGTAGTGGCGCAAAGGCTTGGACATGGCTGGTCGGTCCTATCTCGGGAATGTCGAGCATTACCAAGCGGCCTCCGGTTCGTCTATCGCGGCCGGAACGAGGCATCTCGGCGGCCGAGAAGCCCTCTGCGATACCGTCCCGCCGCCTCGCGGCCTCCTTCGCGGCCTCCAACGCCGTAGCGAATTGCCCCTTGATGTCATAGTCCGGGCGCTCCTCGGCGGTGTCGGGCAAGACCAGCAGCAGCCAGAGCGGCGACGACCGATCGTCACGATCGACAATGACGGTCAGGTTCTCGGTTTCCTCGTCGTCGGCCGTCACGCCCCGCGCTGAAATGCCGGCCGGCATCGACGCGACGCCGGACCTGTTGTACCCATGGTCAGGTCTTTTCCCGTCCATTCTGGCCCCGCGCGGACGCATGACCTCCGACAACGTCATCCTGTTCTCCCTGTTCGTCGCCGTCTTCGCCCTGATGATCTGGGGCCGCTTCCGCTACGACCTGATCGCCTTCGGCGCGCTGATCATCGCCGCCATCCTCGGCGTCATACCCGCCGGGGAGGTCTTTGCCGGTTTCGGCCATCCCGCCACCATCATCGTCGCCATCGTCCTCATCATCTCGCGCGGGCTGGTCAATTCCGGCGCCGTCGGCTGGATCGCCCGGCTGGTGGTCGACACCAGCCGCGGCCTCAGCCGGCACATCGCCCTCATGGCCGCGATCGGCGCCGCCATGTCGGCCTTCATGAACAACGTCGCGGCCCTGGCACTGCTCATGCCGGTCGAGATATCCGCCTCGGCAAAGGCCGGACGCAGTCCCGCGCTCAGTCTGATGCCGCTCGCCTTCGCCACCATCCTCGGCGGCATGGTGACGCTGATCGGCACCCCGCCCAACATCATCATCGCCGCCTATCGCGGCGAGGCGCTGGGCGAAAGCTACGGCATGTTCTCCTTCGCGCCGGTCGGCCTCGTCTGCGCCGTCGTCGGCATCGCCTATGTCGCGCTGATCGGCTGGCGGCTGATCCCGGTCGGCAATTCCGAGAAGGCGCCGACCGCCGACCTCCGCGACATCCATGGCTATGTCGCCGAGCTGGCGGTACCGGAGAAGTCGCCGGCCATCGGCCGTCTGGTCGGCGATCTCGATGACCCGGCGACGGAGGCCGGCGTCGCCGTCCTCGGCCTGATCCGCAACGGCCGGCGGCTGCCCGGCGGTGCCCGTCGCGAGGAGATCCGCGAGGACGACATCCTCGTCGTCGACGGTCCGGTCGAGGCGATCGACGCCCTGGTCGGCTCACTCAAGCTCGATTTCCCGCGCCGCGACTCGATCAGGGAAGCCGGCAGCGACCTCGCCCTGCTCGAGGTCGTGGTGCCGCGCGATTCGCGGCTCGACGGCCGCTCCGCCGGCGCCGTCGGCCTCAACCGCCATACCGGCGTCGCGCTCCTCGGCGTCTCCCGCCAGGGCCGCCGCTTCCGCGACCGGGTCCGTCAGCTCCCGGTCCGCGCCGGCGACGTGCTGCTGCTGATCGGCCCGCCCGAGCGGCTCGGCGAGGCCGCCAACTGGCTGCGCGCCCTGCCGCTTGCCGATCGCGGCATCGGCGTCACCCAGCACGGCCGCGCCGCGCTTGCCGGCGGCCTCTTCGCCGCGGCGGTGGCGCTGGCGAGCTTCGGCTTGCTCTACCTGCCGGTGGCGCTCGCCGCCGTCGTCGCCCTCTATGTCCTCTTCGACATCGTGCCGCTCCGCCAGGTCTATGACGAGATCGAATGGCCGGTGGTCATCCTGCTCGGCTCGATGATCCCGCTCGGCATGGCCCTGGAGCGGTCAGGCGGCACCGAGCTGATTGCCGGCGGCATCGTCGATCTCGCCTCGGGCCTGCCGCCATGGGTGGTGCTCACCGTCCTGATGGTCGTCGTCATGACCCTGTCGGACGTCCTCAACAACACCGCCACGGCGGTGATCGGCGCGCCGATCGCCCTCAACATCGCCGAGCGTCTCGACGCCAGCCCCGACCCCTTCCTGATGGCGGTCGCGGTCGCCTCCTCCTGCGCCTTCCTCACCCCGATCGGCCACAAGAACAACACCCTGATCCTCGGACCGGGCGGCTATGCCTTCGGCGATTACTGGCGGATGGGATTGCCGCTGGAGCTGATCATCGTCGCCGTCGGCGTTCCGGCGATCCTCGTCGTCTGGCCGCTTTAGGCGGGTTCGCCGGGAGATCAGTCGCTGGCGGTGCCGAGAGTCGGCGGCAGGATCGCCGCGGCGCCTTCCACCACGTCGGGATCGTCCGGCCAGTTGAAGGCGCGGTCGACCACCGTGCCGACCGTCGGTTCCGCGGGCGCGGCAGGCGCCGCCGCCACGGGCTTGGGCGGCGTCTTCGGCGCCGACGGCTTGGCCGGCTGGTTCGCCGCCACCACCGCGTCGGATTTCGGCTTCGCCGCCGGGGCGGGAGCCGGAGCCGGCGACTTGACCGAGGCCGTGGTCTCGGCCGCCGCCTGTGGCTCGGGCACCGGAGTCGCCGCGGGCTCCTTCTTCTTGCGTCCGAACAGCCGGTCGACGACGGTGGGACGGGCCGCCCGTTCGGCTTCCTTGGCGGCCTCGGCCGCCTGCTCCTCGGCGACCTTCTGCTTCTGGGCCGCGAGCCGCGCCGCGTCGGCGTCGAGCTCGGCCGCGGCCGCGGCGGTCTTCTGGTCGTCGGAGGCGATCTTCGCCATCAGCGCCGCGGCGACCGGTTCCGGCCCGGTGAAGATCGGGCATTTGCCCGGGCCCTTCACCGTCGCGCCGCCGGTTTCGTCCTTGAAGACATAGTGCCCGTCGCAGACGTCGACCGTCGGCGGCACCTTGGTGAGGTTGAACAGGTCGTAGCCGACCTGGAGCTCCTTCCAGAATTCCATGTTCGGGTCGCCGCGATGCTTGGCGAAATTCTCCGGCGTCATGCGGAAGGGAAAGGCCTGGATCTGGAACGACCGCTGGCCGCCCTTGAAGGCGTCGCGGGCGAGCGCGAAGATTTCGCCCGCCGCCTCGTCGGTCATCGAATAGCAGCCCGCCGACGAGCAGGCGCCATGCACCATCAGGTTCGATCCGGTCCGCCCATGGGCCCGGTCATACTTGTTGGGGAAGCCGATGTTGAAGGAGAGATAGTAGCTCGACTTCGGGTTCATCTGGCCCGGCGTCACCGTGTAGAAGCCCTCGGGCGCCTGCCTGTCGCCTTCCTTGATCTTCGGCCCGAGCACGCCCGACCATTTGCAGATCTCGTAGGTCTTGAGCAGCGCATACTGGCCGTTGGAGCGCTGTTTCCAGACCTCGAACTGTGACTCCTCCTTGTAGATGCGGATGAAGATCGGCGAGGTTTCCTTCATCCCGCCCCGTTCCATCTGGTTGGTCAGCTTGGAGGATACCGGCCGGATGTCCTTGGGAACCATCGAATCCTGGCATGCGCCAAGCAGCAGGGCGGTGCAACTGATCACCACCACGCGGCGCAAGGAAAGAAAGGTCCCGATCGGCATTGATTACCCCTGAACAAGCCCGGCTGCGCCGTCGCCCCCGCCCGCGTCGCAACATCCCGCCCGGCGAGTCCTAGGATCGCAACCTTTCCGGGACGTTACCGACCGGTTTCCGCCACGGAATCTGCGACACTCCCGCTAGTCTTAGGGCCGTTGAAGGCAAGAGCAAGGCAACGCGCCCGCTTGCCGCCTCAGACCTGGCGCCCGATCGCGAGGTATTTCTCCCGCCTTTGCCGGCGGACCTCGTCCGGCGGCAGGTTGTCGAGGGTGGCGAAAGCGTCGGCGATCGCCTCCCCGGTCGCCTTGACGGTCTCCTCCGGGCGGCGATGGGCGCCGCCGACCGGCTCCTCGACGATCGTATCGATCACCCCGAAACGGCTGAGATCCTGGGCGGTGATCTTCATCGCCGTCGCCGCGTCCTGGGCCCGGCTCGAATCATGCCACAGGATCGAGGCCGAGGCCTCCGGCGAGGCGACCGTGTAGATCGAATGCTCGAGCATGATCACCTTGCTCGCCGTGGCGATCGCCACCGCGCCGCCCGAACCGCCTTCGCCGATGATCACCGCGACATTCGGCACGCCGAGCTGCAGGCAGGCCTCGGTCGAGCGGGCGATCGCCTCGGCCTGGCCGCGCTCCTCGGCACCGACCCCGGGATAGGCGCCGGCGGTGTCGACGAGGGCGAGCACCGGGATCGAGAACCGGTCCGCCATCTCCATGATCCGCACCGCCTTGCGATAGCCTTCCGGCCGCGCCATGCCGAAATTATGCTTCAGCCGGCTTTCGGTGTCGGAGCCCTTTTCGTGGCCGATCACCGCGATTCCCCGGCCCCGGAACCGGCCGAGGCCGGCAACCACCGCCGCGTCCTCGGCAAAGCTCCGGTCGCCGGCAAGTGGCGTGAAATCCTCGATCAGCGCCTTGGCGTAATCGACGAAATGCGGCCGGTCCGGGTGGCGGGCGACCTGCGTCTTCTGCCACGGCGTCAGCTTCGCATAGATCTCGCCAAGCGCCTGGTCGGCGCGGGCCTCCAGCCGGTTGATTTCATCATTGATGGCGACGGCATCGCCCTCGTCGCCGAGTGATCGCAGCTCCTGGACCTTGCCCTGAAGGTCGGCAACCGGCTTTTCGAAATCGAGATACGTGCGCATTCGGGTCCAGAATCTACGCCAAAACCGCCCCTACGCCGCGCCGGTGGGGCGGGCGGCGGCAAACTGGCCTCACGGTCCGGCCAAGTCAAGTGAAGCTGTCCGCGCCGTCCTGCCAGCCGCTCCGTCAGTCGCCGGAGGCCTTGGCCAGCGGGTGATGGGCGCTCACCAGCGTCCGCAGCCGTTCCTCCAGCACATGGGTGTAGATCTGGGTGGTCGAAATGTCGGCGTGGCCGAGCAGTTGCTGCACCACCCTGAGGTCGGCGCCGTTCTGGAGCAGGTGGCTGGCGAAGGCGTGGCGCAGCACATGCGGCGAGACCTTCGCCGCCGATATCCCGACCGAAGCCGCCAACGTCTTGAGATCGCGGGCGAAAGCCTGGCGGGTCAGGTGCCCGCTGTCGCCGGAGGAGGGAAACAGCCAGCCTCCCCGCGCCCCCACCGGCGGGCGTTCCTTCTCGTCGAGCGCGGCCAGGTAGGCGGCCGTCGCCTCTCGCGCCCGTTCGGTCAGCGGCACGATACGCTCGTGCCCGCCCTTGCCGCGAATCGCGAAGTAGCGGGTATCGTCGCGGATCGCCGTCGCCGGCAGGGCGACCAGCTCCGAGACCCTGAGCCCCGTCGCATAGATCAGCTCGAGCAGGGCATGCAGCCTCAGCGACCTCAGCTTGGCGGCCGCCGACACGTCCTCCCGCCCCGCCGCCTCCGCCGCCGCCCCGATCAGCCGGTCGACCTCGGCCTCGCTCAGCACCTTGGGCAGGCGGGCCGGCCGGCGCGGTCCGTCGATCGTTCCGGTCGGATCGTCGCCGCGCGCCCCCTCGCCGTAGAGGAAGCGATGGAACTGGCGGATCGCCGAGAGCCGCCGCGCCACGGTCGGCGCCGCCATCCCCCGCGCGTCGAGATCGCCGAGATAGCGGCGGATCTGCTCGGCGCCGGCGCGCTCGAAATCCGTTCCGTTCCGGGCGAGATGTCCTGCATAATCGTCGAGATCCCGGCGGTAGGCGGCCAGCGTATTGGGCGCGGCGCCGCGTTCGGCGCTCATCATCTCGAGGAAGGCCTCGATCTGGTGGCCGCCATGTGGCGGCCTCGCCCGCGTCATTCCGCTGCCGCCGCGCCGCCGGCGTCTTCTTCGGCCGGTTCGGGCTCCGGCGGCGGCGCGGGCTTGATGATCGGCACCGGCTCGAGCTCGCTCGAGGGAATCCGGACCGACATCTCCCGGTTCCGCGGCGTCACGAAATTGGCGAGGTAGAACATCGCCGCCGCGACGAGCGCGGCGATCACCGCCAGGGTCGTTACAAACCTTGCAATCGTAGGCATTGCGGTTCCCGATCGGCGGTGGATGCGGAACCGATTGAGAGGCCGCGTCTTGTCCGCCGCATGGATGGTGTTGTCGTCCAGAAGATGGCAGGTTTCAAGCCGGCCGGCGCGATCGGCCGGGATCACTTGACAGAAGCGGTCGAAAACGGCTCTAGGTCGCGCCCCATAGGCCCATGGAAGACACCGGATTGACCTCCAGGCGCGACCCGCCCCCCGTCGACGGCCGCGAATCACGCGAGGCCCGCGTCACCCGCCTGCTCGCCGGGCGGACGATCGCCATGGTCGGCATGATGGGCGCCGGCAAGTCCTCGATCGGCCGGCGGCTGGCGGCGCGGCTCGGCCTGCCCTTCATCGACGCCGATGCCGAGATCGAGGAAGCGGCCAACGCCACCATCACCGAGATCTTCGAGCAGCACGGCGAGGCCTATTTCCGCGACGGCGAGCGTCGCGTCATCCAGCGCCTGCTCGACGGCGCCCCGAAGGTGCTGGCGACCGGCGGCGGCGCCTTCATCCAGCCCGAGACCCGGGCGGCGATCCAGGCCGGCGCCATCTCGATCTGGCTGAAGGCGGGCCGCGACCTGATCCTCGCCCGGGTGCGGCGGCGGACCAACCGCCCGCTGCTGAGGACCGACGACCCGGCGGCGGTGGTCGATCGGCTGATCGCCGAGCGCTATCCGGTCTATGCCGAGGCCGATATTCATATCCAGTCGCGGGACGTCGCCCACGATGTGGTGATCGACAGCATCTTCGAGGCACTTGACGAATATCTCGGTGACGAGGCCAGCGGAAAGGTCGAGAGATGAGCCAGGGCGAATCGACAGCGCAAGCCACGCCGACCACGATTTCCGTGGAGCTCGGCAGCCGCTCCTATGACATCCTCGTCGGCCGCGACATCATCGACCGGGCGGGCATGGAGATCGCCCGGCGCCTGCCCGACGCGAGGATCGCCATCGTCACCGACGAGACGGTCGCGGCCCACCACCTCACCACCCTGGTCGCCAGCCTCGACGGGGCCGGTATCCGCCACACCCGCATCGTCATCACGCCGGGCGAGGCGTCGAAGAGCTTCGCCTCCCTCGAAAGGGTCGTCGACGCGCTGCTCGAATCCCGGATCGAGCGCAACGACGCCGTCCTCGCCTTTGGCGGCGGCGTCGTCGGCGACCTCGCGGGCTTCGCCTCCGGTATCGTCCTGCGCGGCACCCACCTGATCCAGGTGCCGACCACGCTGCTCGCCCAGGTCGATTCCTCGGTTGGCGGCAAGACCGGCATCAACACCCCGCGCGGCAAGAATCTCGTCGGCGTCTTCCACCAGCCCGACCTCGTCCTCGCCGATGCCGGCATCCTCGATTCGCTGCCGCCGCGCATCTTCAATGCCGGCTATGCCGAAGTGGCGAAATACGGGCTGATCCGCGACGCCGGCTTCTTCGCCTGGCTGGAAACCAACTGGCGGTCGGTCGCCGCCGGCTGGCCGGAGCGCGAAAAGGCGATCGCGGTCGCATGCAGGGGCAAGGCCGAGATCGTCTCCGAGGACGAGCGCGAAAAGGGCGCCCGGGCGCTGCTCAACCTCGGCCACACATTCGGCCATGCGCTGGAAGCCGTCACCGGCTATTCCGACCGCCTGCTCCATGGCGAGGCGGTGTCGATCGGCACCGTGCTCGCCTTCGACTTCTCCTTCAGGCTCGGGCTCTCCGGCCTCGAGGACGCGCGCCGCGTCGAGGCCCATCTCGGCGAGGTCGGCCTGCCGACCCGCATCGGCCAGATCGAGGGCGATCTTCCCGACGCCGCGACATTGATGCACCATATCGCCCAGGACAAGAAAGTGGCGCAGGGCAAGCTGACCTTCATCCTCACCCGCGGCATCGGCGAGGCGTTCATCGCCAGGGATGTTCCGAGCGACGAGGTCGAGGCGTTCCTCGAGGAGCAACTGGCGAAATGACCATCGCGCTGATCGCCGTGGCGATCGTCGTCCTGGTCGCCGTATCGGCCTTCTTTTCCGGCTCGGAGACCGCGCTGACCGCGGCGTCGAAGGCGCGGATGCTGCAACTGGAGAAATCCGGGGACCGGCGGGCCGGCATCGTCGGACGGCTGATCGCCGACCGCGAGAAGCTGATCGGCGCGATCCTGCTCGGCAACAACGTCGTCAACATCCTCGCCTCGGCGCTGGCCACCAGCGTCCTGCTGACGGTCTTCGGCCAGGCCGGCGTCGCCTATGCGACGATCGCGATGACCTTCCTCGTCCTGGTCTTCGGCGAGATCCTTCCCAAGACCCTGGCGATCGGCAACCCGGACCGCTTCGCCAAGGCCACCGCGCCGGTCCTCGGCCTCGTCGTCGCCGCCCTGTCGCCGATCGTCGCCGCGGTCCAGGTGCTGATCCGCGGCATCTTCCGCCTCTTCGGCTGGAACGCGTCGGAAGGCAAGGCGGTGCTGTCGGCCGCCGAGGAGCTGCGCGGCCAGGTCGACCTCCTTCATGCCGAGGGCAGCGTCGTCAAGGTCGAGCGCGACCGCTTCGGCGGCCTCCTCGATCTCGGCGAGCTCGACGTCTCCGACGTCATGGTCCACCGCACCAACATGCACACCGTCAACGCCGCCGAGCCGCCCGACCAGATCGTCGAGAACATCCTGGCCAGCCCCTATACCCGCGTCCCGATCTGGGAGGACGAGCCCGAGAACATCATCGGCGTCGTCCATTCCAAGGACCTGCTGCGCATCATCAAGTCGGCCGGTGGCGACATGAGCGAGGTCGACATCCGCGCCGTCGCCAAGAAGCCGTGGTTCGTCCCCGACACGACGTCGCTCAACGACCAGCTCAACGCCTTCCTCAAGCGCAAGGCGCATTTCGCCCTGGTCGTCGACGAATATGGCGAGGTCCAGGGCCTGATCACCCTCGAGGACATCCTCGAGGAGATCGTCGGCGACATCGCCGACGAGCACGACATCGAGCTGCGCGGCGTCCGCCCCCAGCCCGACGGTTCGGTCAATGTCGACGGCTCGGTTCCGATCCGCGACCTCAACCGCGCCATGGACTGGAACCTGCCGGACGAGGCGGCGACCACCATCGCCGGCCTGGTCATCCACGAGGCGCGGATCATTCCCGAGCCCGGCCAGGCCTTCACCTTCCACGGCTACCGCTTCCAGGTGCTGCGCAAGAGCCGCAACCGCATCACCGCGTTGCGGATCACGCCGCTCGACCGCCTTCCGCAGGCGCTCTGACCCGCTCCGGCGGCTCCGCGCCGCCGGCAGGCGCATCGGCGTCGGGCGCGGCGCCTCAGCCGCCGCCTCCGGACAGGCCTAACGAACCGTTACTTCGACCCCCCGAATTCCGGGCATCGGCATAACCGGTCGTTCGATCTTTGCGGCTAGGCTTCGCCCCAAAGTTGTCGGCCAGAGTGGCCGGTCGAGGAAAATCGCCGCCGGGGAAACATGACGATAGACCTGCCGACCCTGATGCTCGCCGCCAGCTTCGTCGCGGCGGTGAGCGGAGCCTTCCTGGTCTTCGCCTGGCTTCAGAACCGCGAGAACAAGGCGCCGCTCTGGTGGGCCGGCGCCAACCTTGCCCTCGCCACCGGCGTGCCGCTCATCTCCGCCTCCGGTACCGATTTCGGCCTTCCCTCGACGATTCTCGGGATCCTGCTCCTCAACCTCAGCCCGGCCCTGGTCTGGGCCGCCGCGGTCAGCAGCAACCGGCGGGCGCCCAGCAAGACCCTCGTCGCCACCGGGACGACCATCTGGCTGGTCGCCTTCGTCACGGTCCTGCGCCTGTCCAGCGATGCCCAGATGGCGCTGAACCTTGCCGTGATTTCGATCTATCTGCTCGCCGCCGCGGCCGAATTCTGGGTCGGCAACCGCGGTGTCCAGACCCGCCTGCCGCTGATCGTCCTGCTTCTGCTCCACGGCGCCTTTTTCGGCATCGGCGCGGTCCTTGCGGCGACCGGCCACCTCGAGTCGGGATATCCGCCCAGGTCGCTGAGCTGGCTCGGCCTCGTCCACTTCGAGACGCTCGCCTTCGTCGTCGGCACCGCTATCTTCGCGGTGGCGATGGTCAAGGAGCAGCGCGAGCTGGTGCAGAAGACCGCCGCCCGGATCGATCCGCTGACCGGCGTCGCCAACCGTCGTGCCTTCCTGGAAGACGCCGCCAGTCTGCTCGAACGGTCGCTCTTCGACGGCAGGCCCTTCTCGGTCATCGTCTTCGACCTCGACCGCTTCAAGGCGATCAACGACGGCCACGGCCATGCCATCGGCGACCGGGTCCTCGAGCAATTCGGCGCGACCACCCTGAAAATCCTGCGCGAACCCGATCTGGTCGGACGCCTCGGCGGCGAGGAATTCGCCATCGCCCTTCCCGATTCGCCGGCGCGCTCGGCCCTCGTCGTGGCGGAAGGCATTCGCCAGGCCTTTGCCGAGGCGTGCCGGGGCATCGAGACCGGCACCCTGCGCCCGACCCTCAGCGGCGGCATCGCCGAGAGCGGCAACCACGCCGGCCTGACCGTCGACTCGATCCTCGCGGTGGCCGACAAGGCGCTCTACCGGGCCAAGGCCGCCGGTCGCGACCGCATCGTCATGGCCGGGAAGGACGGCGAGGCGCCGGCGGCCGCCCCGTCCCCGGCGCCGGTCACCGACGTCGCCGCGCAGGCGGCCTGAAGCGGCCCTAGCCCTGGAGCGCTGCGCCGATCAGCGCCTTGGCGTCCTGCGAATCCCATTCCGCCGGCCCCTGGACCGAGCCGATCCGGCATCCCTTGCCGTCGACCAGCAGCGTCGTCGGCAGCCCGAGCGCGAGGCCGCGCTTCTTCAGCGCGTTGAAGACGTCGGTCGTCGGGTCCGAGTAGAAGCCGAGAGTCTTGACCTCGATCTCGTCGAGGAAGGCGCGCGCCCGTTCCTCGTTGTCGAGGTCGATATTGATCGCCACGACCTGGAAATCGTCGCCGCCGAGCGCTTCCTCGAGACGGTCCAGCGCCGGCATCTCGGTCCGGCATGGCACGCACCATGTCGCCCACAGGTTGACCAGCGTCGTCTTGCCGGCGAAGCTGGCAAGCGTGGTTTCCGCGCCCTCGGGGTCGAGGAATTTCAGGCCGCCGAGATAGTCCGGATCCGAGGCGGCGCTGAAGGCCGCGACCTCGCCCCTGGCGAAGGGATCGACGCGTTCGGCGACCGCCGCGGCCGGCGAGCAATCGACCTCGACGGTCTCGGCCGGATCGCCGCCGTTGCCATCCCCCGACCGCATGACATATACCGCAACCGCCCCGGCAACGATGCCCGCGAGGGCGACGGCCGCGAACAGGACGGCGGGTCGGCGACGGGGGGACTGGTCAGCCATACGTATTTTTCACTCCGGAGCGATCATGAACAGCCGCATGTGGGGCGGGCGCTTCAGCCACGGACCCGACGCCGTGATGGAAGAGATCAACGCGTCGATCGATTTCGACAAGAAGCTCTTTCCGAACGACATCGCCGCCTCGAAGGCCCAGGCACGGATGCTTGGCGCCCGTGGCATCATTGCGGCGGACGATGCCGAAAAGATCCTGGAGGGTCTAGACACGATCCTGCGAGAATTCGAAGCAGGCAAGTTCACGTTCTCGCGCTCGCTGGAGGACGTCCATACCCATGTCGAGGCGCGGCTGATCGAGCTGGTCGGCCCGGCCGGCGGCCGGCTTCACACCGCCCGCTCGCGCAACGACCAGGTCGCGACCGACCTGCGTCTCTGGGTTCGCGACGCCATCGACGCGATCGACGCCGGCCTTGCCGGGCTGCAGAAGGCGCTCGCCGAAAAGGCGCTGGAGCATGCCGCCACGGTGATGCCCGGCTTCACCCATCTCCAGACCGCCCAGCCGGTGACCTTCGGCCATCATCTCCTCGCCTATGTCGAGATGATCGGCCGCGACCGCGGCCGCTTCGCCGATGCCCGCAAGCGTTTGAACGAATCGCCGCTCGGCTCGGCGGCGCTCGCCGGTACCTCCTTCCCGATCGACCGCGACCGGACCGCGGCCGAGCTCGGCTTCGACCGGCCGACCGCCAATTCGCTCGACGCCGTCTCGGATCGCGACTTCGTCGTCGAGACACTCGCGGCCGCGAGCCTCTGCTCGGTCCACCTCTCGCGCTTCGCCGAGGAGATCGTCATCTGGTCGTCGGCAGGCTTCGGCTTCATCCGCCTGTCGGACCGCTTCACCACCGGCTCCTCGATCATGCCGCAGAAGCGCAATCCCGATGCCGCCGAGCTGGTCAGGGCCAAGACCGGCCGCGTCGTCGGCGCGCTGAACACCCTGCTGATCGTCCTGAAGGGCCTGCCGCTCGCCTACCAGAAGGACATGCAGGAGGACAAGGAACAGGCCTTCGACGCGATCGAAGCGCTGGAGCTTGCGATCGCCGCCACCGCCGGCATGGTCCGCGACATGAGCGTCGATAAGGCGGCGATGCGGAAGGCGGCAGGCGCCGCGTTGTCGACCGCCACCGACCTCGCCGACTGGCTGGTGCAGGCGCTCGGCCTCACCTTCCGCCAGGCCCACGAAGTCACCGGCAGGATCGTGCGGCTGGCCGAGGCGCGGAAGCTGCCGCTCCACCGCCTCAGCCTCGCCGAGATGCAGGAAGTCGAGCCGCGTATCACCGAGGCGGTCTATGGCCGGCTCGGCGTCGGGCCGTCGGTGGCGAGCCGGGTCAGTTATGGCGGCACCGCGCCGGGTAACGTCCGTCGCGAGGCGCGGCGCTGGCTGCGGCGGCTCGACAAGGAAGCCGCCGCCGCAGGGTGAGGCCGGCTCAGAGCGGGGCGATGTACTTGCCGTAGACCCAGGCGGTGCGGAACTGGCCGTTGCCGGCAGGATCGACCCACACCTCGCACCACCTGGTCCGGACCATCTCGCGCTGCTTCCACTTCGGCCACCCGTTGATGGCGTCGAGGGCGACGCCGCCGGTGCACTTGCCGGTCATCGACAGCACTGTGCCGTTGGGATAGGCGACGAGGATCTTCGAGCCGCTGCTCGGCCAGGCGCGGAGGTTGAGGGTATCCCACGCCGGCACGTCGGCGACCCGCCAGGCGAAGAACGCCGAGGCGTCGCCCGGCAGCGCCGAGGCGGCAAGGCCGGCGACGACGACGAGCGCGGCGGCGAAGCTTCTGACGATCCGGTTCAGCATCTCACATCTCCGTTATCCACGGTGCGGCCTCCCCCGAGGCCGTCACGACATGAGCCAACCCTTGCCCGCGAGGATGCGTCGCCGCGGCTGAATGCGGAATGAACGCGCCGGCCCGCCATGTGGCGCGGGTCACAGGCGGCGCGCCGTCCATACGGCCAGGCCGTGACGTTGCCGGACGCGGCGGCGCCCGCTACTGTCGGCATCAACCCCCGGACGTGCTGCCCCGGCACCGCGGCGATGGCGGTGCCTTCCGAGAGGACCGGCGCGGAAGCCGCTGCCGCCGGACCGTTCGGCCGGAGCCATGCGGCCCGGGCCGGGACCGCCGTCGGATCCCGACGACGCTTTCCGCGCTGCACCGGCGTTGTCGCCGCGGCGCCCCGAACCGAAGGAGACAAGGACGATGGCAACCATCCTCATCACCGGCGCCAATCGCGGCATCGGGCTCGCGCTCGCCCGCGCCTATGTGGCCCGCGGCGATGACGTCATCGCCGCCGTCCGGGTGAGCTCCGACGCTCTCGACGGGCTGGGGGTGAGGGTGATCGAAGGGGTCGAGGTTGGCGACGACGCGGCGGTCGACCGGCTGGCGACCGCACTCGGCGACACCAGGATCGACGTGGTGATCAACAACGCCGCCATCCACTCCAACGAGACGCTGGAGGACCTCAGCTTCGACCGCATCCGCAAACAGTTCGAGGTCAATGCGCTTGGCCCGCTGCGGGTGACGCGGGCGGTGCTGCCCAACCTCCGCGACGGCAGCAAGGTGGTGATCGTCACCAGCCGCTCGGGCTCGATCGGCGACAACGGCTCGGGCCGGACCTACGGCTACCGGATGTCGAAGGCGGCGGTGAACATGGCAGGCGTCAACCTCGCCCTCGATCTCAAGCCGCGCAGTATTCCGGTGCTGCTCCTCCACCCCGGCATGGTGAAGACCGACATGGGAGGAGGCCAAGCGGCGGTCGAACCCCAGGACGCGGCGGCGCGGATGATGGCGCGGATCGACGAGCTCGACATGGCCGGCACCGGAAAGTTCCTGCATTGCGAGGGCTACGAGCTGCCCTGGTAGGCCCGGCGCGTCGGCGCCGGAAGCCGTCACTTCATGACGGTGAAGGCCTGGGTGACAAGCGTCTTGCCGTCGTGGGCGATCTCGAAGGTCCAGGTGCCGGGGACGATCTCCCAGTCGTTCTCGAAGCCGTAGCCGAGATAGAGCGTCTCGCCGATGGCCTTGTCGCGGCTGAAGCGGGTCTCGAGGATCGGCTCGGCCTCGGCCGGGTCCTTGAGGCCGTCGGTCGGGTAGCGGATGACGAAGTCGAGGGGCACATCGCTGCCCTCCGGCGTGCCGACGATGACGTAGCGAAGGCCGAACTCGAGGCCGAGCTTGCCCGTGATCTCGGTGGTCGCCTCGACATTGGTGGCCACCGGCACCGCCGTGATTTCCCCGCCCGGCGCATCCGGATCCGCGGTCACCGCCCCGGCCTCGACCGTATAGACCCCGGTGTCGAGGACATCGATGCGCTCGACGGTCGCCCCGTCCGCGGCATGGGCGGCGAAGGGGACGAAGGCGAAGAGTGCGAGGCCGGCCAACCAGTGCATTGCGATCCTCCCGGGTTCGGCGGCCGGCGTCACGGCTTCACCGCCGTCATCATGTAGTTGACGTCGGTATCGCTGCTGAGCCGCCAGCGGTCGGCGAGCGGCACATACATGACGCCGGTCTCGTCGCCGGCAAACAGACCCGCGGCGCGAAAGGCCTCGGAGAGCTCGTCGGGCGTCACCAGCTTGTCGTAGCTGTGGGTGCCCGCAGGCAGCCAGCGCAGCAGGTACTCGGCGCCGACGATCGCCAGGGCAAAGGCCTTGAGGGTCCGGTTGATGGTCGAGGCGACCACCATGCCCCCCGGCCTGACCAGCGACGCCACGGTGGCGACAAAGGCCGGGACGTCGGCAACGTGCTCGACCACCTCGAGGATGAGCACGGCGTCGAACCTCTCGCCTTGTTCGGCCAGCGCTTCGGCGGTGGTGGCGCGGTAGTCGATGGCAAGGCCGCCCGCCTCGGCATGAAGCTTCGCTGCAGCGATCACTTCCGCCGCCGGGTCGATGCCGGTGACCGACGCGCCCATCCGGCAGAGCGGCTCCGACACCAGTCCGGCGCCGCAGCCGATGTCGAGGAGGCGAAGGCCCTCGAGTGCGCGGGACGAGCGGGCATCGCGGCCGAAGTGGCCGGCGAGCCGCTCCTTGACGTAGCCGAGGCGGACCGGATTGAGGCGATGGAGCGGCCGCATCGGCCCATCGGCGTCCCACCACTCCGCCGCAAGGGCGGAGAAGCGGGCGACTTCATCGGGGTCGATGCTGGTCCGAGCGGCGGCGGCGATCATCGGCGAACAGTAGCAGGTCCGCCAAAAGGGCGCACCGGTCGGATTGCCGCTCGCAACCGGCCGGCGACCGCTCCATATC
>NZ_JAGRLA010000154.1 GCF_020442045.1 Bauldia sp. | reverse complement strand
GACCGGCGACTTTGACAAGATCGCCATCGCCAATCCGGAGACGGCACCGTATGGCGCCGCCGCGGTCGAGACGATGACGGCGCTTGGCGTCCATCAGGCGCTTCAGCCGAAGATCGTCCAGGGCAGCAACATCGCCCAGGCCTTCCAGTTCGTCGCAACCGGCAACGCGGAGATCGGCTTCGTCGCGCTCTCCCAGGTCGCGACGAGCGAGGGCGGGTCGCGCTGGATCGTCCCCGAGGAGCTCTATTCTCCGATCGCCCAGGACGCCGTAGTGTTGAAGGGCGGCGACGGCAACCAGGCCGCGGCCGCCTTCATCGCTTTTCTGAAAGGTCCGGAAGCCAATGCCGTCAAGGAGAAATACGGATACGGCACCGGTGATTGACGCGCCCGGGACCGATGACTGACTGGGCGGAGCTGTGGACGCCGGTCCGGCTGACGCTGGAACTGGCGCTGGTGACGACGCTCGTCCTTCTCCTCGTCGGGACGCCGATCGCCTGGTGGCTGGCGCGATCGAAGGCGCGATGGAAGGAAGCGGTGGCGGCGGTGGTGGCGCTGCCGCTGGTGCTGCCGCCGACGGTGCTCGGCTTCTACCTGCTCGTCGCACTCGGTCCGAACGGGCCGGGCGGCTGGATCGCGAGCCTCGGCGGCGCCCGCTCGCTCGCCTTCACCTTCGAGGGGCTGGTCATCGGCTCGGTCATTTATTCGATGCCCTTCGTCGTCCAGCCGATCCGCAACGCCTTCGAGGCTTGCGGCGACCGGCCGCTCGAGGCGGCGGCGACGCTTCGCGCGTCGCCCTGGGACGCCTTCTGGTCGGTGGCGGTGCCGCTCGCCCGGCCGGGCTTCCTCACCGGCGCGGTGCTCGGCTTCGCCCATACGGTCGGCGAATTCGGCGTCGTGCTGATGATCGGCGGCAACATTCCCGGCGAGACGAAGGTGCTCTCGGTCGCGATCTACGACTATGTCGAGACGCTGCGCTGGACGGAGGTCAACATCCTTGCCGGCGGCATGCTGGTCTTCTCCTTCATCGTCGTGCTGACGATGATGCTCGCCGGCAGGCGGATCGGGCGGCCCGGACCATGAGCGACAGCGAAGCGATGGCGGCGGGCGAAGGGATCGACGCGGCGTTCAGCGGCACGCTTGGAGCGTTCCATCTCGACGTTGCGTTCACCGCGCCGATGCGCGGGATCACCGGGCTCTTCGGTCCGTCCGGCTGCGGCAAGACGACGGCGCTGCGCTGCATGGCGGGGCTCGAGCGGCTCGGCGGCCAACTGCACGTCGATGGCGCGACCTGGCAGGACGACGCGACCGGGACCTTCCTGAAGCCGCACCGGCGGCCGGTCGGCTACGTCTTCCAGGAGGCCAATCTCTTTCCCCATCTGTCGGCGCGCAACAACCTCCGCTACGGCGCGCGGCGCGCGACGGGCGCGGACCATGGCGGGCTCGACTTCGACGGCGTCGTCGACCTGCTCGGCATCGGCCACCTCCTCGACCGCGCACCGGCGGCCCTGTCCGGTGGCGAGCGCCAGCGCGTCGCGCTCGGACGGGCGCTGCTGTCGCGGCCGCGGCTTCTCCTCATGGACGAGCCGCTGTCGGCCCTCGACCGGATGACCAAGGAGGACATCCTTCCCTATTTCGAGGCGCTCCGCGACACGCTGGCGATACCGCTCCTCTATGTCAGCCACGATGTCGCGGAGCTGGAACGGCTGGCCGACCGGCTGGTGCTGATCGACGATGGCCGGGTCATCGCCTCCGGCGCGTTGTCCGACCTCGAGACCGATCCGGACCTTCCGCTCCAGCGCGCGCCCGATGCCGCGGTGACGCTGGAGGCCATGGTCGCCGTCTTCGACGATCGCTATGGCCTGACCGGCTTCGCGGTCGCGGGCGGGACGCTCTTCGTGCCGGGGCGGCGCGGCGAAATCGGAAGCCGGCAGCGTCTCCGCATCCAGGCCTCGGACGTCAGCTTCGCCCGGTCGCGGCCGACCGACACGACGATCCTCAACATCCTGCCGGCGAGGATCGTCACGATCACCGGGCAGGACGCCGAACAGGCGCAGGTCAACGTGGTGGTCGCGCTCGGCGAGGATGGATCGGGGCCGCGGGTCGTCGGGCGGATCACGCGGAAGTCGGTCGAAGCGCTCGGCCTTGCGCCCGGAATGGCGGTCCATGCCCAGTTCAAGAGCGTCGCGCTGCTCGGCTCCAGCTTCAGCGCGACGCCGCCCGGCTAGGCTCGTGTCCCGGTCAGCGGATCGGCGGGGGGTATTGCAGTCCGCCGCGGTTCCAGAGCTGGTTCATGCCGCGCGGGATGCCGAGCGGCGAGCCGGTCCCGAGGTTGCGCTCGTAGATCTCGGCATAGTTGCCGACGAGGCGGACGACATCGGCGGCCCAGCTGTTCGAGAGTCCCAGCTGCTCGCCGAAATTCCCCTCGGTGCCGACCAGCCGGCGCACATCCGGCTTCTTCGAGGCGAGCGCGTCGTCGATGGTGTCGGAGGCGACGCCAAGCTCCTCGGCGTCGAGCAGGGCGAAATAGACCCAGCGGACGAGCGTCGCCCATTTCGGATCATCCTGGCGGACGACCGGCCCGAGCGGCTCCTTCGAGATCGCGTCGGCCAGCACCAGATGCTCGTCCGCGTCGTCGAGCTCGAGACGGTCCGCATAGAGCTGCGACATGTCGCTGGTGATGACGTTGCAGTCGCCCTTCCTGTAGGCGGCCAGCGTCGCTTCCGGCGAATCGGTGAGCACCGCCTGATAGGCCATGTTGTTGGCGGTGAAATAGTCGGTGAGATTTGCTTCGCTCGTCGTTCCCGACAGGACGCAGACCTTCGAGCCGTCGAGCTCGAAGGACGAGAAGACGTTGGCCGAGCGCGGCAGCAGGAAACCCTGACCGTCGTAATAGGTGACGCCGACGAAGGTGAGGCCGAGCTCGGTCTCACGGCCCATCGTCCAGGTCGAATTGCGGGACAGCAGGTCGATGTCGCCGTCCGCCAGCGCCGCGAAGCGCGCTTCCGCCGAAAGCGGCACATACTCGACCTTGTCCGGGTCGGCGAAGATCGCCGCCGCGACCGCGCGGCAGAAGTCGACGTCGAAGCCCGTCCATGCGCCGTCGCTGGACTGCGCGCCGAAGCCGGGGAGGCCCTGGTTGACGCCGCAGACCAGCTTGCCGCGCGCCTTGACGTCGTCGAGCGTCGCGGCGGCCGCGGAAACCGGCAGGCCGGCGGTGAGCAGGGTCGCTGCCAACAGGCTTGCGGCAGCGGTGCCGATTGAGAAGCGGTTCATGGCGATCTCCGGGGCCTAGAGCCTGGCCGATTGCATGACGACGACCTTGGTGCCGACCGGCACTCTTGTGTAAAGATCGATGACGTCGCGATTGACCAGGCGGAAGCAGCCCGACGACACGGCGTGGCCGATGGTGCGGGGCTGGTTGGTGCCATGGATGCGATAGACGGTGTCGCCGAGATAGAGGGCGCGGGCGCCGAGCGGATTGCCGGGGCCGCCGGCCATGAAGCGGGGCAGATAGGGCTGGCGCTGGATCATCTCCGGCGGCGGGCGCCAGTCCGGCCATTCCTGCTTGCGCGAGATCTTCAGGAGACCCTGCCACTGGAAGCCGTCGCGGCCGACGCCGATGCCGTAGCGGATCGCCTGGCCATTGCCCTGGACCAGATAGAGAAAGCGCTCGTCGGTATGGATAATGATCGTACCGGGCGGCTCGTTGGTGCGGAAGTAGACAGGTTGCGGGCGATACTGCGCGGGGAGCATCTCCTCTTCCGGCGTCGGCACATAGCCGGGCTGCTCGTCGATCACGAGCTCCTTCCGGCTCTTCGCCTCGCCCGGCGAGGCGAAGAAGGGCGCGGCGGCGAGCGCCGCGAGGGCAAGGCCGAGCATGGCCGAGCGGATGGTCACGAATTTGGGCTTCATGGTCTCCTCACGCGATTGCGCCGCCCTCAGGAACATCGAACGAATACCATCGTACCGTAGCGCTGCTGCGCGCTCTTATCGAGCCATACGGTGATCAGCATTCCATTCTGGTAAAAGGTGACGACCCGGTCCTGCGCCATGCCGGGGGCGCCGCGCGGACCGATGAAGCTGCGTCCGTCGGGCGTCTGCTTGACGAAGACCTCCGCCGGCTTGTTCTGGTCGGCGAGATACATCATGACGCCGCCGTTGGGGCCTTGCGTGATCTTGTAGGGATTGCCGCAGGCGGACTTCGCCTCCGCCTCGGTCCGGCCGCGGTCCTTTTCCTCGTGATAGGAGGCGAATCCCCAGTTGCCGACCAGTTCTGCAACCGGGACGGTCGTCGGCGGGGCCGCGATGGTCGGTACGGCTGGCTGCTCGACGCCGAGGTTTCCGGTGGTGTTGCAGGCGGCGAGTCCGCCGGCGAGCAGGAAAGCGGCGAAAAGCGGGAGCGATACGGAACGCCTAGACCCGGCCGCTCCCGGGTATCGCCTTTCCGGGGAGGCGCTCGAAAGCGGCTGTCCTTGCATTCAGATCATCCTCCCTGCCGGGCGCCGGTTGGCGCGACTGCCCGGCCGGTGCCCGGCGAATATAGCAGCTGATACCTCGCGCGATACCTAAAGTCTGCCGCAGCCGCGGTTCGCGGGGCGCCGGCGCCTGGCTTCCCGAATGGACCCGTGGCGCAATCACGGTCGCCGAGGCCTTCGGCCATCGCCTCCCGGTGTCCGACAATCCTGCAGCGAAGCGCCGTTCGGGCGCCAGTTTGGCGGCAACAGCCGGCTCGCCGGCCGAAACATTGCGCCACACCCGCCAGAAGATGCTAAGAGAGCGGGAGTCTTCCTGCCGAATGATTGAGTCCGACCGTTAGCGACATGTCCCTACCCGTATCTCCGCGCGAAGGCGCCTCCGTCCATCACCTGCCGAATGCCCGTCCGGAACTGCATCCGGACAATCCGGGCATTCCCCTCGATCTCGAACAGGTGCGGGCGGTCCGCGCCAACCTGTCGGCGATCCAGCGCCGTACCGCGACCCTGCCGACGCGCCGGACGGTGAAGAAGGAGTGGCAGGCGGCGTGGCTGGTCAAGGCGATCCAGTGCATCGACCTGACGACGCTTTCCGGCGACGATACCGAGGGGCGGGTGCGCCGGCTCTGCGCCAAGGCGCGGCAGCCGCTTCGCGCCGACCTCCAGGAAGCGCTCGGTCTTGCCGGCCGGCCGGTCACCGTCGCGGCGGTCTGCGTCTACCATCGCTTCGTCGCGACCGCGGTCGCGGCGCTGGAGGGTTCGGGGATTCCGGTCGCCGCCGTCTCGACCGGCTTTCCAGCCGGCCTTGCGCCCTTCGAGACGCGGCTCGCCGAGATCGAGGCCTCGGTCGCCGCGGGCGCCAGGGAAATCGACATCGTCATCACCCGCGAGCATGTGCTGAACGGCAACTGGCAGGCGCTCTATGACGAGGTGAAGGCCTTCAAGCAGGCCTGCGGGCCGGCACACATGAAATCGATCCTTGCGACCGGCGACCTCAGGACGCTGCGCAATGTCGGCCGTGCCTCGGTCGTCGCGATGCAGGCCGGCAGCGATTTCATCAAGACCTCGACCGGCAAGGAAGGCGTCAACGCGACGCTGCCGGTGGCGCTGGTCATGACGCGCGCGATCCGCGCCTATCGCGAGGCGACCGGGCATGTGGTCGGCTTCAAGCCGGCGGGCGGCATATCGACCGCCAAGGACGCCATGGCCTTCCAGTTCCTGATGAAGGAGGAGCTCGGCAACGACTGGCTGCAGCCAGCGCTGTTCCGCTTCGGCGCGTCGTCGCTGCTCGCCGACATCGAACGCCAGCTCGAATATTTCGTCACCGGCCGCTATGCGTCCTTCGACCATCATGCGATGGCGTGATGACGGCGACCGCAACGGGCGAGACGCCGCGAATCCGGCGGCTTATCGTCGAGGCGGCCAGGGGACTCGACCCGTGGGAGACGATTCCGGAAGCGCGGCTCGCGACGGTGGCGGAACGCTGCGGTCCGCAGGAAGTGGCGGAAATCGTCACTGAACTGGAAAGGCTGGCCGAGGAGAAGGCACAGTCGCCGGACTGGGACGGCGATGCCTCGGACGACATTTGGCGGGCGCAGAAGATGTATGCGGACATCCTCGGCCGGGTCGATCCGGCGTTCCTCGGCGACGTGGCGAAGGGCTTCGCCAGCCCGGCCGGCGACGCACGGATCTGGGTCGCACTCGGCCTCGAAAGCCACGGTTTGCCTGCTCTTCCGCTCTTGCGCGACCGCGCGGTGAAGGAAGACAACGACATGGTGTGGCAGGTTATCACCGCCGCGATCGCGCGGCTGCAAGACGCTGAAAACGAACGGGAATGCTCTGATGTCGGTAGCTGAAATCCTCGACGACCTCGATTATGGCCCCGCGCCGGAAAGCGATGCGGAAGCCAGGGCCTGGCTCGGCCAATATGCTGACGGAACAGGGCTTTTCATCGACGGGGAATGGCGGAAGCCGGCCTCGGGTGAATGGTTCGAGACCCGCGATCCGGCGACCGGCGTGGTGCTCGCCAAGGTCGCCCAGGCCAACGAGACGGACGTGGGCGCCGCCGTGGCGGCCGCGAGACACGCCCAGAGACACTGGGCGGCGCTGCCGGGACACGCGCGGGCGCGCTGTCTCTATGCCATCGCCCGTCTCATCCAGAAGCACAGCCGCCTCTTCGCGGTGATCGAGGCGCTCGACAACGGCAAGCCGATCCGCGAGACCCGCGACATCGACGTGCCGCTGGTCGCGCGGCACTTCTATCACCATGCCGGCTGGGCGCAGCTGATGGCGCAGGAGATGCCGGACCGCGTGCCGGTCGGCGTCTGCGGCCAGATCATCCCGTGGAACTTTCCGCTGCTGATGCTCGCCTGGAAGATCGCCCCGGCGATCGCGCTCGGCAACACGGTGGTGCTGAAGCCGGCGGAGTTCACGCCGCTGACGGCGTTGCTCTTCGCCGACATCTGCCGGATGGCGGGCCTGCCAAAGGGCGTCGTCAACATCGTCACCGGCGACGGGGCGACCGGCGAGCTGATCGTCAAACATCCGGACATCGACAAGCTCGCCTTCACCGGCTCGACCGAGGTCGGCCGCAAGATCCGCGAAGCCTCGGCCGGCTCCGGCAAGGCGCTGACGCTGGAGCTCGGCGGCAAGTCGCCCTTCATCGTCTTCGACGACGCCGATCTCGATTCGGCGGTGGAAGGCGTGGTCGACGCGATCTGGTTCAACCAGGGCCAGGTCTGCTGCGCCGGCTCGCGGCTCCTCGTCCAGGAAACAGCGTACGACGCCTTCATCGCCAAGCTGAGGACGCGGCTCGACACGCTCCGCGTCGGGTCGCCGCTCGACAAGGCGATCGACCTCGGCGCGATCGTCGACAAGGTCCAGCTCGAACGGATCACCAGCCTGGTCGAGACCGGCCGCAAGGAAGGGGCGGAGGTGTTCCAGGCCAAGCTCGAGCCGTCGAAGACCGGCTATTTCTTCCCGCCGACGCTGATGACCAACGTCCAGCCGGCCTCGACCTGCGCGCGGGTCGAGATCTTCGGACCGGTGCTGGTGGCGATGTCGTTCCGGACGCCCGACGAGGCGGTGGCGCTTGCCAACAACACCGAATACGGGCTCGCCGCCAGCGTCTGGTCGGAGTCGATCAACCTCGCCCTCGACATGGCGCCGAAACTGAAATGCGGTGTGGTGTGGATCAACTCGACCAACCTCTTCGACGCCTCGGCCGGCTTCGGCGGCTACAAGGAATCCGGCTACGGCCGGGAAGGCGGGCGCGAGGGCGCCTATGCCTATACGAAACCG
>NZ_JAGRLA010000153.1 GCF_020442045.1 Bauldia sp. | reverse complement strand
TTGACCAGGAACGGCGTGACGATGATGACGAGATCGGTTTCGCGCCGCTGGTAGGCCTTCGATGAGAACAGCGCACCGAGCACCGGGATCTTGCCGAGCCCCGGCACACGCTGGGTCCCCATGTCGTTGTGACTTTGCAAAAGGCCGGCGATCATGAAGCTCTGGCCGTTCTTCAGGTCGACCGATGTCTTGGCGCGGCGCACGACGAAGCCCGGCACCGAGATGTTGCCGACCTGATAGGAAGCCGAAGTGTCGATGGACGAGACTTCGGGTTCGATCTCGAGGCTGATCAGGCCGTCGCTGAGCACGGTCGGCGTGAAGTCCAGGCTGACGCCGTAGCGCTTGTATTCGATCGTGATGGTATTCTCCTCGCTCGCCACCGGGATCGGGAATTCGCCGCCTGCCAGGAACGATGCCCGTTCGCCGGAGCGCGCGATGAGGTTCGGCTCGGCGAGACGACGGGCGACGCCGCGATCCTCCAGCGCCTCGATGGCGAGATCGATGGATAGTCCGCCATTCATGTAGGTGGCGATGACTTCGGTGGCGGGGATGTTGTTGGTCGCCTTCGGCCTGGCGTTGAACGACACGGCGCTGCCGCCGGGCATCGCATATGTCACGCCCAGTTCAGAGCCCAGTTCCTGCCCGACCTGGCGATTGATCTCGACGAAGCGGACGTTGAGCTGGACCTGTTGCGACGACGAGATGTTGACCGAGTTGATGATCTCCTCCTGACCGGAGAAGCGGCTCGCAATGTTCTTCGCCTTCTCGGCGGCCACCGAATCCTCGGCCGAGCCCGAGAGCACGAGCCGGCCATTGGCCGATCCGACCTTGATGTTGGTGCCTGGCACGGCTTCGCGGATCGTCGTCGCCAGCCGGTCGGTGTCGAGCGTGACCTCGATATCCAACGTGCCGACGAGCTGCTTGTTGGTGTCGAACAACGCGATGCCGGTCGTCCCGAGCTGGTTGCCGAGTACATAGAATGAGCGGTCGGTGAGTGGATTGACGTTGGCGATCTCCGGATCGCCGATGACGATCTCGTAGAAAGGCTGGCTGGTCTTGATCGTCCGTGGCTTGCCCTTGGCAACCTTGATCGACGATGCGCGCCCGGCCGCGATCTGCACGACGCCATCCTGGGCGCCGGCATCGACCACCGGCATCGCAAACACGAGCGCGGCAACCAGTGCGACGGTCCGCCAGAACCCGCCACCGCGCCGCAGCGCCTTGCCTTCGTTCAACTTGAACATCTTCAGTCCCCTCGCCGGCCGCCCGGCTCCCCTATTCCTGTGGAGGCGTCACGACCTGGTAGCTCTTGGCCTCCAGTCCCCGCGTGACGATCACCGTCGTGAATTTCTGCTTCTCGGGCTCCTCGGCCTTGACCTTCTCGATCATGGAGCCCGCGGCATCGCTGAACTTTTTGGCGACCGATCCGCCAAAGGAAGAAATCGTGACGAGACCGGCCGCCGCCGTTCCGCCCTCTCCAGCGGAGCGCAACAGCAGCGACATCGAGCCGACATTGCGGGCGAGCGCGACCTTCTGCGCGCCTTCCGCGTTGACTTCGATGGTGACCGAATCCGTTACCCTGGGACCCGTCTGACGCTCGTCGGCACCCTGGCCGACGCTCAGGACCTTGACGTTCTCGACGACTATTTCGGTGGTGATCGTCGAGCCCGAAGCGCCTTTGGCATTGCCCTCGACCTCGCGGATGTTGCCGGCATTGCGCGTCAGCACCACGTCGACCCGGTCGCCCGGGGTGATGAATCCGCCGACGCCGGCGATCTCGTCCACCTTGATGGTGACGGCGCGCATGCCGGGCGCGAGAATGTTGGACAGCGTGGCGCGGCCGTTCGGTCCGGACAGCTTGGCGAGCAGCACCGGCTCGTTGGTCTCGACCGGCGACAGCACGACCCGCCCGCCTTCGGACAGCAATGCGTCGACCGTCGGAAACGCACCGTCGGGCAATGCGTCCTGCGGCCAGGGAATTTCCTCAAGCAAAGCCGGTTCGAGCGTCATACCGAAGCGAAGCGGCGCCTTGGCCACGACGATCGATTTGAATTCGACCTTCGGCGCCTCGGCAACGACAGGCTGGGGCCGGGCCTGCGACCGAGCCGCGCTCTTGAGCCATATGTCCGCGGCGAATATCGATGCCGCGCCAAAAATGGCGGCGATGCCGATCATGGTGATGATTTTACGCTTCACGCCCCAATGCCCTTCAGTCGGATTCCGGCTGTTGATCCGTGTCACGCTAGGGACGAGTCCTAAAGAATTGGGCATGGCCGAGCGCCGAAGCGGCCGTTATCATTCCGCGTGGTTATCCGCGGCTAAAGACGATCGCTAAAAGGTGACTGAACCGGCGGACGAATCGCCAAACACGAGTGCAGAGCGGACGTTGGCGCCGCTGGTCGGAGGGGAGACGGGCGCGTGCAGGCTGACAGCGAATGCGGTTAACCTCCTTCGAGCACTACATGTACGCCGACGACAGGCGGCCGGCGCCGATGACCTTTTTCGTGCGCGCCGGCTTTTCGGGGCGGCCCGACCCGACGCGGATGCGCACTGCCATCCGCCATGCGCAGATGCGACATCCACTCACACGGGCGGTCATCTCCGGCAGGCGACAGGCCCGCACGCGCGACCTCCACTGGATCGAGGCGCCGCAGCCGGAGCCTTACATCGCTTTTGCCACGCAGGCAGGACCGATCGACTATCCGGGCGGCGAACCCTATCTCGATCTCCGACGGGAAGTCGGCCTTCGCTTCTTCTTCATCGAAACCGACGCCAACCGATCGGAACTGTGGATACAGGTCCATCACGCGGTCTGCGACGGGATCGGCATCACGCGCTTTCTGGAAGACGTGCTGGCCGAATATGCCGCTCCCGGATCGGCAGGCGCTCCGCCAGACCGCATCGAACTGGATGCAGCACTTCTCGAACGCCGGTCCGAGCCGGGGCTTGGGCGGCGCGAGCGCCTCGCACGCCTGCCAATCGACATTCTGCGCGGCCTGAGGTTGTTTCGGCCCGCTTCGCCCGTGGCCTCATCGCAAGGCGGCGCCAACCGCGACCCCGCGGCGGGCGGGCAGCCGTTTCCCGCACACCGGTCGCTGGACATCACGCCGGACGGCATCGACCGCCTGCGGTCGCTGGCCCGGGCAGCTGATGGAACCCTGAACGATCTTCTCTTGCGCAACATGTTCCTGGCGATCGACGCGCACAACCGCGCATCGGGCGGGCCGCGGCCGGTCCGGCTGTCGATGCCGACAAACCTGCGCGACGCAAAGCTGGCGGCGATGCCGGCCGCCAATGTGGTTGGCATGGCCTTTCTCGGGCGCAGGCCGGCGGCGTTCGAGGATGCTGACGGGCTTCTCCAAGGCATCGTCGCCGAGACACGACACATCAAGCGCCATCGCGCCGGCCTGACGCTGCACCGGGCGGTTTCCGCCTTCGGGGCGATCCGGGGAGGCCTCGTCTGGGTCTGCGGACCGGGTCACTGCCACTCGACGGCCGTGCTGAGCAATCTCGGCCGGGTCTTCCGCGATAGCCCTCTCGCCGGAACGGACGGGATCATGCGCGCCGGCGACCTTGTGCTGGACAGTTACGACCTGCTACCTCCGATCCGGCCCCTCACCCATCTGGCTGTCGGGGTCGTGGAGAATGCTGGCGGGCTGCGCCTCAGCGCGCACTTCAACGCCTCGGCAATAACTCCCTCCGAGGCCGAACGCATCCTCGAACATGTGGCCGGAGGATGATCCGGCATACTGCGCCGAACGGAACGGGAACCTCGCTCGCGCCGCCATCTGAAAAATGCCACTATCGGCGGTGATTCGCAGACTGGAAAGCGGCAACTCTGAATGGACGACAATAACGACCTTTTCGGCGCCCTGCAGGACAAGCCGGCGCCCGCGGAACGTGTCGACCCGATTGTCCGGGAGGCGCAGCGCCGCCCGGCGCCGGCGAAGGATGCCAGCGACAATTACAGCGCGGCGGACATCGAGGTGCTGGAAGGCCTGGAGCCGGTGCGCCGGCGCCCGGGCATGTATATCGGCGGCACCGACGAGAAGGCGCTCCACCATCTGTTCGCCGAGGTCATCGACAATTCGATGGACGAGGCCGTCGCCGGCCATGCCACCTTCATCGAAGTCGAGCTCGACGCCGACGGCTTCCTCGCTGTGACCGATAACGGGCGCGGTATTCCCGTCGATCCGCATCCCAAGTTCAAGTCCAAGTCGGCGCTCGAGGTCATCATGACCACGCTGCATGCCGGCGGAAAGTTCGATTCCAAGGTCTACGAGACCTCCGGCGGTCTGCACGGCGTCGGCGTGTCCGTCGTCAACGCGCTTTCGGAGAAGCTGGAGGTCGAGGTCGCGCGCGGCCGCAAGCTCTACCGGCAGGATTTCTCGCGCGGCGTACCGAAGGGCGGGCTTCAGTCGCTCGGCGAGGTCCACAACCGGCGCGGGACCCGCGTCCGCTTCAAGCCCGACGCCGACATCTTCGGCGCTGGCGCCCGGTTCGTTCCGGCACGGCTCTACCGCATGGCGCGGTCGAAGGCCTATCTGTTCGGCGGCGTTGAGATCCGCTGGGTCTGCGACCCCTCGCTCCTGAAGGAGAAGGACGAGACGCCGGAGCGCGCGACGTTCCACTTCCCCGGCGGGCTGAAGGATTATCTGGCGGCCTCGCTCGACGGCGAGATGCAGGTGACGCGCGAGCCGTTTTCGGGGCGCAGCGAGAAGCCCGGCGGGCACGGCTCGCTCGAATGGGCCGTCACGTGGTACACCGGCGACGGGTTCTTCAACTCTTACTGCAACACCATTCCCACCGCCGAGGGCGGCACGCACGAGGCCGGCTTCCGCAACGCGATGCTGCGCGGCCTGCGCGCCCATGCCGAGCTGATCGGCAACAAGCGCGCCTCCGTGGTGACCAGCGAAGACATCATGGTGTCGGCGGCAGGCATGCTGTCGGTGTTCATCCGCGAGCCCGAATTCGTCGGCCAGACCAAGGACAAGCTCGCGACGGTCGAGGCACAGCGCATCGTGGAGAACGCGGTGCGCGACCCGTTCGACCACTGGCTGGCCGACAATCCGCAGGAAGCCACCAAGCTGCTCGACTGGGTGATCGCGCGCGCCGACGAGCGGCTCAGGCGGCGCCAGGAGCGCGAGGTCAACCGCAAGAGCGCGGTGCGCAAGCTGCGGCTGCCGGGCAAGCTCGCCGACTGCACGCAGAACGCGGCGGCGGGTGCGGAACTGTTCATCGTCGAGGGCGATTCGGCCGGCGGCTCGGCGAAGCAGGCGCGCGACCGCGCCAGGCAGGCGATCCTTCCGCTGCGCGGCAAGATCCTCAACGTCGCCAGCGCCGGGCACGACAAGCTGACGGCCAACCAGCAGATCTCCGACCTGATCCAGGCGCTCGGCTGCGGCACGCGGTCGAAATACCGCGACGAGGACCTGCGCTACGACCGCATCATCATCATGACCGACGCGGATGTCGACGGCGCGCACATCGCTTCGCTGCTGATCACCTTCTTCTACCAGGAGATGCCGCAGCTCGTGCGGGGAGGCCATCTCTACATGGCGGTGCCGCCGCTCTACAGGATCAGCCAGGGCGGCAAGACGATGTATGCCCGCGACGATCGCCACAAGGACGAGCTGCTGGCGAGCGAGTTCAGCGGTCGCGGCAAGGTCGAGATCGGGCGCTTCAAGGGCCTGGGCGAGATGCTGGCGAGCCAG
>NZ_JAGRLA010000152.1 GCF_020442045.1 Bauldia sp. | reverse complement strand
TCCGGAGTGGTGCTCTTCGATATCGGCGGCGGCTCGTCGGAGCTGGTCTGGATCGATCTGGCGACCACCGCGGGCAAACGCCGGCGCATGTCGGACCGGGTGCGGAGCTGGATGTCGCTGCCGGTCGGCGTCGTCAATCTCAGCGAGCGCCACGGCGGCCGGCATGTCTCCCGGACGCAGTTCGAGGCGATGGTCGAGGAAGTGGCTGCATTGCTTCACGCCTTCCCGCAGGTCGAGACACTCGACCGTGCCGTGGCCACCGGTGCCGTCCATATGCTTGGCACGTCGGGCACCGTGACGACCCTTGCCGGGGTCCACCTCCGTCTTCCCCGATATGACCGGCGGCGGGTGGACGGGACCTGGCTGTCGGGTCAGCGGGTCGCCGAGCTGGTCGCGGAATTCGCCGCCATGGATTATGACACCCGCGTCGCCAATCCGTGTATCGGCCGCGAACGTGCCGACCTGGTTCTTGCCGGCTGTGCGATCCTAGAGGCTTTCCGCCGTCGCTGGCCGGTCGACCGGTTGCGCGTTGCCGACCGCGGCTTGCGCGAAGGGTTGCTGGTCGAGCTGATGAGCGAGGACGATGCCTGGCGACCTCGCCCTCGGCGGCGTGGCGGCCATACCAGCCATGGATGAAAAGCGCCCGAGCAGCGGCCGCCGGCAACTCAAGGTACGGGTCAAGACCGCCCGGCGCCGGAAGGCATCATCGGCCCGCTGGCTGGAGCGGCAACTCAACGATCCCTATGTCGCGCGCGCCCGGGCCGAAGGCTATCGCGCCCGTTCGGCCTTCAAGCTGATCGAGCTGGACGAGAAGTTCGGGCTGTTCCGGCCCGGAGACCGGGTGGTCGATCTCGGCGCCGCGCCCGGCGGCTGGTGCCAGGTCGCGGCCGAACGGGTCGGGACCTCCGACGGGGATCCCCATGTCGTGGCGATCGACTATCTTGAGATGGAGCCGCTGCCGGGCGTGGTGATCCTCCGCAAGGACTTCCTCGACGACGATGCGCCGGAAGCGATCCAGCAGGCGCTTGGCGGACATCTGGCCGACGTGGTGATGTCCGACATGGCGGCGCCGACCACCGGCCACCGCCAGACCGACCACCTGCGCACGATGCACCTCTGCGAGGTGGCCGCCGACTTCGCCACCTCGGTGCTGAAGCCAGGGGGACATTTCGTCACCAAGGTCTTCCAGGGCGGCGCCGAGCGCGACCTCCTGACGATGCTGAAGCGCAGCTTCGACAAGGTTCACCATGTCAAGCCGCCGGCAAGCCGAAAGGGCTCCGTCGAGCTCTACCTGGTCGCCCGCGGCTTCCGCGGCGAGGACGAGGTCACCGGCTAGGATCAGCGCTCGCGCATGGTGGTGACGGCGTCCGGGGCGTAGCGCCGGTGGCCGGACATCTCGTGGCCGGCGTCATGCGCAAGCCGCATGAAGGGTACCGTCGAGGCGGTCGTCAGCATGCCGACCACCAGGAAAGCCGGCCAGAAGGACGAGGCGGCAATCTCTCCCCCGGTCGCGGCGCTGGTCAATTGGACCATGATGGCGCCGACCGAGATACCGATGCTGAGCGCGAGCTGCTGGGCGACGCTGGTCATCGTCGTTGCCCGGCTCATCCGGTCCGGCGGGATATCGGCGAAGGCGAGGGCGTTGACGCTGGTGAATTGCAGCGAGCGGAAGAAGCCGCCGACCAGCAGCAGGCCGGTCATCAGCCACACCGGCGTGGTCGGCACGAAGGCTGCCGGCAGCATGACGAACAGCCCGGCGACGACCGCGTTGACCACCAGCACCGAGCGGAAGCCGTGGCGGCGCAGGATCGGCGGCGCGGCGAATTTCATGGCAAGCGCCCCGATCGCCGCGGCGAAGGTGATCATCCCCGACCGGAAAGGCGTCATCCCGAAGCCGAGCTGGAGGAGGAGGGGCAGCAGGAATGGCGTGGCGCCGACACCGATGCGGAACAGCATCGTGCCCACCATGCTGGTCCGGAACGTGTGGATGCGGAACAGCGAAAGGTCGATGATCGGTGCCGCGACCCTTCGGCTATGCGCGATGTAGGCGAGGAGCAACGCCCCGCCCCCGGCCAGCATGGCGAAGACATAACCGAGGGGCAGGAGGTCGAGGCCGAGCGTTGTCGAGCCGCTCATGAACAGCGCCAGCCCGAGGCCGGCAAGGGCGAAGCCGCGGGCGTCGAAGCGGGGCCGGTCGGCGCCCCGGATGTCGGGGATGTAGAGTGTCGCGAGAACCAGCCCGAGCACGCCGACCGGGACGTTGATCCAGAAGATCCAGCGCCATTCGAAATAGGTGGTGATGAAGCCGCCGACCGGCGGTCCCATCACCGGTCCGATAAGGGCCGGCACCGTGAGCCAGGCAAGCGAGCCGACGAGGTCGCGCTTGTCGATGCTGCGCAGGATCACCAGCCGCCCGACCGGCACCATCATCGAGCCGCCAATTCCCTGGACGATACGGGCGGCGACGATCTCCGGGATCGAGCTCGATAGGCCGCAAAGGATCGACCCGGTGACGAAGGTGAGGATCGCCAGGCGGAAGACGAGGCGCGCGCCATGGCGGTCGGCGAGCCAGCCCGAGGCGGGGATGAAGATGGCGATTGCCAGCAGGTAGGAGGTGAGCGCCAGCTTGAGATGGATGGGATTGGCGTCGAAGTCCTTTGCGATCGCCGGCAGGGCGGTCGACAGCACCGTCGCGTCGAGATTCTCCATGAACAGCGCGCAGGCGACGATCAGCGGCAGGAGGATGCGGTCGGGCATGACGCGGAGTTCGGGCGGGAAACGGGCGAGGCGGGCGGTTCGCCCGCGCCGTGCCGTTAGAGGCGGAAAGGCACGTCAGAGGGACTTGCTTTGCATCTCTTTGACACTTTCGCGGCCGACGAACCAGTCCCTGGCCCCGACATTCTCGAAGACCACCGAGACGTCACCCTGTGCGACGCCCATCTCGTCGGACAGCGCCTGCGAGACCTTGCTGGCGATTGCCGCCTTTCGTGCCTGGGCATCCTCGCCGAGCGTTTCGGCGACATAGGCGATCCTGACCATCGGCATGTGTGATTTCCTTCCCATTCTCTGCCGCGTCCGGCCCGCGTTGGGCGGCACTGGCGGCTATTGAGGATGGATGGATAGCACAACGGCATTCTGAACGGTGGAACCGCCGGAAATGGCGATCTCCCGCCCACCGCCCCGGAACATCGCCTGGGTCGAGGGGCCGCCGTCGAGGTTGAGGGCGATATCGCAGCCGACCCCACCAGCCGCCTCGGCCGCTGCCAGGAATTCCGCCAGCCGCAACAGGCTGAGGCCGTTGCCATCCACGACCACCGCGATGATCTTGCCGGCGCCGAGGCAGATGGCGCTGCGACGATCGCGGACCCCCTGGCTGCGGATGCCGACCTTGCCGCCGGCGTCGACCAGCACCGGGCCGACCTGGACGGCGCTCGCCAGCCGGTCGGCGGCCGGCGCGTCGGCGCGGTAGTCGATCGCGATCCCGTTCGCGCCGGCATGGAGGATTCCGGATCCGGCGCGCCCATGCTCGGGCGTGATTTCGACGCCATCGATCACCAGGAGCCCGCTCGGCGACAGGCGGCCGTCCGCGTCCTTCTCGAAGAAGCCGCCATTGATGACGAAGACACCCCCGAACCGGTCGAGGATATCGGCAACGTGGTCGCCGCTCTGCCTGGTCTGCTGCACGGTGCGGAGATCGAAACCGTCCGCGTCAAAGGCGAAGACGTGGATGGTGACGTCCGCGCCGGAGAGGGTGACAACCCGGTAGCCAAGACCCGGAAGCAGCGTCGTCTCCGTGGCGGCCCTGGCCGCCTCGAGCAGGGGCGCGAGCTCGGGTTCCGGCCCGGTGTCCCGCTGCCGGGTCTGGGCGCAGGCCGGGATGAGAAGAAACGGGAAGAAGACCGCCGCGACCAGCAAGCAGCATAATCGGCGAACGCGTCGGGCTAGCGGTCCGACCATCGTTCCGGCTACGACGTAAGGGTGGCAACGCGCGGCAGGCGCATCTCGACGCGGAGGCCACCGCCGGTACGGTTGGACAGATCCATCTCGCCACCATGGCCGAGGATGATCGAGCGCGCAATCGACAGGCCGAGGCCGACGCCGCCGGTCTCTCGGCTCCGCGAGGTCTCGAGCCGGACGAAGGGCTTGAAGACCTCTTCCAGCCGGTCCGCTGGAATCCCCGGTCCGTCGTCGTCGATGGTGATGATCGGGCCGGCCGGCGTGTCGCTGAGGGCGATGCGGGCGCGCTTGCCATAACGGACGGCGTTCTCCAGGACGTTGCCGATCGCCCGCTTGATCGCCGTCGGACGGCAGGAATAGGGAAGGCGCCCGTTGCCCTCGAACGCCACGTTGTTGCCGAGCGTCGTCTGATCGTCGGCGATGCTTTCGATCAGCGCCTCGAGGTCGACCGACCGGATCCCCTCGGCCGCCGCGTCGTCGCGGGCGAAGGCGAGCGTCGCTTCGGTCATCCGCTGCATGTCGTCGAGGGTCGCGGTCATCTTTTCGCGCGCCTCTTCATCGTCGAGCAGCTCGGCGCGCAGCTTGAGCGAGGTAATCGGCGTGCGCAGGTCGTGGCCGATCGCGGCCAGCATCCGTGTCCGGTCGGCGATGAAGCGTTCGAGTCGCTCCTGCATCTGGTTGAAGGCGGAGGTCAGGCGGCGGACCTCGCTCGGCCCGGATTCGGGGAGCGGCTTCGACGGCCCGCCGCGCCCGAACGCCTCGGCGCTGTTGGCCAGCGCCGCGAGCGGCCGGGTCACCCGCCGCACGGTGAAGCCGATGATCAGAAGGATGGCGAGCGCCATCAGGATCGCGGAGATGACGGTCGGCCACGGAAAGGGCACCGGTTCGGCGCGAATCTGCGTCTGGGCGTTGAGCCAGCCGCCGTCCGGGAAGGGAACGGAGGCGAGGACGTCGTAGCGATTGTCGGTAGGGCCGGGACCATGTCCTCTCCAGGGATGCTCGTCGGCCGCCGATCGAGGCCTGGGCGGCACAGGCGGTCCCGGCCTCTCGTCATTGATGATGGCGAGACGCGGCGGCTCGCGCAGCGGCATCTGGAAGAGCCGGTCGAAGGAAATCCCCGAGAGCGGCGAGACGCGCGCCGCGCCATCGGCATCGTCGATCGCGCTTGAATCGGTAATCCAGTAGCGAATCCGGGGCGAGGCCGCTGCCTCGGCGAGCGACGCCCGCTCGTCCTTCGGTGACTTGGCGAGGACCCGCGTCACCGAAGCCATGGTGAAGAGCAGCCCGGCGCGGTTGGCCGCGCGCACGGCTTCGGCGCGATCGCCGGTGAACATCAGGAAGCTGACGGCCTGGGCGACAACCAGCGCACCGATCAGCAGGACGACGAGCTGGCCGCCCAGTGTCTTGGGCAGGAACTTCATTTCGGCCGTTCCTCGACGTCGCAGGCGAGCACGTATCCGCCACCCCAGACGGTCTTGATGACAGTCGGGGATTTCGGATCGGCCTCGACCTTCTTGCGCAGCCGGCTGATCTGGTTGTCGATGGACCGTTCGAAGGGCTCGAGCGACCGGCCACTGGTCAGGTCGAGGAGCTGCTCGCGCGACAGGACGATGTGCGGCCGGCGGACGAACACGGTGAGCAGGCGGAATTCGGTCGTGCTCAGCGGTACGGCGACCCCGTCTTCGGCGATGATCTCGCGCCTCGCCGTGTCGAGCGTCCAGCGGTCGAAGCGGAGCTCGGCACTCCTCGGCGGTTCGTCCTGCCGCGGCAGGGCGCGGGATCGCCGCAGCACCGCCTTGACCCGCGCCAGCAGCTCGCGAGGGTTGAAGGGCTTGGTGACATAGTCGTCGGCGCCGATCTCGAGGCCGACCACCCGGTCGGTATCCTCGGCCATCGCCGTCAGCAGGATGACCGGGAGGTCGGTCGTCTCCCGCAGCCAGCGGCAAAGCGAGAGACCATCCTCGCCGGGCATCATGATGTCGAGCACGACGAGGTCGATGGCGTTGGTCTTCAATGCCCGGCGCATCTCGACGCCGCCATTGGCGGTGGAGGTACGCATGCCCGACTTGGCGAGATACCGCGCCAGTGGCTCGCGGATGTCGGCCGAGTCATCGACGATCAGGATGTGGGGCGACGTGCTCATGGCTTCCTTAATCGCGCTTCATGCCGGCATTTGCGAGGCCGTCGGGACCCCGCATGGCCGAAAAGATGTAACGCATTGTATCAGCACGCCATCCTGCCAACCCTCGATACAAAGGGAAGAATTCCAGCCACACCAATCCAGGCGATCGCACCTATCTGTGGGCTGTCCACACCCCCGGACATGCAAGGAAGGAAGAAAGACGATGAAGACCCCCAGCAAGATTCTTGTCGCTGCCCTGATGGCCTCCGCCGTCGGTGTCGCGGCGGCGCCGAGTTTCGCCGATTCCGGCGACGGCATGCGCAACCAGCAGCAGCGCCAGATGCAGCAGCGCCAGATGGCCTACCACGATCGCGATGGCGATCGCGGCGGCTGGCATGGTCGCGGTGGCCCCGGCCATCACGGCGGCGGCGATTGGGACCGCGACGGTCGCGGACCGGGTGGCCCCGGCGGGCCCGGTGGGCCCGGCGGCCCCGGTTTCGGCGATGGCCCGCGTGGCGGGATGAGCGAATTCCTCATCGAGCGCTTCGACATCAACAAAGACGGGACGATCACCGCCGAGGAGATCGCGACGGTGAATGCGGAGCGCGTCGGCAAGTATGACGCCGATGGCAATGGCGCCCTGTCGCTGGAAGAATTCAAGGCCTTGTGGGCGGACACCATGAACCTGCGCATCGTGCGCGACTTCCAGCAGCTCGATCCGAACGGCGACGCTTCGGTGACGCTTGAGGAATACAGTGATCGTTTCGACCGGATGATGAAGAACCTCGATCGCAACGGCGACAACGTCCTCGACGCCAGCGAGTTGCAGGGGCGCCGCGGCGGACCCGGCGGTCCGGGCATGGGGCCGGGCGGTCCTGGCGACGGACCTGGCATGGGACAGGGGCCCGGCAACGGACCGGGCGACGGACCTCGAAACGGTCCCGGAAACGGTCCCGGCCCGAAGGGCGGACCCGGTCCCGAGCAGAACGGCTGATGTCCGCGGGGGGGGGGCGGCGAAAATCGAAGGGCGGGCGTGATCCCGCCCTTCCCATTTTTCCGTGATGGGGCAAATTGCCCGCATCCGGCCGCCTTACGGGCTTTGCCGAATCGTGGGGGACGTGCTAGTCACCCGCGCCAATTCTCTTCAATGGAGCGGGGTACCCGTGCCGGATTTCCGGCCGGCAGTGCCCGTATTTCCCGGAGTTGGCGATGGCGGCTTTCTTGGATACCTCGGTCGGGCGAGAAGCCCTCGCTTTTGACGATGTCCTGCTGGCGCCGGGCTATTCGGAGGTCCTGCCCGGCGAGGCGGAAATCGGCACCCGACTGACCCGTTCGATCGGTCTGAACCTGCCGATCATTTCCGCGGCAATGGATACCGTGACGGACGCCAACCTGGCGATCGCCATGGCGCAGGCCGGCGGCCTCGGTGTTATCCACCGCAATTTCTCGCCCGAGGAGCAGGCCGAACAGGTTCGTCAGGTCAAGAAGTTCGAATCCGGCATGGTGGTCAATCCGGTCACCATCCATCCCGATGCGTCGCTCGCCGATGCCCTGGCGCTGATGGACCGCCACGGGATTTCGGGCATTCCCGTCGTCGAGCGGGGCGCCGGAGCGGGCAGGCTGGTCGGTATCCTCACCAATCGCGACGTCCGCTTCGCGTCCGACCCGTCGCAGCGCGTTGCTGAGCTGATGACCCGCGACGATCTCGTGACGGTCTCCGAGTCCGTCGAGCAGGAAGAAGCCAAGCGCCTGCTTCACCAGCACAGGATCGAGAAGCTGCTGGTCGTCGATGCGGACTACCGCTGCGTTGGCCTGATCACGGTGAAGGATATCGAGAAGAGCCAGCTTAACCCCAACGCCACCAAGGATGAACAGGGGCGGCTGCGCGCAGCGGCGGCGTCGACGGTCGGCGACGGCGGAATCGAGCGGGCGGAGCGCCTGATCGACGCCGAATGCGACCTCATCGTCATCGATACCGCCCATGGCCATTCCGCCGGCGTGCTGGCGTCCGTGCAACGGGTGAAGGGACTGTCCAACCGGGTCCAGGTCATCGCCGGCAATGTCGCGACCGCCGAGGGCGTGAAGGCCCTGATCGACGCCGGGGCCGACGCGGTGAAGATCGGTATCGGGCCGGGTTCGATCTGCACGACCCGGATTGTCGCCGGTGTCGGCGTGCCGCAGCTGACCGCGGTGATGGATGCCGCGGAGGAGGCGGCGAAAGCGGATATACCGGTGATCGCCGACGGCGGCATCAAGTTCTCCGGCGACCTTGCCAAGGCGCTGGCGGCCGGGGCTTCCTCGGCGATGATCGGCTCGCTGCTTGCCGGCACCGACGAGAGCCCGGGCGAGGTCTACCTGCACCAGGGCCGCTCCTACAAATCCTATCGCGGCATGGGCTCGATCGGCGCCATGGCGCGCGGTTCCGCCGACCGCTATTTCCAGGCGGAAGTCCGCGACACGCTGAAGCTGGTTCCCGAGGGGATCGAGGGCCAGGTCCCCTACAAGGGGCCGGTTGCCGGCGTCCTGCACCAGCTGGCCGGCGGCTTGCGCGCGGCGATGGGTTATGTCGGCGCCGCGAACCTCGAGGAATTGCGCGCCAAAGCTCGCTTCGTCAGGATTTCCGGCGCGGCGCTGCGGGAGAGCCATGTGCACGACGTGACGATCACCCGCGAGAGCCCGAATTATCCGGGCCGGGCCTGATCCCGTCTCTTTTTTGCTGCTTTTCATCCGCAATTCGGGAGGGTTCAAGGAGTATGAGTCGCTGTGAGCCCGACCACCGCCTTTGCCCCGCTTTTCCTGCAGGTGGCGCTGACATTCGTGCTGCTTTTCCGGCTTGGTCAGCTCCGTCTGCGGCTGGTCAGGGCGGGCAGCGTCAATCTGCGCGACTATGCGCTGGGCGCCGATGTCTGGCCGGCCGGCGCCAACAACGTCGCGAACGCTTTCCGCAGCCAGTTCGAGCTGCCGGTGCTCTTTTACGTCGTCACCGTGCTTGCTTTCATGTCCGGCCGGATGTCGACGGGACTGCTGGTCCTCTCATGGGTCTTTGTCGCATCGCGCCTGTTTCACGCGCTGATCTTCGTGACGACCAACAATATTCCACGCCGTTTCGCCGTCTTCACCGGCGGTTTCCTGGCGCTTGTCGCCATGTGGCTGGTCTTCTTCGCGGACCTGGCGACCGACCTCTGAGACGGCCCGCGGGCGGGTTGAGATGACGCCGGCAGCGCGCCTGGCGGCCGCGATCGAGGTCGTGGCGGAGATGGAGACCCGCCATCGTCCGGTGGCGGCGGCGCTCAAGGACTGGGGAATTTCCCACCGTTTCGCCGGCTCGAAGGACCGCGCCGCCATCGGCAACATCGTCTATGACGCGCTGCGCTGGCGGGCGTCGAGCGCCTGGGCGATGGGCGATGAGACGCCGCGTGCGATCATCCTGGCAACTATAGGAAAACGCTGGGGATTTGGTGGAGCCGGACTTGCGGCAATGATCGATGGCGTGCCGCATGCGCCGCCACCGCTGAGCGAAGCCGAACGGCAGCGGATCGACGGCGCCGATCTCGCCGACGCGCCCGACCACGTTCGCGGGGATATCCCGGAATGGCTGGCGCCGCATTTCGCGCGGAGCCTGGGCGAGGATTGGGTCGCCGAAGGCGAGGCGCTGGCGCTCCGCCCGCCCCTCGATATGCGGGTCAACCGCCTCAAGGCCGGCCGCGACAAGGTCCTGAAAGCGCTGGCGAAATTCCACGCGACCGAGACCGCTCTCAGCCCCGATGGCTTGCGTATCGCGGCCACGGAAGGCGACGGCCGGCATCCGAATGTCCAGGTCGAACCGGGCTTCCAGCGGGGCCTTTTCGAGATCCAGGACGAGGGGAGCCAGATCGCCGCGCTGATGGTCGGAGCGAGGCCCGGAGAACAGGTGCTCGACCTCTGCGCGGGGGCCGGCGGCAAGACCCTGGCGCTCGCCGCGGCCATGGAGAATCGAGGCCAGATACAGGCAACGGACAGCGACCGGGCGCGGCTGGCACCTATTTTTGACAGGCTGAAACGGGCCGGGACGCGCAATGTTCAGGCCCGTCCCGCCGGTGTCCCACTCGACGACCTCGATGGCCGCATGGACGCGGTCCTGATCGACGCGCCCTGCACCGGGGTCGGCACCTGGCGGCGGCGACCCGATGCCAAGTGGCGGCTGAGCCAGCGCAACCTCGACGACCGGATCCGGGAACAAGCGGCGCTGCTGTCCTCGGCGGTACGCTACCTCAAGCCGGGCGGCCGGCTGGTCTATGTGACCTGCTCGCTGCTCGCCGAGGAGAACGACGGCCGGATCGCCGCGCTCCTCGCCGGGGGGGCGGGCGTGTCGCCGGTCGCGCCCGCAACGGCGGTCGAGCGCAACCTCGGACCGGAGGTCGGCGCACGCCTGCTGGCGGCCTCCAGGGTGACCGAGCATGGTGTCGTGCTGACGCCAGGGAAGACCGATACGGATGGCTTCTTCGTCAGCGTGCTGGAAAGGATCGGATGATGCGGAAACTGGTTTCGTCCATTGCATTGCTGGTGATGACGGCCGCGCCGGCTTTCGCGGCCGACCCGTTCGACGGTGCCTGGGCCTATGACTGCCAGGCCAACAACGGCGATATCGTCCCGACCGTCATCAAGGACCGCAGGATCATCTACTACGAGAGCGAATGCGACATCGGGACGGTGACGCCGATCGGCGCGGCCGACCAGGCCTGGACCTTGGCCGCAAGCTGCGCCGGCGAGGGCGAGACCTGGGACCGGAACATCCTGCTCGCCATGGAGCGCGGCGATGACGGCGAGCCGGTCCAACTGATCGAGGTCGATCTCGACGACGGGTATGTCGTCGCGCGGCGGCGCTGCGACTAGCGGCCGGTTGCCGCTCGCAAGTGCTCGCCACACGATCTCCGGTAGCATAGGCTGCAGGGATATTCCTTCGCTCGCCCTCCAGGAGCTTCATCCGTGAAATCCCTTGCCGCCGCATGCGTCATTCTCGTTGCGGGCGTCGGACCGACGCTGGCGGCGACCCCGATAGACGGGACCTGGTATTTCGAGTGCAACCCGGACATTCCCGATGCCGAAAACACGACGGTCATCGGTGACGACAAGATCGTCAGCGGCGGCCTCGTCTGCGACATCATCAACATCAACCGGATCGGCGGCGAGGGACAGGTCTGGAGGTTGAGCAATTCCTGCGTCGAGCAGGACGAGCGGTGGATCGAGGATGTCATCTTCGGCATCGAGGTCGACATCGACGGCAAGATCCTGCACCTGGTCGAGGTCGGGATGAACGAGGGCTATGTCGTCACCTACCTGACCTGCAAATAACGCCGGGCAAATACCATGCGAAACGCCTCGCCACCGACCGTCTCCTCCTATGGCGACGTGACCGTGCTCTACGTCATGGCGACGGAGATGGAATACGGGTCGCACCTCAAGCAGAGGATCACGCCGGTCATCACCGGCGTCGGACCGGTCGAGGCCGCGGTTGGCGCGGCCGCCGCGCTCGGCGAACTCGACCATGCGGCGGCGCTACCCAATCTCGTCTGTTCGCTCGGAACCGCGGGATCGGCGAAGCTCGACCACGCCGGTATCTACCAGGTCTCCAGTGTCGCCTATCGCGACATGGACGCTTCGCCGCTCGGCTTCGACAAGGGCGTGACGCCTTTCGCCGACGAGCCGGCGGTGATCGCGATCCGCGACCGGATTCCCGATATCCCGGCCGCCTCGATCTCGACCGGCGGCAATATCGTCTCCGGCGCCGCCTATGACGCGATCGACGCCGACATGGTCGACATGGAGACCTACGGCGTCTTCCGCGCCGCGCGGGCCTTCGGCGTACCGATGATCGGCCTGCGTGCGATCTCGGACGGACGGAGCGACCTGACCGGGCTCCACGACTGGACGGAATTCCTGCATATCCTCGACGAGAAGCTGGCGCTGGTCATCGACGACCTTGCCGGCCATATCAAGGAAGGGCGCTTCCGGCCAAGCCGGTGACATGAGAGGCGGACGGATGGTTCTCGTCATCATTGCCGTCGCCGTCATCGCTGCATTGGCGGCGCACCTGATCGCGCGCCAGGCATTCGACAAGGAGATCGAAGCGGCTTTCGCAGGCGTCGGGGCCGCCGATCCGGTCGCCGTCGACCGCGACAGCCTGCCGCCGCTGGTCCGCGCCTTCGCCGAGCGGAACACGGCCGGACACCCGGACACGCCCCTGGAAGCGCGGCTGACCCAGGCTGCCGAAATGAAGCTCAAGCCCGATGCCGCCTGGACGAAGGTGCCGGCCCGCCAGGCGATCGGGATCGGCGCGCCGGCTTTCGTGTGGGACGCCAGCGCGACGATGGCACCGCTCGTCGGCGTCCGCGTGATCGACGCCTATGTCGGCGGCGAGGGACGGCTGAAGGTGCGCCTCTTCGGCTCGCTGCCGATGGCGACGGCGGTGGGGCCCGAGGCGACCTACGGAGAGTTGTTCCGCTACCTCGCGGAAATTGCCTGGGCGCCCCATGCGATCCTGGGCAACCCGGCGCTGCGCTGGCGAAGGATCGACGGGAAGACGGTCGAAGTCGCGTCGGACACGCCCGACGGACGGACCGCCAGGGTGCGGCTGATCTTCGACACCGGCGGCGACATCGTCGCGATCGAGGCCGACGACCGGCCACACGAGGAGGGCGGCAAGCCGGTACGTCAGCCCTGGCGCGGCACCTTCGGCGACTATCGGGACTTCGACGGCATCCGTATCCCGACGCGCGCCAGCGTGTCATGGATCACCGATGCCGGGCCATATACCTACTTCCGCGGAGAGGTCATCGGCTATTCGGTTGTCGGGACCGAATAGATTCCTGCAAGGGCAATCAAGCGACCTTGATGGCACCGGGTCGAAGGCGGATGCCACGTCAGGAAAGCAACGATGGCATGGGCAACCGCCGCGACAGCGCCGGCTGGCCGGACCTGATGATTGCCGGCCTCATGGCGAGCCTGTTCCTCAAATCGGCGACCAAGATCCCGATCCGGTCGCGCGGCGAGCTGCGGCACGCCGCCGAGCATGGCTAGCTGGTTTTGACGGGTATCCAGACTTCAAGTCCGCCAAGGCCCGTAAGCGGGTCGAACTTCTGATCATAGAGTTCGAACATCGGCCGGTCGCCTACTGGTTCGAACCCGCTATCGGGCAGGTATTGCCCCCAGATCGCGTTCATCGTCTCGCGCAACCGCGAAACATGCTCCTTGTGCGAGAAGGCAAGATAATTCTGCGCGGGCAGACTGGTCACCGTGAGTGCCTCCGGCACGTCGCGCGGATCGTCCACCCGGACGCCGCAGGTGTAGCGGAACGTCCCCTCGGCCTCCTCGAACTCATCGCACAGGCCGAACCAGATGCCGGGCCGCTCCCCGAGCGTGCCCCCAAAGGCCTGGAATTCGGTCCATTGGGAGGGGATGGCGCCCACATCGTTGTATTTGTACCGCCGACTCAGGCCGACGACTGTCATCGCCTCTCCCTTCTCACGACGGGGTGCGGCGATATGAAATGCCATTTCTGCTGCTCTATCCATTCTGATCGGCTCCACAAGCAAGGTCTGATCCACCGCCGTTCCGTCTCGCGCCGCCTCAGGGGTTGTCCCGAACCGGTCGCGAAACGCGCGGGTAAAGGCCTCATGGGAGTTGTATCCCGCCGTGAGTGCCACATCGAGGATCGAGGGCGCGCCCGCTGCGAGTTGGCGGGCCGCTTCGGTCAGCCGCCGGCCGCGCACATAATCCATGACCGAATATCCGGTCGCCGAGGTGAAACCTCGGCACATATGGAACCGCGATACGCCGCAGGCGCGTGCAATCCCGTCAAGGTCGATCTCCCTCCGGAAGTGGCTCTCGATGAACCACAAGACCCTGCCCACGAAGTGCACCGGATACTCCCCTGATTGCCTTCACGCCGACGATTATGCAGCCCCGTCGCAACCCCGCTTGATCGATCGTGCGTTTTTTCTCCCGCGAACTGATCGCTCCATCATTCCGGCGCGAGGCGTTTTCGGGGACGCCGCCGAGAGGGTCTGGGCACCCGCCGAGCCGGTGCCTGCCGGTTCAGGGATGCCCGAGCATCGCAGGCGGCCCCGGATCGAGGACACGTTCGGGTCGGGGGCGCAAAGTGTCGCCGCTAGCGCTCCGCCAGCGCGAGCCGGGCGCCGAGCGCGACGAAGGCGCCGGCGAAGGCGCGGCGCATCCAGACGAGCACGTTCGGCCGGGAAATGACGTGGCGCCGGATCCATGCGGCGAAGACGCCGTAGCCGATGAAGACCACGAAAGTCAGCAGCATGAAGACGCCGGACAGCTCCAGCATGCGGGCCAGCGGCCGCGCCTCGCCGGCGGCGACGAACTGGGGCAGGAAGGCGAGGAAGAAGATCGAGAGCTTCGGGTTGAGGACGTTGGCAAGCACCGCGTCGACGATGATCCTGAGCGACGAGCGACGGTCCTCGGCCGCTTCGACCCTGAGGGCGCCGCGCTCCTTCAGCGTCATCCAGGCCATGTAGAGGAGATAGGCGACGCCGAGATATTTCAGCGTCTGGAAGGCGAGGGCGCTGGCGTGGAGGACGGCGGCGAGGCCAGTCACCGCGGCGACGATATGAGGGAGGATGCCGAGCGTGCAGCCGAAGGCGGCGACGACGCTCGCCCGCGCGCCGCGGGAGAGACCGACGGCCATCGTGTAGAGCACGCCGATGCCTGGAGCGACGACGACGATCAGCGACGTGACGAGGAATTCGATGCTCATTTCGAAAGGTGTCTCCTCTGGCGAAATGGTAGTCCGGCGAGACGGCGAGGGCCATCATGAAAGCGAACTCATTGCTTGCCCGTGCCGCTCCGATCGGCAAGAAAGGTTGCCCGAAATACGCGGATCAGCGAGGGGAATGACGTCATGACCGAGTTTCCGAGCTTCGACCTGAGCGGGCGTGTCGCCCTCGTCACCGGTGCCGCGCGCGGTCTCGGCCGGGCGATTTCCCTGGCGCTCGCCAATGCCGGCGCCGACGTGGCGCTGGGCCTGAGGACCGCCGGCTCCGCCGACGACCTCGTCGCCGAGATCGAGGCGATGGGCCGCAAGGCGCTGCCGCTGGCCATGGACGTCACCGACCTCGACCAGGCGCAGGCGGGGATCGACGGGACCGTGGCGAAGCTCGGCAGCCTCGATATCCTGGTCAACAATGCCGGCGGCGGCTGCCCGGAAAAGCATGCCGAGGACGTGCCGGTCGCGGATTTCGACCATACCGTCGCGGTCAACCTCCGGGGGCTCTACTTCACCAGCCAGTTCGCCGCCCGCTTCATGATCCGCCAGGGCTTCGGCCGGATCATCAACATCTCGTCGCAGGCCGGCCACGTCGCGCTGCCCGGCGAGTCGGTCTACTGCATGACCAAGGCCGGCGTCTCGCACCTCACCAAGTGCTTCGCGGTGGAATGGGGGAAATACGGCATCACGGTCAACGCGGTGGCGCCGACCTTCATCGCCACGCCCGGCACCGACGACATGCTCGCCGACGAGGAATTCCGCGCCGACGTCATCGAGCGGATCGCCGCGCTGCACCGGATCGGCGAGCCGGTCGAGGTGGCCGGGGCGGTGGTCTTCCTCGCCTCGCCGGCGGCCTCGCTGATCACCGGCGACACCATCATGATCGACGGCGGCTGGACGGCGCGCTAGGCCGCGCGCCGGCTTGAATCGGTTTCCCGGCCGCCGGCGGGAAACGGCGGAAAAGACTCGATAATCGGCGGCGCGGCACGATGGCCGTTGCAGACTCGCGCCCGATTGCCTATGCGGGTGCGGATCACCCACGCGAGCCACGGGCGATCGCATGACCGACACCATCCTCATTCTCGATTTCGGCAGCCAGGTGACCCAGCTCATCGCGCGGCGGGTGCGCGAGGCGGGGGTCTATTCCGAGATCGCGCCGTTCAACAAGGCGGAAGAGGCGATCGCCCGGCTGAACCCGAAGGGGCTGATTCTCTCCGGCGGCCCGGCCTCGGTGCTCGACGCGGAGTCGCCGCTGCCGGCGATGGCGGTCTACGAGGCGGGGCTGCCGATCCTCGGCATCTGTTACGGCGAGCAGGCGATGGCCCTTCAGCTCGGCGGCGGGGTCGAGGCCGAGCATAACCGCGAATTCGGCCGCGCCTTCGTCGAGGTGACCAGGCCGGCCGGGCTGTTCGAGGGGATCTGGGCGGTCGGCGAGAACCACCAGGTGTGGATGAGCCATGGCGACCGGGTGACCGCGGTGCCGCCGGGCTTCGCGGTGGTCGGCACCTCGGAGAATGCGCCCTTCGCGATGATCGCCGACGAGGCGCGGAAATTCTACGCCATCCAGTTCCACCCGGAGGTGGTGCATACGCCGGACGGTGCGAAACTGCTCCGCCGCTTCGCCCGCGACATTGCCGGCTGCGCCGGCGACTGGACGATGGCCGCCTTCCGCGACCAGGCGATCGCCCGCATCCGCGCCGAGGCCGGCGACGGGCGGGTGATCTGCGGGCTGTCGGGCGGCGTCGATTCCGCCGTCGCGGCGGTGCTGATCCACGAGGCGATCGGCGAGCAGCTGACCTGCGTCTTCGTCGACCACGGGCTCTTGCGGCAGGGCGAGGCGGAGCAGGTGGTCGACCTCTTCCGCGACCATTACAACATCCCGCTGGTCCACGCGGAGGAGGCCGACCGCTTCCTCGAGGCGCTGGCCGGGGTGAGCGATCCCGAGGCCAAGCGCAAGATCATCGGCGGGCTGTTCATCGAGGTCTTCGACGCGGAGGCGGCGAAGGTCGGCAAGGTCGATTTCCTCGCGCAGGGCACGCTCTATCCCGACGTGATCGAAAGCGTCTCGGCGCTCGGCGGACCGTCGGTGACGATCAAGTCGCACCACAATGTCGGCGGCCTGCCGGAGCGGATGAAGCTGAAGCTGCTCGAGCCGCTGCGCGAGCTGTTCAAGGACGAGGTCCGCGAGCTCGGCCGCGAGCTCGGCCTGCCCGAGGCCTTCGTCGGCCGCCACCCCTTTCCGGGGCCGGGGCTCGCCATCCGCTGTCCGGGCGAGGTGACCGAGGAGAAGCTCGCGATCCTCAGGCGCGCCGATGCGATCTACCTCGACGAGATCCGCAAGGCCGGGCTCTATGATGCGATCTGGCAGGCCTTCGCGGTGCTGCTGCCGGTGCAGACCGTCGGGGTGATGGGCGACAGCCGCACCTATGACCGGGTGCTGGCGCTCCGGGCGGTGACCTCGACCGACGGCATGACGGCGGACTTCTACCCCTTCGACATGGCCTTCCTCGGCCGCGCCGCGACCCGGATCATCAACGAGGTGAAGGGCGTCAACCGGGTGGTCTACGACGTGACGTCGAAGCCGCCCGGCACCATCGAGTGGGAATGACGGCCGCCGGTCATCGGCGGCGCGGGAGGGAGCGAGCGGGCAATGGCGGAACGCGCCACGATCTACGGGATCAAGAACTGCGACACGATGAAGAAGGCGCGGGCCTGGCTCGACGCCCATGACGTCGACTATGCCTTCCACGACTACAAGACGAGCGGCATCGAGCGGCGGCAACTCGAGGCCTGGGCCGGGCAAGCCGGCTGGGAGACGCTGCTCAACCGCGCCGGCATGACCTTCCGCAAGCTGCCCGATGCCGACAAGGCGGATCTCACCGAGACGAAGGCGATCGCCCTGATGCTGGCCCGGCCGAGCATGATCAAGCGGCCGGTGCTCGACACGGGCGGCGCGATCCTCGTCGGGTTCAAGCCCGAGCTCTACGAGTCGGCCTTCGCCTGACGGACGGGCCGGGCGCGCGCCGAATGCGCGATCCTCCGGACCACGCTACACTGCCCGGCGGGATCGGAATCGATGCGGGATGGGGGGAAATGGCGACGCGTCTCGAAGGCAAGGTGGTGCTGGTGACGGCGGCGGGGCAAGGCATCGGCGAGGCGTCCGCGCGCGCCTTTGCCCGCGCCGGGGCCACGGTCCACGCGACCGACATCAACGCGGAAGCGCTTGCCGGACTCGACGCCGAGCCGGGCATCGCAACCCGCCGGCTGGACGTGCTGGACGCGGCGGCGATCGACGCGACGGTCGCCGATATCGGCGCGGTCGACATCCTCTTCAATTGCGCCGGGCTGGTTCCCGTCGGCACCATCCTCGACCTGACCGACGGCGACCTGGACCATGCCTTCGACCTCAACGTGAAGTCGATGGTGCGCACCATCCGCGCCGTGCTTCCGGGGATGATCGCACGGGGGCATGGCTCGATCGTCAACATGGCGTCGGTGATCGGCAGCATCACCGGCGCGCCGAACCGCTGTGCCTATGGCGTCACCAAGGCGGCCGTGGTCGGGCTGACCAAGTCGATCGCCCGCGACTTCGCCGCGCAGGGCATCCGCTGCAACGCGATCTGCCCGGGCGCGGTCGACACGCCGTCGCTCGGTGAGAGGTTCCGGGCGGCCGGCGACTACGAGGCGGCGCGGGCCGCGTTTCTCGGCCGGCAGCCGCTCGGACAGCTGGCGAGCGCCGAGGACGTGGCGGAGCTGGTGGTCTACGTCGCCGGCGCGACAAACACCACGGGCCAGGTCCATGTGATCGACGGCGGCTGGACGATCTGAATAAGGTAGCCGGCAAGAAAACGGCCGCCCCGGGGGAGGGCGGCCGTCAGAGCCTTGTTGCGGGAAAGCGCGGGTCAGCGGACGATCGAGACCAGCGTGTTTTCCTTGCCGTTCGCCTGGACCAGCTTGAAGAAGATCTTGGCATTCTCGGGAGCAAGGCGGATACAGCCGTGCGAAGCCGGGCGGCCGAGGTTCCGCACGGCGGTGGTGCCGTGCACCGCGTAGCCGCGGTAGAAGAACACCGACCAGGGCATCGGCGCGTTGTCATACTTGCGCGACCGGTGATTGGGCGACAGCCATTCGGCATTCCACCGGCCGGTCGGCGTTCCGTAGCCGCGCCGGCCGCTCGAGACCGGGAAGACGTAGGACAGCTTCTCGCCGACATAGACGGTCATCGTCTGATCGGAAAGATCGACGCGGGCGACGACTTGCAGAGGTTGCTGCTCTTCCTCGACCGGGATTGGCTGAGCCTGTTCGAGGCTCGCCACCTTCACCCCGTCGAGAAGCTCCGCCGAGGCGGAACCGGCGCCAAGGACGCCGATTCCGAAGACCAGAGCCGCGCTCTGCCAGCCACGCAGAACCTTGCGGGCAAGAGCCGTGGTGTCCATCCGAACAGTCTCCAACCGCGACGATCTAGCGGGTGACGATGACGCGCGCGTTGCCCATTCCGTATTTCTGGATCAGCGAATAGAGCTTCGCCGCATTCGACGGGTGGAGCCGCACGCAGCCATGGGAAGCCGGCCGGCCGAGATTGCGGATCGCGGTCGTGCCGTGGATGGCGTAGCCGCCACGGAAGAAGACCGAATAGGGCATCGGCGCGTTGTCGTACTTGGTCGAATACCAAGTGCGCTCCAGACGCTGCGGGCGGTAGGTGCCCGTCGGCGTGCCGTAGCCGCTGCGGCCGGTCGAGACCGGCCAAGTGTATTTGTTGACGCCGTTGACCTTGACGTACATCCGCTGGGACGAAATGTCGATCCGAGCTTCGACCTTCGCCGCGGCGGCGGGGAAAGCCACGAAAAGCGCAAAGAGCGCCACTACAATGCCAAGCAATTTCATCTCAACCAGCCCTCTGTTTGACAGCCGGAACTAACGTCCGGACTCAACCCTCAGTGCCCGGCATGATAGCAAGCCTTTCATAAACAACATGTAACCCGGCTCACACCGTGCTAGATCATCGGCAGGTGTAGCAAGAGCGCAACGATGCTCATTCTCGTCGTCGGACTGATCCTGTTCCTGGGCGCGCATTCATTCCGGATGCTGGCGCCCGCCGGACGCGACGCCGCCCTCGGCAAGCTCGGCGAGGGACCGTATAAGGGTGCCTATGCGGTCGTCTCGCTGATCGGATTTGTCCTTATAATCTGGGGATTTGGCAGGACTGCTTCAGATTCCGCCTTTCTTTACGCCCCGCCCTTCTGGCTTCGCCACGTGACGGAACTCCTGGTCCTGGTCGCGCTGATCCTGGCGGTGGCCAGCGCGCTGCCGCCGAGCCATATCAGCCGCGCCGTGCGGCATCCGCTGCTGATCGGAACGATGCTCTGGGCCGTCGCTCACCTTTTTGTGAACGGCGAGGTCGGGACCACCCTGCTGTTCGGCGCCTTCCTGATCTGGGCGGTGCTCGACCTCGTGTCGCAAGGCCGGCGGCCGGCAACCGCCAAGGCGCCGCCTTCGTGGCGATTCGATATCATCGCCGTGGTCGCCGGCGCCGTGATCTACGGGCTTCTGGTGTGGCGGGCGCACCTCTGGCTCTTCGGCGTCAGCCCGATCGCCTGAGCTTCCCAAGGAATGAAATAAACGAAAGATGTCTGCACAGACTGACATACGGCGGCGCACCGCCAACGATATTCGTGCCCGCAAGGGCGGCGATCCGATTGTCGCGCTGACCTCCTACCACGCCCACACGGCCCGGATCCTCGACCCCTTCGTCGACTTCATCCTGGTCGGCGACTCGCTCGGCATGGTGATGCATGGGCTGGAGACCACCATCCCGGTGACGCTCGACATGATGATCCTGCAGGGCAAGGCGGTGATGCGCGGGGCCAAACAGGCGCTGGTCGTGGTCGACCTGCCGTTCGGCAGCTACGAGGAAAGCCCGGCCAGGGCCTTCCAGTCGGCGGTGCGGGTCATGAAGGAGACCGGCTGCGGGGCGGTGAAGATGGAAGGCGGCAGCCACATGGCCGAGACCGTCCGCTTCCTTGTGGATCGGGGCATCCCGGCGATGGGGCATGTCGGCCTGACCCCGCAGGCGGTCAACACGATCGGCGGATTCAAGGTGCAGGGACGGGATCCGGCGGGCGCCGAATCCATCCTTGACGACGCCCGGGCGATCTCCGAGGCGGGCGCCTTCGCGGTGGTGGTCGAGGCGGTGGTGGAGCCGCTTGCCCGCCGGATCACCGAGTCGATCCCGGTCCCGACCATCGGCATTGGCGCCTCGGCGGCCTGCGACGGGCAGATACTGGTGCTCGAGGACATGCTGGGCCTGAACGACTGGGTGCCGAAATTCGTCAAGAAGTTCGGGAGCCTCGCCGAACACATCCAGGGATCGGTCCAGGCCTATTCCGATGCGGTGAAGACGCGGACATTCCCGACCGACGACAACGTGTATAAACCGAAGAAATAGGCTGCCCGGCCGCTTATCCGGCGTTTGCAACAGCGGTGCGGCGGCTATATAGGTGCGGCGCGCATGGCGCGGGGGCCGGACGGCCGACTGTGAGGATTGATGTCCGATATCTTTCGCGAAGTCGATGAGGATATCCGCAATGAGCGGTTCAAGCACCTTTGGGACCGCTTCGGCCCCTATGTGCTCGGCCTGGCGGTCCTGATCGTCGCGGTCACCGCCGGCTACAAGGGCTGGCAATACTGGAAGGAAAGCGAGGCGGCGGCGAGCGGCGACCGCTTCGTGGCCGCGCTGACGCTTGCCGACGACGGCAAGCACGACGAAGCCATCGCTTCGCTGACCGAGATCATGAACGACGCCAGCGGCGCCTATCCGGCGCTCGCCGCCTTCCGCATCGCCAGCGAGAAAGCGGCCACCGGCGACATCGACGGCGCGGTAACCGGCTATGACGCGGTCGCCCAGCGCAGGGACATTCCGCCACTGGTCGGGGAGCTGGCGCGGCTGCGGGCGGCGATGCTGCTCTCCGACAGCGCCAGCGTCGAGGAGCTGACGGCGCGGATCGGCGACCTTGCCGACACCGGCAACCCCTGGCGGCACAACGCCCGTGAAATCCTCGGCTTTGCCGCGTTGCGGGGCGACGATCTTTCCGCGGCGCGCGGCTATTTCCAGGAGATCCTCGACGATCAGGAAAGCTCGCAAGGCTCGCGCACCCGTGCGCAGCTGATGATCTCGCTGATCGACTCGCGCGAGGGAAAGCCCGCCGCGGAAGAGCCGGGCGAGGGCTGACAGCCGGGTCGCGGGGCTCTCGCCACCCTCCACCAATGCCGGGATAGGGCCCATGTTCGATCATGCGCCGAGAGTGGTCATCATCGGACGGCCCAATGTCGGCAAGTCGACGCTTTTCAACCGGCTGGTCGGCCGCAAGCTGGCATTGGTGGACGACCGGCCCGGCGTGACGCGCGACCGCCGCGAGGGCGAAGCGTCGCTCCACGGCCTCGACTTCACGGTCATCGACACCGCCGGACTGGAGGAAGCGGCGCCGGATTCGCTCGCCGGGCGGATGCGGGCGCAGACCGAGGCGGCCGTCGACACCGCCGACCTGACCCTCTTCATGATCGACACGCGGGCGGGGGTGACGCCGCTCGATGCCCATTTCGCAAGCCTGCTTCACGCGCTGGGCAAGCCGGTGGTGTTGATCGCCAACAAGGCCGAGGGCAAGGCCGGCGCGGCCGGCGCGCTCGAGGCCTATGAACTCGGCTTCGGCGAACCGCTGGCGCTGTCGGCGGAGCACGGCGAGGGGATGAGCGACCTCCATGACGCGATCGTCGCGGCCCTTCCCGAGGAGGCGCGGCCGGAGCCTGAGGACGGGGCCGACAAGCCGATCCGGATCGCGGTGATCGGCCGGCCGAATGCCGGCAAGTCGACCCTGATCAACCGGATGATCGGCGAGGAGCGGCTGCTCACCGGTCCCGAGGCGGGGATTACCCGCGACGCGATCGCGGTCGACTGGACGTGGCGCGACCAGGCCTTCCGGGTTTTCGACACGGCCGGGATGCGGCGGCGGGCCAAGGTTGTCGAGAAGCTCGAGAAGCTCGCGGTCGGCGATGCCTTGCGCGCCATCCGCTTCGCCGAGGTGGTGATCCTGGTGCTGGATGCGACCAAGCCCTTCGACAAGCAGGACCTCCAGATCGCGGCGCTGGTCGAGTCGGAGGGGCGGGCCGTGGTGATCGCCCTCGACAAGTGGGACCTGATCGAGGAGCCGCAGGCGGTGCTCAAGGAGCTGAGGATCGAGGCGGAGCGGCTGCTGCCCCAGATTCGCGGGGTTGCGCTGGTGCCGGTTTCGGGCCTGACCGGCAGGGGCATCGACAAGATGATGGCCAGGGTGATCGAGACCTACGCGGTGTGGAACCGCCGCGTCTCGACGTCACGGTTGAACCGCTGGCTCGCCGGCGTCGTCGAGCATCATCCGCCGCCCGCCGTCTCCGGCCGGCGGATCAAGCTGCGCTACCTGACCCAGGCCAAGGCGCGCCCGCCGAGCTTCGTCGCCTTCTGCTCGCGCCCCGAGGCGCTGCCGGCGGCCTGGCAGCGGTATCTGGTCAATACGCTGCGCGACGATTTCAAGCTGCCGGGTGTCCCGATCCGTCTGATGCTGCGGAAAGGCGAGAACCCCTTCGAGGGGCGCAAGCGCAAGCGGAGCTGATCAGGCGGTGACCAGCATGTCGGTGGTTTCGCCGCTCGGGTAGGAAAAGAGCACGCCATTCGGCTCGTAGTCCGGCGAGAGCATCCGGACGATATGCGGCGCGACGGCCTCCGGCGGCTCGAGGGTTTCCGGATCCTCGCCGGGCCGGCCTTGCGCGCGCATGTGGGTGCGCAGCGGCCCAGGACTGAAAAGATTGGCGGTCGCGCTGGTCTGGCGAAGCTCGCCGGCCCAGGTGCGGACCAGCGCTTCCAGCGCCGCCTTGGACGCCGAATAGATGCCCCAATAGGGGCGGCAGAGGCGGACCGCGCCGGAGGTGAGGAAAAGGGCGCGGCCGGCGTCCGAAAGCCTGAGCAGCGGGTCGAGGGAGCGGATCAGGCGCCAGTTGGCGGTGACATTGACCGCCATGACGTCGTCGAAGACCTTCGGCTCGAGATGGCCGAGCGGGGTGACGACGCCGAGCAGCCCGGCATTGCCGAGCAGCATGTCGAGCTTGCCCCAGCGATCGTAGATCGCCCCGCCGAGGCGGTCGATCGCCGCGAAGTCCTTGAGGTCGAACGGAACGAGGGTGGCCTCGGAGCCCATTTCGCGTATCTCGTCGTCGAGTTCCTCGAGCCCGCCGACGGTGCGCGCGACGGCGATGATATGGGCGCCTTCCGCCGCCAGCGCCTTCGCCGCCGCATAACCGATGCCGCGCGAGGCGCCGGTGACGACGGCCACCCGTCCTGACAGGGGCTTTTCGCTCATGCGGTACCGGTGAGGAGGGTCAGCCGGTCGCTCTTCAGCGCTTCCGGCTTTTCGCCGCCATTGGCCTCGAGATCAACCAGCCGCGTCGGATAGGCGCCGGTGAAGCAGGCGTCGCAATATTGCGGGATGTCCGGGTCCCGCCGCGCCTCGCCGACGGCGCGATAGAGGCCGTCGATCGAGAGGAAGCGAAGGCTGTCGACCTTGATGAAGTCCTCCATCTCCTCGACCGACATGCGCGAGGCGATGAGCTTGGACGTCTCCGGCGTATCGACGCCGTAGAAGCAGGAATGGCTGGTCGGCGGGCTGGCGATCCGCATATGGACCTCCGCCGCGCCGGCGTCGCGCACCATCTGGACGATCTTCGACGAGGTGGTGCCGCGGACGATCGAATCGTCGACCAGGACGACGCGCTTGCCCTCGAGGATGTCGCGATTGGCGTTGTGCTTGAGCTTGACGCCCATGTGGCGGATGGCGTCGCTGGGCTCGATGAAGGTGCGGCCGACATAGTGATTGCGGATGATGCCGAGGTCGAAGGGAATGCCGGCCGCCTCGGCGAAGCCGATCGCCGCCGGGGTGCCGGAATCGGGCACCGGCACCACCAGGTCGGCGGGCGCCATCGCCTCGCGGGCGAGCTCGGCGCCGATCCGCTTGCGGACCTCGTAGACGCCGCGGCCGTCGACGACGGAATCGGGCCGGGCGAAATAGACATATTCGAAGATGCAGAAGCGCGGCTTCAGCGCCTGGAAGGGCCGCCGGCTCTCGATGCCCTGCGGCGTGACGATGACCATCTCGCCGGGCTCGACGTCGCGGACGAAGCGGGCGCCGATGATGTCGAGCGCGCAGGTTTCCGAGGCGAGGATCGGCGAACCGTCGAGATCGCCGAGCACCAGCGGCCTGACCCCGAGCGGGTCGCGGCAGCCGATCATCTTCTTCGACGACAGGCAGACCAGCGACCACGCGCCCTCGATTTCGTTGAGGGCGTCGATGATCCGGTCGACCAGGCGCTCGTGGCGGCTCGTCGCGATCAGATGGAGGATGACCTCGGTGTCGGAGGTCGACTGGAAGATCGAGCCGCGCCGCTGGAGCGTGTTCTGGAGGGCGAGCGCGTTGGTGATGTTGCCGTTATGGGCGACGGCGAAGCCACCGCCGGAAAAGCCGGCGAAGAGCGGCTGGATGTTGCTTTCCATCGGCCCGCCACGGGTCGAGTAGCGGACATGGCCGATGGCCCGGTCGCCGGGCAGCCGGTCGATCACCGCGCGCCGGGTGAAATTGTCGCCGACGACGCCGAAATGGCGCTCGTGGTGGAAAGAGCGGCCATCGAAGGAGACGATGCCGGCGGCTTCCTGGCCGCGATGCTGGAGGGCATGGAGGCCAAGCGCGGTCAGCGCCGCGGCGTCCTGATGGCCGAAGACGCCGAAGACGCCGCATTCCTCATGCAGCTTGTCGTCGTCGAGGCCGAAGGGATGGCCCGTCAACTCCTCACGCCCGGCATCGTCTGGTGGCGATCGCGTCACGCTAGTTGGCCGCTCCAGGGTCGGTATTCTCGATGAGCTGGTCGATGGCGCCGCGCTGGCTGTCGTCATAGGCGGGATCGGCCGCGTCGGCCGGCGCCGCGTTGGCGCCGGTATCGGCCGCATCGTCCGAGCCGTGGCCGACGCCCTTGATCCGGTTGAGGAGCGTCGCTTCCGCATCCTCGGGCAGCGCCGCCATCAGCTGTTCGCCGAGATTGTCGAGGAAAGGCTTGGTCCGCGCGTCCGCCACCCAGGCCGGCGGGGCCGGCACAAGCCAGTTGAAGAAGAGAAGGGCGATGACCAGCAGCAGGACGCCGCGAACCGCTCCGAAGATGAAGCCGAAGGCGCGGTCGACCGCGCCGATGCGGCTGTCGATGACGAAATCGGAGATCTTCATCGTGATGTAGCTTGCGACGATCAGCGCGACGAAAAAGATGGCGGCCGCCGAGACGATAATCGCGATCGTCTTGTTGTCGAAATAGGGCTCAACCAGCGGCAGCAGCGACTTGTAGAAGTAGTAGGCCGCGGCGGCGGCGGCAACCCATGACGCGACGGACAGGACTTCGCGGACAAAGCCGCGCACCATCGCGAGGACCGCCGAGATCAAGACGACGACGATGACGATGACGTCGAGGACCGTAACCGGCATGAGCTCTTCCGTTCCAGGGGGGCCGGGCGGCACGGCCTCAAACACGCACTGCTAGCACGATTCCTCGTGCCGCGTCCCGCAGCGACCGCCGTTCCCCACCATTCGCCACAGGAAGTCCACGGGGACATGACGGCACAGGGCACCATAGTCAATATCTTCGTGTCGGAAATTGGCACGATAATCATGGGCAAGATCGGGCAGCGACGCGGCCGCTTCCCCGATCGGGCGCCGGGCAGGGGGCGAGCTAGTCGCCGGAAGGCGCTGGAACCGAAGGCTCGCCACGCCGCGCGGCGACCTCCGCCACCAGCTCGACAAGCTGGCCGACCTCCTTGAGCCGCATGTCGCTGTCCGCCCGGTCACCCTTGGCCGCGGACGGCAGGACGGCCGCGCCGAAACCGAGCTTGCCGGCCTCCTTGAGCCGGGCGGGGGCATGGGCGACCGGCCGAACGGCGCCGGAGAGGCTGACCTCGCCGAAATAGGCGCAATCGGACGGAAGCGGCGCATTGAGGCGCGACGAGACCAGCGCCGCGGCGACCGCGAGATCGGCGGCCGGCTCGCTGATCCGCAAGCCCCCGGCGACGTTGAGATAGACGTCGCAATCGCCGAGCCGCACCCGGCAATGGGCCTCGAGCACGGCCAGGATCATGGCGAGACGGTTCTGGTCCCAGCCGATCACCGCCCGGCGTGGAGTGCCGAGCGTCGTCGGCGCAACCAGCGCCTGGATCTCGACCAGTACGGGGCGGGTGCCCTCCATGCCCGCGAAGACGGCGGCGCCCGGCGTCCTGGCATTGCGTTCGCCAAGGAAAAGCTCCGAGGGATTGGACACTTCCCGGAGGCCGCCACCGCCCATCTCGAAGACGCCGATCTCGTCGGTCGGGCCGAAGCGGTTCTTGACCGCGCGCAGGATACGGAAGTGGTGGCCGCCTTCACCCTCGAAATAGAGCACGCCGTCGACCATGTGCTCGACGACGCGGGGGCCCGCGATCTGGCCGTCCTTGGTGACATGGCCGACGAAGACCACCGCCGTTCCGCTCTGCTTGGCGTAGCGGATCAGGGCCTGGGAGGAAGCGCGGACCTGGGTGACCGAGCCGGGGGCGGAGTCGACGGCGTCGGTCCACATGGTCTGGATCGAGTCGGCGATCAGCAGCGCCGGCGGCGCCTCCTCGGAGAGGGTGGCAAGAATGTTCTCGACGCTGGTCTCGGCGGCGAGCTTGACCGGGGCGTCGGCGACGCCGAGCCGCTCGGCCCGCATCCTGATCTGGGCTACCGCCTCCTCGCCGGAGACGTAGACGACCGGATGGCCTGACCGGCCAAGCGCCGCGGCCGCCTGGAGCAGCAGGGTCGACTTGCCGATGCCGGGGTCGCCGCCGACCAGCAATGCCGAGCCGCGGACGAAGCCGCCGCCGGTCACCCGGTCGAATTCGGCAATGCCGGTGCGGGTGCGCGGCGCCTCGGCGGTCGAGCCGGCCAGTCCCTCAAGCGTGATGATCCGGCCCTTGCCGGGGCTGCGCTTCGGCCCGGCGCCGATGCCGCCCGACCCGGATTCCTCGACCAGCGAATTCCACTCGCCGCAATCGTCGCACCGGCCCTGCCAGCGGGGGCTGACCGCGCCGCAATTCTGGCAGACATACTGGACTTTCTGGCGGGCGGCGACGCGCATGGTGTGATTGCCCCGATGGAATGTTCCCTAAATGTTCTATCGGAGAATCGCCGGGAAATCAATCGGTCAGGTGGCGTCCGGGCCGCCGACATAGCGCCGGTGGTAGCGCGGGCCGAGGCTGGTGAGGAGCTCGTAGCCGATGGTTCCGGCATGCTCGGCGACCTCGTCGACCGGGACGTTGGGGCCAAAGAGCTCGACCCAATCGCCGCGGCGGGCGCCGGCGACCTCGGTGACGTCGATGGTGGTGAGGTCCATGGAGATCCGGCCGACGAGCGGCGCCGGACGGTCGTGGAGGAAGACGCGGGCGCCCGGCCGGTCGTCCGAGGAACCGGCGTGGCGCGGATAGCCGTCGGCGTAGCCGGCGGCAAGGATGGCGAGGCGGCTCGGACGGTCGAGCGCTTCCGTCGCGCCATAGCCGACGGTCTCGCTTGGCGCCGCGTTGCGGACCTGGAGGATCCGGGCTTCGAGGGTCGCCACGGGGCGCATCGGATTGGTGATGCCGTCGACCGCGATGCCGCCGTAAAGGGCGATCCCCGGCCGGACGAGGTCGAAGTGGTAGTCGGGCCCGAGCAGGATGCCGGCCGAATTGGCGAGCGAGGCCGGAATGCCCGGCAGCATGGCGCGGACCTCGCGGAAGGTGGCGAGCTGCCGGCCGTTCAACGGATGGTCCGGCGTGTCGGCGCAGGCGAGGTGGCTGATCAGCAATGCCAGGCCGAGCGATTCGGCCAGGCTCGCATCCGCCAGCAGGGAACGGGCTTCGGCAAGGCCGAGCCCCATGCGGTTCATCCCGGTATCGACATGGAGCGCCGCTTGCGCGGCCGGATTGGCGCGCCGGAAGGCTGCCCATTCCTTGACCTCGGGAGGAGAGGAGAGGACCGGCCGGAGGTCGGCCCCGGCATAGGTGGCGGCCGCGCCCTCCATGAGGCCGTCGAGTACGTAGACGGTCGCGTCCCGCAGGACGGCGCGGAGGCGAAGACCTTCTTCCGGCAAAGCGACGAAGAAGGTATCGCAGCCGGCGGCGGCGAGCGCTCCGACCGTCGGCTCAAGGCCCATGCCGTAGCCGTCACCCTTGACGACGGCCGCCGTCCCGGCGCCGGCCGCAAGCTCCGCGAGATACCGCCAGTTGGCGGCAAGCGCGCCAAGATCGATGGTCAGGCGGCCGCCGGCCAGGCTTTGAGGCACCGTCATGCCGGTGGGATTGGCGTCGTCGGGGTTCATGATTCGCGATTGTCGGACATTGCCGCGCCGGCGGCGATGGAGGAAATGCGAGATTCGACTGGATTTGTTCTTTTGTTCATGGCAAAAGACATATGTCCAAACAAGGAAGTCCCCCGATGCCCAAAGAGCTCTTTGTCGATCCCCAGGTGATGCGCAAGGCGGACCGTCTCCGCGTCCCCGAGATCCCGGTCCATGCCTATGCGACACCGTTGGCGGAAGAAAGGCAGCGCTACGGGGACAAGACTCTGATCCGCGTGCTGCGCGACATGATGATGGTGCGCGAATTCGAGACCATGCTCGCCTCCTTCAAGGCGCAGGGCGCCTATGCGGGGATCGAGTTCGTCTACAAGGGGCCGGCCCATCTCTCGATCGGTCAGGAAGGCGCGGCGGTAGGCTCGGCGCTCGCGCTCAAGCCGGATGATCACATTTTCGGCAGCCATCGCAGCCATGGCGAGTTCATCGCCAAGGGGCTGTCGGCGATCGCCGGGCTGGAGCCGGCGGCGCTCGCCGCGATCATGGAGGGGCATCAGGGCGGGGCGATGCTCCGTTCCGTCGAGAAGATCCTCGGCGGCGACAACGAGACGGAGGTCGCCGAAACCTTCCTGCTGCTCGGACTGCTCGCCGAGATATTCATGCGCGCCAGCGGATTCAATGGCGGCATGGGCGGGTCGATGCACGCCTTCTTCCTGCCCTTCGGCGCCTATCCCAACAACGCGATCGTCGGCGGCTCGGCGGGAATTGCGACGGGTGCCGCGATGCGCAAGCGCCTCGGTGGCGACGGCGGGATCACGGTTGCCTATTCCGGCGATGGCTCGACCGGCTGCGGCCCGGTCTGGGAGGCGATGAACTTCTCCAGCATGGCACAGCTCAAGGGGTTGTGGCCGGAGGAGCATCGTGGCGGACTGCCGGTGCTCTTCTGCTTCAACAACAACTTCTATGCGATGGGCGGCCAGACGATCGGCGAGACCGCCGGCTGGGACCGGCTGTCGCGGATCGGCGCGGGCATCAATCCGGACGCCATGCATGCCGAGACCGTCGATGGCACGAATCCGCTGGCGGTCGCCGACGCGGTCGCCCGCAAGCGCGCGCTGCTGGTCGAAGGGGCGGGGCCGGCGCTGCTCGACGTCGAGTGCTACCGCGCGACCGGCCATTCGACGTCGGACGCCAATGCCTACCGCTCGCGGGACGAGATAAAGGCCTGGACGGCCCATGACCCGATCGCCCTCTACGCGGCGAGCCTGAAGGAGGCCGGCATCCTCGACGATACGGTCGAGGCGGCGCTCGCCGAAGGCGTCGCGGCGCGCGTCCGGATGGTGACGGCCGCCGCCGTCGATCCGGCCATCGCGGCGCCGGTCGATATCCGCGCCAACCCGACCCTGATCGGCGAGCTCATGTTCTCGAATACGGCGATCGCGTTGCCCCCGGAGCCGGTCGGCACCTTCAACGACCCGGCGTCGACCTCGCGCGTCCGTCAGCTCGCCAAGAAGGCCCGCCACGGGATCGACGAGAATGGCGGGCTCCATTCGCCGATGCGCGCGGTCACCATCCGCGACGCGCTGTTCGAGACGCTGCTCCACCACTTCACCCACGACGAGTCGCTGATCGGCTATGGCGAGGAATGCCGCGAATGGGGCGGCGCCTTCGGCGTCTATCGGGGGCTGTCGGACATCCTGCCTTATGACCGGCTGTTCAACGCGCCGATCTCGGAAGCCGCGATCGTCGCCACCGCCATCGGCTACGCGATGGAGGGCGGCCGCGCGGTGGTCGAGCTGATGTATACCGACTTCATCGGCCGCGCCGGCGACGAGATCTTCAACCAGATGGCCAAGTGGCAGTCGATGTCGGCGGGGATGCTCAAGCTGCCGGTGGTGCTGCGCTGCTCGATCGGCAGCAAATACGGCGCCCAGCATTCGCAGGACTGGAGCGGGCTGGTCGCCCATATCCCCGGCCTCAAGGTCGTCTATCCGTCAACGCCGTACGACGCGAAGGGGCTGCTCGCCTCGGCGCTCGCCGGCAACGACCCGGTCATCTTCTTCGAGAGCCAGCGGCTTTACGACGCGACCGAGATGTTCCACGAGGGCGGGGTTCCGGAGGACTATTACCAGGTCCCGATCGGCGTGCCGGACGTCAAGCGGGAAGGCACCGACGTCACCATCCTGACCCTCGGTCCGTCGCTCTATGCGGCGGTCGGCGCGGCCGAGACGCTCGCCGCCGAGCATGGGGTCTCGGCCGAGATCATCGACGCCCGGTCGCTCGTCCCCTTCGACTATGAGACGGTGTTGAAGTCGGTGAGGAAGACCGGCCGCATCCTGCTGGTCTCCGAGGCTTCCGAGCGGGGCAGCTTCCTGATGACCCTCGCCGCCGATATCGGCCGCTACGCCCATGGCGACCTCACCGCGCCGCCGCAGGTGCTCGGCTCGCCGAACTGGATCGTGCCCGGCGCCGAGATGGAATCGACCTATTTTCCCCAGGCGCAGGATATCATCGATATTGTGTGCTGCGAGCTGATCCCCGAAAAGAACACGGATTATCGGGGACTGCGGGGCTGGGACGGTCTCGACCTTTCCCGGCGCGGTATCTGAATCGAAGAGGAGAAGACCCGTGGATGTTCCGATCGTGATGCCGCAACTCGGCGTCGATATCGAGGAAGCCCAGATCGACGAATGGCTGAAGGCCGAGGGCGACGCCGTCGAGGAGGGCGAGCAGGTGGTGATCGTCACGACGCCGAAGGTGACGCTCGAGCTCGAGGCGCCGGCGAGTGGCGTGCTGAAGTCGATCGCGATCCCGGCCGACGAGATCGCCAAGGTCGGCACGACCCTCGGCATCATCGAGACCGAGTAGCGCGAGCCTGGGAGGCGGCATGGCAACGAGCCGGGAATCGACGGTCGATATCGCTGGAAAGCGGCTCTCCTATCTCTCCGCCGGAGACGAGGGGCCGCCGGTGCTGCTGCTTCACGGCTTCGGCGCCGACCGGCTGACCTGGCTGCTGACCCAGCGCGACGTGGCCAGCTATGCCGCGACCGTGGCGATCGACCTGCCCGGCCACGGCCAGTCCGACCGGGCCATCGGCGAGGGCGGCATCGCGGCCCTGACCGATCTCGTCGCGGGGTTCCTGAAGCTCCGCGATGCCGGACCGGTCCACGTCGTCGGCCATTCGCTCGGCGGCGCCGTCGCGATCGATCTCGCCCATCGCCATCCCGATCTCGTCGCCTCGCTCTTCCTGCTGGCGCCGGCCGGGGTCGGGCAGGGGATCGATACCGGCTTCCTCTCGGCGCTCACCGAGATGGAGACGCTCGACGAGGCGAGCGCGGTGCTCGAGCGGCTGGTCGAGCGGAAGCGGCTGATCAGCCCGCAGATGACGGCGCGGGCGCTCGCCCAGATTTCCGAGCCGGGCGCGCGCGAGGCCCTCCGCAAGGTCGCGGGGCACCTGGAGACCGCCCATTTCGACATGGCCGAGGCCGTCGCCGGAATCGGCAAGCGAGGCCTGCCGGTGACGGTGGTCTGGGGCGCGAACGACCTGGTCAACCCGCTGGCCGAGGAAGCCGCCGGAGCGCTTGGCGCCAGGCTCCATGTCGTCGAGAATACCGGACATCTGCCCCATATCGAGAGCCATCCGGAAGTGAATGCCCTGATCCGGGCCTTCCTGGCCGGCGGAGACGACGCCGCGGCGTGAGGGGGGGACTCGGCTCCGACGCCGCCACGGTGTAAGGAGCCGGGGAGGACAGGCCGCGACGCGGGGCCGCGCCGGGGGAGGAGACGGGGGCAGCATGACCATTATCGGCATCGACGTCGGCACGACGGCGGTGAAGGCGATCCTCGTCGACGAGGCCCAGACGCTGCTTGCCAGCGCGTCCGTGCCGCATCCGACCCTCAGTCCCGTGCATGGCGTCCGCGAGCAGGAACCGGACGGCTGGATCAGGGCCGTCGAAGCGGCGCTGGCGGAGGTGCGCCAGGCCGCGCCGGAAGCCTATGGCCGGGTGGCGGCGATCGGGCTTTCCGGCCAGATGCATTCGCTGGTGACCCTGGACAAGGACCACCGGCCGCTCCGCAACGCGATCCTGTGGAATGACGGCCGCGGCGCCGAGGAATGCGCCGAACTGACCGCGGCCGTGCCCGACATCGCCGAGATCACCGGGGTCATCGCCATGCCGGGCCTCAGCGCCGGCAAGGCGGCGTGGCTGAGGAAGCACGAGCCGGAGCTGTTCGGGCGGATCGCCGTCGTCATGCTCGCCAAGGACTATGTGAGGCTGTGGCTGACCGGCGAGGTGGTGACCGACATGTCGGACGCCGCCGGGACCCAGATGTTCGACGAGCGCGCAAGGACATGGTCGGAGCGCGTCGTCGCGGCGGTCGGGCTCAGGCCGGACCAGTTGCCGAGGCTGGTCGAGGGAACTGACGTTTCGGGCGAGCTTCTGCCGTCGGTGGCGGCGAAGCTCGGCCTGTCGGCGGGCATCCCGGTTGCCGGCGGCGGCGGTGACGGCGGCACCGGCGCTGCCGGGATCGGCTGCGTCGAGACCGGGCAGGGGTTTCTCTCGCTCGGCACGGCGGGGGTCTATGTGGTGGCGCAGGACCGCTACGCGCCGAAGCCCGAGACGCTGGTCCACAACTTCGCCCATTGCGTGCCGGGCCGCTGGTTCCAGATGGGGGCGCTGCTCAACGGCGCGAGCCCGCTCGCCTGGCTGATGAAGGTGCTCGGCGAAAGCGACACCGACGCCGAGCTTGCCGCAGTCGGCAAGGATTACGGGGCGCCATCGCCGGTGATCTTCCTGCCGTATCTGACCGGCGAGCGTACGCCGCATGACGACCCGGACGCCCGCGGCGCCTTCTTCGGCCTCGACCAGGCGACGACCCGGACGGAGATGGTGCAGGCGGTGCTGGAAGGCGTCGCCTATTCCCTCCGCGACGCGCAGGACTGCCTCGACGCGGCCGGCGCGATCGTCGAGCGGCCGGGATTCCTCGGCGGCGGGTCGAAGAGCCGGCTCTGGGCGCGGATCATCGCGACGGTGCTGGAACGGCCGCTGGTCCGCTACCGGGGCGCCGACCTCGGACCGGCGCTGGGTGCTGCGCGGATGGCGATCATCGCCAAGACCGGGGCTTCGGTCGTTGACGTGTGCACCGCCCCGGAGGAGGAAGAGACGATCATGCCCGATCCCGATCTCGTCCCGGCCTACCGGGAGAAACAGGCGATCTTCCGCAAGCTCTACCGGGCGGAACGCGCGACCCGGCGCGACTGATCGCCACCGCGGCGCTTGGCGCCGCCGCAGTCTCGGCCACCGCCGCCGGGGCCGGTCAGCCTTCGCCTTCGACGGCCCTCACATAGTGGCCGATGATGGTCGGCCAGCCTTTGCCGGCGGCCATATCCTCGCGGTATTTCTCCCAGCCCTCGCCGTGGCGGAAGAAATCGCGATGGACCACGAGGACGTTGGTCTTGCCGTCCTCGGCGGGGGAGAAGCGGACGTCGACGCGGCTGGCCGTGGCTTCGCTGCCTTCCGGGCCGCGGTCGGGTCCGATCTGCCAGGCGAGGACGATATGGCCGGGCCGGTCGAAGGCAAGCACCGAGCCCCAGACCTTGCGCTCGCCGTCCTGGGTTTCCTCGTAGCAGGCGCCACCCATCCTCGGCTCGATGCCGATCGTCTTGAGGCGGTCCTTGCCCCAGGTGTGGTCGCGCGGCCACCAGCGGTCGAACTCGTCCACGAAGACGGCGAAAGCGCGGTCGACCGGCGCGTCGACTGGCTGGGTGAGGTGGAGGAGTTCCTTGGTGCCGCCGACCTCGACGCCGCTGCCGCCGGAACCCTTCTTCCCGAATAGCTTGAAGATCATCCTGTCCTTCGTCCGCTTCGCCTCACGAACCGAAGGGCGCCGGCAGGTGGTCTTCCTGCGCCAGGTTCGAGAAGCGGGTGAGCCGATCCTCGAAGAGTAGCCTGACCGTGCCCGTCGGGCCATGCCTCTGCTTGCCGATCAGCACTTCGGCTATGCCGTGGACCTGGTTCATCTCGTCCTGCCACTGCTCGTATTCGACGGTGCCGGGCTTCGGCTCCTTGTTCTTGAGGTAATATTCCTCGCGATAGACGAAGAGCACGACGTCCGCGTCCTGCTCGATCGAGCCCGATTCACGAAGGTCGGAGAGCTGCGGCCGCTTGTCGTCGCGGTTCTCGACCTGACGCGAAAGCTGCGAGAGAGCGACGATCGGAACGTTAAGCTCCTTTCCGAGTGCTTTGAGATTGTTGGTGATCTCGGTGACTTCCTGGACCCGGTTGTCGGACCCGCGCTTGCTCGATCCCTGCATCAGCTGGAGATAATCGACGATCAGCAGGTCGAGGCCGCGCTGGCGCTTCAGCCGCCTCGCACGGGCAGCAAGCTGGCCGATGCCGAGACCACCGGTCTGGTCGACGTAGAGCGGGATGCGGTTCATCTCGCGGGCCGCCGCGACGACATGGGAGAACTGGTCCTCGGTAATCCGGCCGCGGCGGATATCGGAGGAGGGCACGCCCGATTGCTCGGCGATGATGCGGGTGGCGAGCTGCTCGGACGACATTTCCAGCGAGAAGAAGCCGACGATGCCGCCGTCGACGGTCTTCATGGTGCCGTCCGGCTGGGTCTCGCCGCGCCAGGCCCTGGCGATGTTGAAGGCGATGTTGGTGGCGAGCGACGTCTTGCCCATGCCCGGACGGCCGGCGAGGATGACCAGGTCCGAGGGCTGGAGCCCGCCCATCAGCCGGTCGAGATCGTCGAGGCCGGTGGCAAGGCCGGAGAGGTGGCCGTCGCGCTGATAGGCGGCGCTCGCCATGTCGATCGCGGTGAGCAGCGCGGTCTCGAAGGCGTGGAAGCCGCCCTCGAACTTGCCGTGCTCGGCGAGCTCGTAGAGCCGCTTCTCGGCATCCTCGATCTGGTCGCGCGGCGGCTTGTCGACCGGAGCGTCATAGGCGACGTTGACCATGTCCTCGCCGACGCCGATCAGCGCGCGGCGGATCGAAAGGTCGTGGATCGAACGCCCGTAGTCCTCCGCGTTGAGGATGGTCGTCGCCTCCGCCGCCAGCCGCGCGACATACTGGGCGAGGTTGATGTCGCCGATGGCAAGGTCGGCCGGCAGGAAGGTCTTGATGGTGACCGGGCTCGCGATCTTGTTGGCCCGGATCAGCTCGCCGGCGACCTGGTAGATCGAGCGGTGGACCGGCTCGAAGAAATGCTCGGGAAGGAGGAAATCGGAGACCCGGTAGAAGGCTTCGTTATTGACCAGGATCGCGCCGAGCAGGGCCTGCTCGGCGTCGACATTCTGGGGAGCGGCGCGATAGCTCTCGGTTCTCTCCGGTATCGCACGTGCCGCAAGCGCCATTCTCGAAAGTCCCTTGTTCTCGGCCTGACCCTGCACGCCCGAATGGCATTGACTCGCGCCGGCGTCGACGCGCTACGCAAAGTGCCAAGCCGAACGGAGACACGGGTCCCGGCCGCTGCCGGAAAAAGGAGAGTACGCGATTCGCACTCTCTTAACGCTTTCTTAAGCGTCGGCGCCGGCCGGTGAAAGCGCGCATCCGCCACCGTCACGAGAGCGCACGGGATTCACGCTTCTCCACAACGGCGTCAGCAATATTTCGCTTGGCGCTTGCCGACTCGGGAGTTGGACGCCGCGATTCGAACGGGGGTGGAACCACCGGAACCCGGCGGCTATTCGCCCGCCATCTTGAAAGCGCCGCCGCCCAGCGCCCGCTCGTCCTCGGCCCTGAGCCGCTCTTCCTCCTCGATCATGTAGTTGCGCGTCAGCGGCAGGACGTTCTGGTCGCGGGTGATCTGGATCTGGAAATTCATCAGATCCCAGTAGCGGAAGGAGGTTTCCGACGCCGCGAGGTAGTATTCCCACATCCGGCAGAAGCGCTCGTCGTAGATCGCCTTGGCCTCTTCGCGGCGGGCGAGGAAGCGCTCGCGCCAGACCCGCAGCGTCTTGGCATAGTGAAGCCGCAGGATCTCGACATCGGTGATCAGCAGGCCGGAGCGCTCGATCGCCGGCACGGTCTCCGAGATCGCCGGGATATAGCCACCGGGGAAGATGTATTTCTGGATCCAGGAATTGGTGTCGCCGGGACCGTCGAAGCGTCCGATCGAATGGAGCAGCATGACGCCGTCCGGGGTGAGCAGATTGCGGCAGGTGTCGAAATATTCGCGGAAATGGCCGACTCCGACATGCTCGAACATGCCGACCGAAACGATGCGGTCGAAGGGCCCATCGACCGTGCGGTAGTCCTGGAGGAGGAACCGGGCCCGGTCGGAGAGGCCGCGCTCCTTCGCGCGCCGGTTCGAGGTCTCATACTGCTCTTCCGACAGCGTCACCCCGGTCACCTCGACGCCGCACCGTTCGGCGAGATAGAGACCGAGGCCGCCCCAGCCCGAGCCGATGTCGAGGACCTTCTGGCCGGGCTTCAGCGCGAGCTTTGAGGCGAGATGCCGCTTCTTGGCGAGCTGGGCGACTTCGAGATCGGTCTCGCCGGGCTCGAAATAGGCGCAGGAATATTGCTGGTCGTTGTCGAGGAAAAGGGAATAGAGCCGCCCGTCGAGGTCGTAGTGATGGGCGACGTTGCGCCGCGCCTTGCGCTGGCTGTTGGCCTGGCGCAGCCTGCGCGTGGCGAAGCGAAGCCTGGCGCCGAACTCCATCCACTTGTTCGGGAAGCGATCCTTGAGACTCGAGAAGACGAGCTCCAGGAAGTCGTATATCGAGCCTTCGTCGAAGACGAAGCCGCCATCCATGAACTCTTCGCCGAACTTGAGCCCGGGATTGAGCATGATGTTGCGCTCGGCGCTTTTCCGGGTGAATCGGAGACGGATCTTCCTGCCAGTTCCGTCACCATAGGTCCTGGTAGTGCCCTGCGCATCGACAAGCTCCAGCGTGCCCGTCCGGACGAGCTTCCGCACTTGACTGTCAAGCATCCTGTTCATCGCTGCATATCCCGCCGTGGCTGCGAGGAAGGTCGCGGCTCGGCCCCCCGAGATCGCGGCACGAAGTTAATACGGGATGGTTGCCAGGCTCAACAGGCGGGCCGGACTCTCCCGAAGGGAGCGGCCCGCCC
>NZ_JAGRLA010000019.1 GCF_020442045.1 Bauldia sp. | reverse complement strand
GGAAGTCGATCCGGAAGCGGTTGGAGCCCATGATCGCGCCCTGCATGCGCTTTTCGGTGACCAGCATCTCGATGCCGGGAATCTCGATGTTGACGCCCGGCGTGATCATGCCGATCAGCGTGGCGAGCCCGCGCGGGCGCATCATGTGATAGGCCTGCTCGGCCGTCTGCTTCAGGCCGACGCATTCGAAGGCATAGTGCACGCCGCCCTTGGTGAGCTCCTTCACGGCGGCAACGGCATCGACCTTGGAGGGATTGACCACATCGGTGGCGCCGAAGCGCACGGCGAGCTGAAGCTTCTCGTCGGAAAGGTCGACGGCGATGATGCGGCTCGCCCCGGCGATGGCAGCGCCGTTGATGGCGGAGAGGCCGACGCCGCCGCAGCCGACGATGGCGACGGTCGATCCGGGCTCGACTTGCGCGGCGTGGAAGACCGAGCCGACGCCGGTGATGACGCCGCAGCCGATCAGGCAGGCGCGGTCGAGCGGCATGTCCTTGTCGATGGCGCAGAGGGCGTTCTCGTGCACGAGGATCTGTTCGGCGAAGGAGGAGAGGTTGAGGAACTGGCCCACTTTCTCGCCCTTGATCGAGAGGCGGGGGGCCTCAGTGGGCGCGCGCTGGAATTTCTCGCGATTGACCGTGTGGCACACCGACATGTGGCCGGAGAGGCAGTATTCGCACGTGCCGCAGAAGGGCGAGAGAATGGAGATGACATGGTCGCCCGGCTTCACCGCCGAGACCATGGAGCCGACCTGCTCGACCACGCCGGCGCTTTCATGACCGAGGATAACCGGCAACTCGGCCGGGAAGTTGCCGTCCCAGAAGTGCACGTCGGAATGGCACACACCGACGGCCTTGAGGCGCACCAGGACTTCGCGGGGGCCCGGCTTGTCGATGGTGACGTCCTCGATCGACAGCGGCTGGTTGGGCGCGCGCATCACGGCAGCTTTCATGGCGGTGTTCCTCCGGTCTTTTGATTGCGGGAACCATCGCGCCGAAACGGAGCCTTGGCCAGCCTTGCCGTTGGGAGAGGCCTTCAGGAGAGGCGCGGGCCGGTGAGGGCGCGCCAGGCTTCGGTAAGAATCGCCCGGTCCTCTTCCGGCAGAAGGCGCGGCGCGCCGAGCGCCATCGCCGCTTCGCAGAGGGCGAGGGCGGCCTCGCCCCAGGGGTCGACGAGATGCAGGTCCGGGTCGTCGTCGTCGCCACCCTCGGGATACATGGCATCCTCGCCGAGCAGTTCGACGGCGCGGGCGCAGGTGCAGTTGAACACGGCGCTGAGACCGCGATTGATGGGCGAGACCGGCGCATCGCCGCCGGCGCCGATGACGCCCTCCCAATCGGCAAATTCCCGCTTCGCCGGGGACAGCCCGTCCCAGCGGAGCCAGGCTTTGGAATAGATCTGCCCGGACTCCCGCGCGCGATGGTCTGCAAGGATTTCGGCGTCTTCGGGCGTCAGGTTGCGGGCGGACTCGATCACCCAGGCAACGCCTTCGCCGTCCGGTCCGAACAGAGTGTGCGGCGGCAGGCGGCGCATGAGGCGCACAGCGACGCAGCGGGTATAGTCACCGGTATGGCCCTGCGGGTCGAGGGCGTCGACGACTTCGGCTTCCCACAGGATGCCTGGCCAGTCCGTGACCAGAACATCCTGCAATGCGTGGAGCAGCACGATCCATGGCGCCTCGCGCGACGGGTTGCGGACCGTGTCGCCTTCCTGTGCGGTCAGGAAACGCCGGTCGGCATCGCGGCCTGACGCGAAGATGAAACCGGTCGTCTGCTTGCCCTTGCGGGCGCCAAAGAGACTCAACTTCCTGCGGGCCCTATTCGTCGGTGGCGGGCGCGGCGACGAGACCGGAGGCGCGGCCCATGACCTGGAAGATCTCGTTCTCCTCGATCACGCCGGAGACGAGATTGGCGCCGGGGCCGGACGCGAAGACGGCAACGTCTTCGCCGCCATGGGCTTCCGACAGCATCGGCACTTCGGATTGCTGAAGGAAGTCCTTGTCCGTCGTATCGACATCGGTGAGGTCGAGGCGGGTGCAGACGAGGTCCCCGCCGACGGCGCGGCAGGCACCGGGGCCGTTGGCATAGCTGAGCGTCGTGTACGGCTTGCCGTCGATCGCTTTCATGTAGCCGCCGCCGGCGCCGCCATCGACTTTGCCGAGGATCGGATTGCCGCGGCTGGGATAACCGGAAATGGTCAGCGTGTGGGAGTGGTCCGCCGTCACGATGACGAGCGTGTCGTCCCGGCTGGTCATGTCAAGCGCAGCGGCAATGGCCTGGTCGAAGGCGTCGGTGTCGGACAGCGCGCGGGCGGCATTGCCGGCATGGTGGGCATGGTCGATGCGGCCGCCTTCGACCATGAGGACAAAACCGTCCGGGTCCTGCGACAGGCGGGTGATGGCGGCGCGGGTCATCTCGGCGAGGGATGGTTCGCCCGCCGGGTCATCGGCGCGGTCGAGGTCGAACTGCATGTGGGAATTGTCGAACAGGCCCAGCACCTTGTCTTCACCGGTAAAGTCCTCGGCTTCGAAACCGGCAAGGTCTGTGATGTATTTGTGGTGATCGTCTTTCGCCTCCCATTCGGCGATCAGGTCGCGGTCGTCGCGGCGGAAGCTGGTCTTCACCGGTTCTTCCGGGTCCGGCGTTCCCTGTTTCATGAAGTTGCTGCGGCCGCCGCCGAAGGCGACCTCGAAGCCGTCGCCTTCCGGCCAGTCG
>NZ_JAGRLA010000018.1 GCF_020442045.1 Bauldia sp. | reverse complement strand
TCCTTCCTCGAATTGAGAGGTTGCTCGTGCAGTGGCCGGACGATAGCGGATGTCCGCGGTCGCCTCTGTGACCTCCCTCACACGCCCCCCAAAACGAAGATGCACCGTCATTTGGCGGTGTATTCGCGCCCGTTCGGATGCTATCGCGAAACGGATTCAGATGCGAGGCAATTCGACGCAATTGACAAAGCCGGTATAATCGGGGCAGGGCGGCCCCGGAACCATGCGTCGCGACTCGTGGGTGGCGCTAGGGACGTCCTAAGGCGAGGACGGCGTTGAGGCCGCCAAAGGCGAAGGAATTCGAGATCGCCGCGCGAACCGGCATTTCCCGCGCCGTGTTGGGCACGACGTCGAGATCGCATTCCGGGTCCGGTTGCTGATAATTGGCCGTCGGGGGGACCACCTGCGTCTCAAGGGTCAGGGCGGTGGCAATGGCCTCGAACGCGCCGGCGACGCCAAGACCATGGGCCAGGACGCCCTTGTTCGACGAGACGGCGAGACGATCCGCCCGGGGCCCGAAGACACCCCGGATCGCCTTGGTCTCGGTCGCGTCGTTGAGCACGGTTCCCGTGCCATGGGCGTTCACGTAGTCGACGTCGGCGACGTCGAGCTGCGCGTCGAGCAGGGCCGCCCGCATGGCCCGCTCGGCGCCGTCCCGGTCGGGCGCGATCGCGTCGTTGGCGTCGGCGCTCATGCCGAAGCCCTTGACCTCGGCAATGATGCGGGCGCCCCGCGCGGTGGCGCGATCCCAATCCTCCAGAACGAGGACCGCCGCGCCTTCGCCAAGCACCAGCCCCGACCGATCGAGCGAAAACGGCCGGCAGATGTCTTCGCTCATGACGCGAAGCGATTCCCAGGCGATGATGGTTCCAACCGTCAGGCACGCCTCCGAGGCCCCGGTGATCGCCACCGGCGCCATTCCGGAGCGGATCATCTGGAAGCCGAGGCCGATGGCGTGGGTGCCCGAGGCACAGGCCGAGACGACGGCGAAGGCCGGGCCTTTCACATTGAGGTCGATCGAGACCTGGCTCGCGGCTGCGTTGCCCATCAGCTTGGGAACCGTGAAGGGATGGGTCTTGCGCTGATCCTCGCCGTAAAGCCGCCAGAAGGATTCGTCGAGAGTGTTCATGCCTCCGGCGCCGGTGCCGATGATCGCCGCGGTGCGAAGCGACAGCTCGTCGTCAAACTCTATTCCGGAATCGGCGACGGCGGAGCGGGCGGCGACGACGGCGAATTGCGAGAACCGGTCGAGCAGGGAAAGCTTGCGGTTCGGGAAATGCTCTGTCGGGTCGAAGCCCTGGACCTGCGCCACCAGCCTGGTATTCAGCTTGCGCGTATCGATTCCGTCGATCGGCCGGATGCCCGTCCTCGCCTCGACAAGCGCGGGCCAGAACTCGGCGATGGTATTTCCGACCGGCGAAACGACGCCGACGCCCGTCAGCGCGACCCGTTTCAAGCCGCGTCACCCTCGGCGACCAGCCGGTCTATGATCCGTGCCACGTCCTGCACGGTTTCGAGCTTCTCGTCCGGTCTCTTCGAGTTGAGGGGGATGTCGACCTTGAACTCGACCTCCAGTGCATAGACCACCTCGATGAGATCGAGGGAGTCGCCGAGGTCTTCCAGCTTCGTCTCCGGCTCGATGTCGCTCAGCGGACGCTCCATCTGCTCGGCGATGATCTTCTGGACTCTCTCGAGGGTGTCCACAATCATTCCCCCTTTCGCCGGGTCACCGCGATCGGCTCGCGAATTGTCTTTTTCCATGAGATCGGTCGCAACAGCAAGATGTGTCATCGGTGGACTCCCGGTGGCTGGGGCCGGCCATCGCAGGAGCCGTGGACGCCTGGGCGGCCTCTTGAGTGCGGGCTGAACCATAACAGGGCCGAATTCGCCGAAGCAGTGACGGCCGTCACATGGCTGCCGTCGTCGTGCTCTGCTATGGATCGCCGCGCCAAGCAATCCTGAAACCTGGCCGGAGAGGGGACGATGGCGGAAGAACCGAAGGAGACGCCCGAACTGCAGGTTCGGACATTCGACAACCGTGCGATGGCCCTTGGCCTGGCGGTTGAATATCTGATGAAGAAGCCTGCCTTCGCGCGGTTGCCGTTCGGCCACTGGTCGCGTGTGCTGACCGGCCAGATCAGGCGCGGGCACTATCTCTTCGTCTTCAGAGGAAACCGGACGGTAGGATTCGGCGGTTGGGCGATCATGACCGAGGCCGAGGCGGAAGCCTGGGTGAGCGGCGCGCCCGACGGGACGGAGGTGCCGGGAACGACGGGTGACTGCGTCGTCATCAATGCGTGGTCCGCCGACGACCCGGCGGTGAATGACATTCTCTTCGCCGAAGCGATGCGACGCGCGAAGGACTTCAAACTGATGTATGCGAAGCGCGAATATGCCGATGGGCGATCGCGTTCGCTCCGTCTCAACGTCAAGGAATATACGGACGCGAAGGCAAAAGCCGGGTCGTCTTGAGTATCTTGCGCCGCGCAGTCGCCGCGCGACTGCGGCGTGACAATGGAGGCGAGGGCGCATGGCGGTCCATCCGCGGATGCGGCAGAGTGGCCGTTGGAAGATCGAACCGGACGACTGCGGCGACAAGGGCCTTCTCCCGGACACGATCCCTGCCTAGATAGCGGCGATGAACGACGCTTCGGACCCGGAGAAGAATCGCCTTTCCCGACGGGTGGGGCGCTACGCCCGCGTCGGCGCCAATGTCGGTGGCGTCGCGGCGAAGATGGCCGGCGCGCGGCTCTTCGGCCGCGACTTCGGGGACCAGCGGAACGCCGCCGAACTGATGGCTGCGCTTGGCGGTCTCAAGGGTCCGATGATGAAGCTTGCCCAGCTTCTGTCGAC
>NZ_JAGRLA010000151.1 GCF_020442045.1 Bauldia sp. | reverse complement strand
CCCCAATTCGTCGAGGTCGGCCGACGCCATCTGCGCGTCCCGGCTTTTCTCGCGGTCTGAGGGGGCGTCGCCATGATGAATCTCTCCGAATATCGCCGCACCGCTGCCCGCCTTGCCGACTATCTGCCCTGGGCCGCGCTGGTCGGCCCCGGCGTCATCGTGAACAAGGACGGATCGTTCCAGCGCACCGCGCGCTTCCGCGGTCCCGATCTCGATAGCGCCGTCGCGGCCGAGCTGGTCGCCGTCGCCGGTCGCATCAACAACGCCTTCCGCCGTCTCGGCTCGGGTTGGAGCATCTTTGTCGAGGCGCAGCGCAGCGAAGCCGCGACCTATCCCGACAGCACGTTTCCCGATCCGGCCTCCGGCCTGGTGGAAGAGGAACGCAAGGCCGACTTCGAGGAAGCCGGCATCCATTTCGTGTCGGACTATTTCCTGACCATCCTCTATCTGCCGCCGGCCGAGGACGCCGCCCGGGCCGAAACCTGGCTCTACGAGGGCCGCGAGCAATCCGGCGTCGATCCCCATGAGGTGATGCGCGGGTTCATCGACCGCACCGATCGCGTGCTCGCGCTGCTCGACGGCTTCATGCCCGAATGCGGCTGGCTCGATGACACGGAGACGCTGACCTATCTCCATTCGGCGGTTTCAACCAAGCGGCATCGCGTCCGCGTTCCCGAAACGCCGATCTATCTCGATGCGCTGCTCGCCGACCAGCCGCTGACCGGCGGCCTCGAACCGCGCCTTGGCGACCAGCATCTTCGCGTCCTCACCGTCATCGGCTTTCCGACCGCGACGACGCCCGGCCTGCTCGACGATCTCAACCGGCTGGCCTTTCCCTATCGCTGGTCGACCCGCGCGATCCTGCTCGACAAGACCGACGCGACCAAACTGCTGACCAAGATCCGGCGGCAATGGTTCGCCAAGCGCAAGTCGATCGCCGCCATCCTCAAGGAAGTTCTGACCAACGAAGCCTCGGCGCTGGTGGACACCGATGCGTCCAACAAGGCGACCGACGCCGACATGGCCTTGCAGGAACTGGGAGCCGATGTCGCCGGCGTGGCCTATGTCACCGCGACCATCGTGGTGTGGGACGCCGATCCGCGCCTTGCCGACGAGAAACTCCGCCTTGTCGAGAAGGTCATCCAGGGCCGCGACTTCACGGCCATGGTCGAGACGGTCAACGCGGTGGACGCATGGCTCGGCAGTCTGCCCGGCCACGCCTACGCCAACGTCCGCCAGCCCCCCATCAGCACTTTGAATCTCGCCCACATGATACCGCTGTCGGCGGTGTGGGCGGGGCCGGAACGGGACGAGCATTTCGGTGCGCCCCCCTTGCTTTACGGCAAGACCGAAGGCTCGACCCCGTTCCGGTTATCCCTCCACGTCGGCGATGTCGGCCACACCCTCGTCGTCGGCCCGACTGGCGCGGGCAAGAGCGTGTTGCTCGCGCTGATGGCGCTCCAGTTCCGGCGCTATGATCGCAGCCAGGTGTTCGCCTTCGACTTCGGCGGCTCGATCCGCGCCGCAGCCCTCGCCATGGGCGGCGACTGGCACGATCTCGGCGGCGGGCTGACAGAGGGCGACGACTTCTCCGTCTCGCTTCAGCCGCTCGCGCGCATCCACGATACCTATGAGCGTGCCTGGGCCGCCGACTGGATCGTCGCGATCCTGACCCGTGAAGCAATCCAGATCACGCCGGAAGTGAAGGAGCACATTTGGACCGCGCTGACGTCGCTGGCCTCGGCGCCGGTCGAGGAACGCACGATCACCGGCCTGTCGGTGCTGCTCCAGTCCAACGACATCAAGCAGGCGCTCCGGCCTTATTGCGTCGGCGGGGCCTATGGTCGGCTGCTCGACGCGGAGGTCGAGCAACTCGGCTCGTCCGCCGTGCAGGCGTTCGAGATCGAGGGGCTGGTCGGCACAGGTGCTGCGCCCGCCGTGCTCGCCTATCTCTTCCACCGCATCGGCGACCGACTCGACGGGCGGCCGACCTTGCTCATCATCGACGAGGGCTGGCTGGCGCTGGACGATGAAGGCTTCGCCGGCCAGCTCCGCGAATGGCTGAAGACGCTGCGCAAGAAGAACGCCTCCGTCATCTTCGCCACGCAGTCGCT
>NZ_JAGRLA010000150.1 GCF_020442045.1 Bauldia sp. | reverse complement strand
CAGAGGCGATCCATGACGCCAGCGACTGTCGCAACATCTTCGCAGTTCTCGTGATATGAGGCTGCCATGCGCATTGCCGTCTTCTTCACGCCCCCCCGCGATCATCCATTGACCGTTGCCGCCGCCGAATGGCTGGGTCGCGATGCTTTCGCCGACGAGTCGCGGTCGCGCGGTCCGGTGCCCGGCTTCGAACCCGAGGAAATCGGGGCTCTGACCGCCGATCCCCGCCGCTACGGCTTCCACGCCACGCTGAAGCCGCCTTTCCGGATCGCGGCGGGTCACAATCTCGCCGATATCCGGGCGGCACTTGCCGGTTTCTGCCGGACGCAGGCCGCCATGACGATTCCGGCGCTGGAACTGACCGGAATCGGGCCGTTCTTCGCGCTCACCGCCGGTCGGGCGACGCGGGAAATCAATGCGTTGGCCGATGCTGTGGTCAGGGCCTTCGAGCCGTTCCGCGCCCCCGCCACCGAGGCGGAGATCGCGCGTCGCCGGCCGGATGGACTGAGCGAGAGGCAGCGTGGCTATCTGAGGGATTGGGGCTATCCTTACGTGTTCGACGAGTTCCGGTTTCACATGACGCTGACCGGCCGGGTTCCGGAAACGCGTCGGGCGGCGATGGCCGAGGTCCTGCGCAAGCGGTTCGCCCCGTTTATCGGCAGGCCGCTCGCCATCGGCGCCCTGTCGCTCTTCCGCGAGCCGGCGCCGCCGTCGGATTTCGTCGTTGACAGCCACGCGGCGCTGACGCCGGTGGATCAGGTGATGGCACGGGCATGACGGAGACGGTCTTCCGGAACGGTCGCGTGGTGCTGCCGGAGACGATCCATGACGGCGACGTCGTGGCGCGGGACGGCCTGATCGCGGAAATCGAGGATGCCGGCAACGGCGACGCCGGTGTCGATCTCGAAGGCGACTGGCTGCTGCCTGGTCTCGTCGAGCTCCACACCGATCATCTCGAGGGGCATTACGCGCCGCGGCCCAGGGTGCGCTGGAACCCCTCCGCCGCCGTCCACGCCCATGACGCCCAGATCGCCGCCTCCGGAATCACCACCGTGCTCGATGCGCTGCGGGTCGGGATGGACGACGATTCGCAGCTGACCGCCGCAGAGGTGAAGACCCTCGGCGAAGCGATCGCCGCCGGCCAGAAGCGCGACAGCCTCAGGGCCGAGCATTTCATCCACCTCAGATGCGAGGTCTGCGCGCCGGACGTGCTCGACGGCTTCGCGATGTTCGACGATGAGCCCCTGGTCCGTCTGGCATCGCTGATGGATCATACGCCCGGCCAGCGCCAGTTCACCAGCATGGAAACCTACCGGATCTACTACCGGGGCAAGACCGGGATGTCCGACGCCGAGTTCGAGCGTTTCGTCGCCGGCCGCCAGGCGCGCGCCGGCAATCTTTCGGACACCCATCGCCGGGCGATCGCCGCGAAGTGCCGCGACCGTGGCATTGTCCTCGCGAGCCATGACGACGCGACGGAGGCCCATGTCGCCGAAGCGCTGGAGCATGGGGTCGCCGTCGCCGAATTCCCGACCACGCTCGAGGCGGCGTCGGCCTCCCGCCGGGCCGGCCTCAAGGTGCTGATGGGCGCGCCGAATATCGTCCGTGGCGGCTCGCATTCCGGCAATATCGCCGCCGGCGACCTGGCAAGGGCGGGCATGCTCGACGTGCTCTCGTCGGACTATTTTCCGTTCAGCCTGCTGCATGCGGTCTTCGTCATGGCCGAGACGATCGAGCATGTGCCGCTGCCCGCCGCGGTCGCGCTGGTCTCCCGCAATCCCGCCGGGGCGGCGGGGCTCGACGACCGCGGCGCGATCGAGACCGGCAAGCGCGCCGACCTCGTCCAGGTGCGGGTCGATGGCGACCATCCTGTCGTCCGCGCCGTCTGGCGCCAGGGCCGCCGTGTCGCCTGAGGGGGCCGTGCCCGCTTCCGATGGTGTCGGCCGGCTGGTCCTCGTCGTCGGTCCCAGCGGCGCCGGCAAGGATTCGTTGATCGCCTATTGCCGGGAGCGCCTCGCCGGCTCGGACCGCGTCGTCTTCCCGCGTCGCGTCATAACCCGTGAGGATGCCGGCGACACCGAGGACCACGACACCGTGTCGGAGGACGCCTTCCACCGCATGGTCTCCGAGGGCGCCTTCGCGCTTCACTGGCGCGCCCATGGCCTCGGCTACGGCATTCCGGCCGCGATCACCGCCGATCGCGCCGCCGCCCGCACGATCGTCGTCAACGTCTCCCGTTCGGTCATCGACAAGGCCCGACGCCGCTTTCCGCCGGTGCTGGTGGTCTCGGTCACCGCGCCGGTCGCCGTGCTCGCCGATCGCCTGTCGCGTCGCGGCCGCGAATCGCCGGAGCGGGTCCAGGCCCGGCTGGAGCGGAGCGGCAGCTACGTTGTCGAGGGCGAGGATGTCCTGGTCCTCGACAATGCCGGGCCGATCGAGCAGGCCGGGGAAACCCTGCTTGCCGTCCTCGTCGCTCCCGGCGCCTGAGGCGCTTGCCGTGGGCGGCATAGCGGTTTACCTCCGGGGCGCAACAATGCTCGGGAGGAAGCGACCATGTTCGAGAAATTCGGGATCCTGATCGACAACGAGTGGCGCCCCGCCCGTTCCGGCAAGACCATGCCGGTCCATTCGCCGGCGACCGAGGAGAAGATCGGGGACGTGCCGGTAGCCGACTCGGAGGATGTCGCCGACGTCGTGGCCAGCGCCGCCCGCGGCTTCGCGGCATGGAAGGCGATCGCCGCCTGGGACCGGGCGAAGGTCATGCGCCGCGCCGCCGACCTGATCCGCGAGCGGGTCGAGGATATCGCCGGGGTGATGAGCGCCGAGACCGGCAAGCCGCTTGCCGAGGCGCGCGGCGAGGCCAACGGCACCGCCGACCAGTTCGAGTGGTATGCCGAGGAAGCGAAACGGGTCTATGGCCAGATCATCCCGGCCCGGGTGCCCGAGCACCGGCTGTCGGTGGTCTACCAGCCGGTCGGCGTCTGCCTGTCGCTGTCGGCCTGGAACTTCCCGGCGTTGCTGCCGTCACGCAAGATCGCGGCGGCGCTCGCCGCCGGCTGCTCCGTCGTCGCCCGCCCGGCGTCCGATGCGCCGGGTTCCACCTTCAAGATCGCCGAGGCGCTGGTCGATGCCGGCATCCCGCCCGGCGCCGTCACCGTCCTCACCGGACCGTCGTCGAAGCTCGCCGCGGAGCTGATCGCCTCGCCGGTGATCCGCAAGGTTTCGCTGACCGGCTCGGTCGCCGTCGGCAGGAAGGTGCTGGCGCAATGCGCCGAGGGCATCAAGCGGGCCTCGATGGAGCTCGGCGGCCATGCCCCGGTCATCGTCCATCGCGACGCCGACCCGGTCGGCAGCGCCCGCTCCGCCGCGATGGCCAAGTTCCGCAATTCCGGGCAGGTCTGCATCTCGCCGACCCGCTTCTACGTCCATGAAAGCCTCAAGCAGCCCTTCGAGGACGCCTTCGTCGACTATGCCAGGTCGATCGTCGTCGGTGACGGCCGCAAGGACGGGGTGACGATGGGGCCGATGATCCGCGCCAGCGCGGTCGACACGGCGCTCGAACTGGTCGAGGACGCCGTCGGGAAGGGCGGCCGGCTGCTGCATGGCGGGCGCCGGCCCGCCCATCTCAACAAGGGCCATTTCATCGAGCCGACGGTGATCGCCGACGTGCCGGACGATGCCCGGATCATGGTCGAGGAGCCCTTCGCCCCGGTCGCGCCGCTGACCACCTTCGCCGAGGAGGAGGAGCTGATCGAGCGGGCCAATGCGCTGCCTTTCGGGCTTGCCGCCTACGTCTTCTCCAACGACGCCGACCGTGCCCAGCGCACCGCCGAGCAGCTCGAGGTCGGCATGGTCGGTATCAACGAGGTGCTGCTTGCCAGCGCCGAGGCGCCCTTCGGCGGCATCAAGGAATCCGGCTATGGCCGCGAGGGCGGCTCGATCGGCATCAAGGACTATCTCGAGCCGAAATTCATCCGCCACCGGCTGCTGCCGACCGGCTGAAGCCCGGCCGGACCAGGCGGCCGCGCCGACTTGCCGTCGACTCCGCGACCGGATGCTACTGCATCCGCGCGCCGGTCTGCCGGTCGAAGAGGTGGACCAGCGCCGGGTCGGCGGAGAGGTGGAGCGTCTCGCCGGGCTCGACGCGGATCCGCTCGCGGAACACGCCGACCAGGTCGTGGCCGCCAAGCTTCATGTAGACCTGCGTCTCCGACCCCGTCGGCTCGACCACCTGCACCTTGGCCGGGAAGCCGGTATCCGCGAGGACGAGGTGTTCGGGGCGGATGCCGAAGGTGGCGGGCCGGCCGTTCGACGACTCCGGCACCGGCGGCGAGGGAATCTCGTCGCCCTCGTCGGTGACGAAGATGGCGCGGCCGTCATCGGCGCGGAGCTTGCCTTCGAGGATATTCATCGACGGCGAGCCGATGAAGCCGGCGACGAACAGGTTGGCCGGCCTGTCATAGAGCTCAAGCGGCGAGCCGATCTGCTCGACGACGCCGTCGCGCAGCACGACGATCTTGTCGGCCATGGTCATCGCCTCGATCTGGTCATGGGTGACGTAGATCGTCGTTGTCTTCAGCCGCTGGTGGAGTTCCTTGATCTCCGTGCGCATCTGGACGCGGAGCTTGGCGTCAAGGTTCGAAAGCGGTTCGTCGAAGAGGAAGACCTGCGGGTCGCGGACGATGGCGCGCCCCATCGCGACGCGCTGGCGCTGGCCGCCGGAGAGCTGCTTCGGCAGCCGGTCGAGCAGGTTCTCGAGGCTGAGGATCGACGCCGCGCGCTTCACCTTTTCGTCGATCACCTGCTTGCTCTCGCGACGGAGCTTGAGCGAGAAGCCCATATTCTTGGCGACCGTCATATGCGGATAGAGGGCGTAGTTCTGGAACACCATCGCGATGTCGCGGTCCTTGGGGCGCAATTCGTTGACCACGCGCCCGCCGATGCCGATTTCGCCGCCGGTGATCTCCTCAAGGCCCGCGATCATCCGCAGCAGGGTGGACTTGCCGCAGCCCGACGGCCCGACCAGCACGACGAATTCCCCGTCGGCGATGTCGACATTGACGCCGTGGATGACCTCGACCGAACCGTAGGCCTTGAAGACGTCGCGGACCGCAACTTCCGCCATGATTCAGACACTCCCTTTCCGGGGCGCCATCGCGACCCCAATTCGTTACCTGCCGGGCCAGTCTAGCCCGAAGCGACGATCTTGGTAGGATTAATGTGCCTTGATGGTCAAGTGACCGCGTGCCCGGTCGCCATCGCCCGCGGCCGGGCGATCGCCTGCCGCCATAGGGAATGCGGCCCCATCCGCGCGATTTCGATGCCATGCCCTCGGGATCGGCGATCCCGGCCTGGAAGGTCCCGTCGATCCCGTGCCTGGCGGGGCGGACGGTCCGTCCTGATGCCCCGTGGCCTTGCGCCCATTCCGCGTGTCGGGCAACGATCGGTCCGGGATTCGGAATTCACATGAGGGAGACGGGCATGATTCGCGTGATGCTCGGGGCGGTGGCCCTGGTGGTTGGAATGGGAGCGGCGCAGGCGCTGGAGCCCGACGAGCAACGGGGGCTGACCTTCGTCAAGACCAATTGCGCGATGTGCCACGCGATCGGCAAATACGGAGACAGTCCGCTGCCCCTGGCGCCGCCCTTCCGGACGCTGCACGAATTCTATCCGATCGACAGCCTGCAGGAGGCGCTGGCCGAGGGGATCGTCACCGGCCACCCGTCGATGCCCCAATTCGAGCTCGAGCCGGACCAGGTCGAGGACGTGATTGCCTATCTCAAGACTCTCGAATAGGGGCCCAGACACGTCTTCGCCGGCCAGCCTTGTCTGCGATTGCACGCAATTCGAACCCACGCGGAAAAACATGAAGCTCGACCTCGACAGCCGGGAAGGGTGGCCGGACAATCTCCGGATTCTGCTCGATGCCTATCCGCGGAACGTCTGGCGGGATCACGCCAACCTCGGCGAGATGTCCCGATTCTGGCTGCATATCCACGCCCAGTTCCGCAGTCTCGGCCGTGAATTGAGCGAGATGGGCGAGGCCTTCCGCGAAGGCCGGATGGAGGCCACCGACTACCGCGCCCTGTATCCGCGCCGCCTCAGCCAGTTCCTCGGCGGGCTGGAGGGCCACCATTCGATCGAGGACTACCAGTTCTTCCCGCTTTTCACCGCCGCCGAGCCGCGTTTGGCCAGGGGCTTCGAAGTGCTTGAAAACGATCACGAATCCATCCACGCCGCAATGGTGGCCGCCTATCAATCCGCCAATGCGCTGGTCGCGACCCTGGACAGGGACCGCGATGCGATGATGAAGGCGGCGGAGAAGCATGACGGCGACGGCGAGCGTCTGCTCGGCATGCTCACCCACCATCTCGACGACGAGGAAGACCTGGTCATCCCGCTCATCCTCGACCGTGGCGAGGGGCCGCTCGGCATTTCCTGACGCGGCCCGGCACAACCCCGCCGATTGCCGCCTTTCCGCCTGCATGTCATAGAAGTCACAGGATAAATCGGCGTGCCCGCACGCCGGCGGGGACTGTCGACATGGATGACGGCATTCCAGGGATAACAGAGGCGCGCTATCGGCTGCTCGGGCTGCAGGCGGTGCGCCACGATGGCGGTGTCGTCATCCGGCGCGGCAAGACCCGTCTCGAGGTCCCCGGCGAGAAGGCGGGCGACCTGCTCGATCTCCTTGTCGCCCGATCGGCCGAGGGTTCGGGGATCGACCTCGAGGAGATCCAAGGCGCGATCGACGCGACCGACCATGAACTGCTGCGACTCCTGGTCGAGCGACTGAGGAGCGCGCGTCTCCTGGTTCGTGGCGGCGACATCGGCGGCGAGCGGCGCGACGACATCTTCTACTGGAACCACGGCACCACCGCCGCCGCGACCGCCGCCAACATCACCAGCATCGATCTTGCCGTCTTCGGCATCAACCACGTCTCGCTGCCGCTGCTCGGCAACCTCAGGAGCTGCGGTTTCCGCCGTCTGACGCTGGTCGACCACCCGGCGCTCCGCAATCTCGACTTCTTCGACGAAGACCGGAAGCTGCGCTCCGAAATCGCCGGCGCCATGTCGGTCAGGCCGCGGAGTTTCGAGGAATGGCAGGGGCGGGGCCGTCCGTCCGAATGCCAGGTCGTCTGCAGCGACGTCGGCGGCCTCGGGCTGATGCGCGACTGGAACCGCTCCTGCGTGGCGGCGAATGTTCCCTTCTATCCGATCGTCCTCGAGGACGAGGTGGCCCATCTCGGCCCGCTGGTCATTCCCGGCGAGGGCCCCTGCTTCGAATGCCTCTGCCTGAGGCGGGAGGCCGCCGCCGCCGATCCGGATCGCGAAAGGGCGACGCAGGGCCATGCCTTCTTCGGGCGCGTCGTGTCGGGTTACCTGCAGCCGATGGCACGGGTCGCCGCCGATATCGCGGCGATCGAGCTCCTCAAGTTCTTCAGCCGCACGCTGCCCGGCGGGGCCGCCGGCCGCCTGATCGAGGCGGACCTGATGGTGCCGGCCCTGAGGACACGCACGGTTCTCAAGGTGCCGCGATGTCCGGTCTGCGCGACGGCGGCGTCCGGTTCGGCGCCGGCGCCGGACGAACCGGAGGCCGGGGAGGCATGACCGGCGCGGCCGTCCTGCCCGCTGCCTATCGGGCGCTCTGCGAGCCGGATATCGGCATTGTCGGCGCCTTTGACGAGACCGCCGTCGCGCCGGACGCGCCGCGATACCGGCACTATCGCGCGCGGCTTTGCGACATGCCGACGATCGGCGGGGTGGCGACCGGCCGGATGGTCGATGTCGCCGCCGCCGACAGCGGCGGCGCGATCTCCGCCGCGATCCGGCAGGCTTTGTCGCGCTATTGCGCGGCCTTGTATGACAGGAGCGGGCTGCCGGTCGCCACCGCCGCGGAAGCGCAATTCACCTGCCTGCCACCGGCGGATTTCGCGCTTTTCAGCGAGGCGCAATATGCGCGGCCCGGCTATCCCTATGTCCCGTTTCTGGAAACCACCCCGGTCAGGTGGACGACCGCGGTCAATCTCGCCACCGGCGAGACCATCCATGCGCCGGCGGCGATGGTCTGGTTCCCCTGCATCTACCAGCGCGGCGAGGGCGACCAGCCGATTGTCTGCCCGGATTCGGCCGGGCTCGGCTCGGGCGAAGGGGTGGCCGCCGCGGCTCTTGCCGGGCTTTGCGACGTGGTCGCCCGCGATGCCGGGGCGCTGTTCTGGCGCGCCAGCATCCAGCCGCCCAGGCTTCGGACCGGGACGCTGCCGCCGCGTCTTCGCGACTTGGTCCATCGCTTCCGTCCGTCGGGCGACCCGGTGGCCTTGCTCGACGTCACCACCGACAACCGCATCCCGGCCTTCGTCGCCGTCGTCACCTCCGATCGCCGGGACCGTCCCGCCCACGTCTTCGCCGTCGCGGCCGGGCCCGACCCCGAAGCGGCTTGCGCCACCGTGCTCGCCCGTCTTGCCGCGAACCGGCGGGTTGCGGCAGGGCTGATGCGGGAGGGGCCGGCGCCCGTCGAAACCAACGACTGGGAGGATGTCATCGAGCCGGCGGACCATATGCGCTTCGCCGCCGATCACGACAACCGGTCGCGCTTCGCCTTCGCGCTGGAGTCGGACGAAAGGATCGACCTTGCCGATTGCGAGAGCGCCGCGACGGGAACCGTCGGCGGCGATCTCGAGGCGATGATCGGCCGGATCATGGCGACCGGCTACCAGGTCTATGCCGCCAACCTGACCAGCGCCGACATCGGCGGCCTCGGGCTGAATGTCTGCCGCGCGATCGTCCCGGGCTATCAGACCCTCTTCGCCGGCCATCACCTGCGCACGCTCGGTGGACGCCGGCTCTACGACGCGCCGCAAAGGCTCGGCCATCGCGGCATCGCCGCCGGCTCCGCCGGCAATCCGGCGCCGCATCCCTTTGCCTGAGAGGAGGGAGGAACCCCATGCCGACCTGGTCCGATACCGCGATCGACGCTGGTCTGGACAGTGCCTGGGAGACCTATCACGAGAATGCCAAGCGCAGCCGCCGTTTCGCCATCCCCGTCCGGGATCGCGAGACGCCGCCGGGCGATGAGAATTCGTTGCCGCCGGATGCACAGGTCTTCGCGCTGCAGGCCGGCGGGTCGCTGGTCATGCTGCCGGGCGAGGGGACTGTCGACCCGGCCTATGCCGGTGCCGGCGTCCTGGCGCTCGAGTCGCTCGCCGCGATCCTCGGCTCAGCCGGCCGACCGATCGGCCATGCCGACCCGATCGAGATAGTCCTCCATGCCAGCGCGGTGGAGACGCTGCCGGCGGGTCTCTTTCGCTACGACCATCAGGCCCGCGCCCTCGTGGTGACGAGCCGCGAGGCGCTTGGCGGCCAGCTTGCGGCGGCGAGCGACGAGCCGGATCTCGTCGCACGGGCGCAAGCCGTGATCTTCGTGGTCGCGGCACTCGGGAAGGCGGCGCGCGCGGCCGGCGAGCGCGGCTATCGCGACGCGCTGGTCCGGGCGGGACGCCATGCCCAGGCCTTCGATCATCTCGCGCCGGCCTCCGGCCTCTGGTGCCAGGAGGTCGCCGGCTTCTACGACCGCGAGCTCGACCGGCTGCTCGGCCTCGACGGCCTCTCGCGCAGCGCGTTCTGCATGATCGCCGTCGGCACCGCGGCGGACGGCTAGGCGGCGGGGAGGGGCGACGGTGACCGAGGAAGCGCGCGGCGGAGAGGAACCGGCAAAGGTCCGCTACGTCGACCTCGCCCTCGGCGCGTGGCGGCCCCACGAGGCGGCGGCGCAGCTTGCCGCGGCCCTGTCGGTGACACTGCCCGAGCCTGCCTTTCCCCTGTCGGAATGCGACGAGATCGACAGCCGGGCGGCCGGCGACGCCCTCGTCCTCCACGCCCATGACGCGGCGACCCGGATCGCGCGCGCCCTGCCGCAGAACGGTATCGTGGCGGTCCTGGCACCACGTTTCGGGCTTGCGCTCCGTCAGGACAATGAGTGGTTCTTCCATTTCCTCAAGCGGCGCGGCATTGCCATCGTGGTCATTGGCGACGGGCCGTCGCTCACCCTGATCGGCCAGTCGGTCTTCGAGCGGCGCGGCGGCATCACCGAGCCAAGGCGCGGCGAGCCTCCGCGCTCGATGTCGGAAGACCAGCGGCGGCTGCTCCGCCTCTTTCCCGGCCTCCTGCCCCGGTCGCTGGCGGACAGCCGGAACATCGCGATCGGCGATGGCTTCCTCGTGCCGGTCGGCACCGGATACTTCCTGATTCCGCCGGCGTGGCGCGATACCGCTCCCGCCGATGCGGCGCGCGACCTCGACGCGATGGCCGCGCTGGAGGATGACGACGACGGCATGGCGGCGCTCGCCGAGCGCTACTGCACCGCCCATTTCGCCGACAGCGAAAAACTCTGCGAACTGAGCCAGCGGTTCGAGCGGGCCGGAAGCATCGACATCGCGCTCGAGATGGCGGAAAGGGCACGCCATGTCGCGCGGCAACCGGAGGCGATGGCCATGGCGGATATTCGCGGTCAGGCGCTCCGCCGCCGGCTGGCCCGCTTCGACGAGATGCTTGCCGTGCCGCCGCCCTCGCGCCGGGTGTCGGAGGCGGTCCGCTCCGGCCTCGATCGCCTGCGGGTCCGGGCAGCGGCCGGTGTCGGCGGGACGGCCGGGATCGATGGCGGTTTCGCGCCGTTGGTCGAGAAGCTCCGCGCCGGCGAGGACCTTGCCGCCGAAGAGATCATCATGCTCGACGAATACGTGGCGGCGCTTGCCTCGAACGAGGCGGACCGCGCGCTGGAGATCGCGGAAGCGGTTCGCGAAGCGCTCGATGATCGGCCGGACGCCGACCGGCGTCTCGTCTACCGCAACGCGATGACGCTGGCCCGCCTGCACCGGGCGCGAGGCGAGGCCGACCGTCGCCGTGCCGCGCTCGAACGGGCTTTCGCGACATCGCGGGGCGTCAGGAGCCTCGGCGAGGTGGTGGAGATGAACATCCTCGCCGCGCTCGGCGAGGAGGAAGCCGCCGGGCCGGCGGCGCGACCGGCCTGGCTGCGTGCCGCGCTCGCCTGGCTTGCCTTCGATCCGCCCGAGGCGGCGCCGGCCGGCGTCGTCCGCGCGCTCTTCGGCGAACGCGGTGACCACGGCCGGTCCGCGCTTGACATGGACCTCTGCGAGGAGATGGCGGATCGCATGATGGCCGCCTGGCCCGAACTGAAGGCGGAGCTTGGCGGCGAATATCCGGAAATCCGCGCAATCGACGCGACCATCCGCCCGCGGCGGCTCATCGGCGGGCCCGGCGCGGTGATCGGCTGGGTGGAGTCCAGCAAGGTCGCGCCGGTCTATGTCCGGTCGAGGATCCGGCTGCTGCGCCTCGCCGCGGCGGCGTTGGCGACCCTTTGCCCGTCATTCCCCGGCCTCGCTGGCGGGGTCTATCTCGTCGACAGCAACCTTGGCCTCGATATTCCGGCGACCCGCGAGGCGGCGCTCTCGGCGGCGTTGCGGGCCAGGGCCGACGAGCTGGTCTTCGGCGAGGAGACGATCGCGCTCGATCCCGGCGCGAGGGCGCGGCAGGCCGGCCGCCTCGTCGTCTCTGCTGCGCCGGCGGTCACGGTCATTGGTCCGCTCGACGCGGGAATGGTCTGCCGCTTCGCCCGCCACCGGCCGGAGGTGGCGCTGACGCCCGAACAGGCGGAGACCATCGCGCCCCTTCTCGACAATCCGCGCATGGCCCTCGGACCGCTCGCGGTCATGCTCGGAAAGACCGTGACGGAGACCGAACGCCTGCTGCGCGGTCTCGAGGCCCTGGGTGTGGTCCGGCTCGATATCGACGCTCCCGCCGGGCCGCCGGTGGCGGCGGAGGCCTCGCCCGCGGCCGCGAGCGGTGAAGACGAATGACGGCGGTTACCAGGCGCTCGACGATTACCTGTCCCCGCTGCGGTCATGCGGCGGTCGAGTCGATGCCGGTCGACGCCTGCCGGTATCTCTACGAATGCAAGGGATGCGGTGCGCTGCTGAAGCCGCTTGAAGGCGACTGCTGCGTGTTCTGCTCCTATGGCGACCAACCCTGCCCGCCGGTGCAGGTTGCGCGGATCACCGGTGAGCCGACCGGCTGCTGCTTCTGAACCGCCGGATCAGGCGCCGACGGAGTCGGGTGGAGCTCCACCCGCCCGTTGAAATCGATGTCTTGGACGGCCCGGTCACCGGCGGCCGCCGCCGCGGATCTCGGACATGGTGCGGGTCGGGGTGATCGCCTCCGGGTCGAACCTGAGGTCGATGATCGCCGGCTTGCCCGAATGAAGGGCATTGTTGAAGGCCTCGGCGAAATCCTCGGTCCGGGTCACCGTCTCGCCGTGGCCGCCATGGGCGCGGGCGAGCGCCGCGAAATCCGGATCGACGAGGTCGGTGGCGATATGGCGGCCGGGATAGTCGCGCTCCTGGTGCATTCGGATGGTGCCGTGGATGCCGTTATTGACGACGATGACGACGATCGCCGCCTTCTCCTGCACCGCGGTGGCGAATTCCTGGCTGGTCATCTGGAAGCAGCCGTCGCCGGCAAAGGCGACGACGATGCGGTCCGGATTGGCGAGCTTGGCGGCGATCGCCGCCGGCATGCCATAGCCCATCGAGCCCGAGGTCGGTCCAAGCTGGGTGCCGAAACGGCGGTAGTGGAAGAAGCGGTGGATCCAGTTGGAATAGTTGCCGGCGCCGTTGGTGAGGGTCGCGTCGTCGGGCAGCCGTTCGCGCAGCCATGCGACGATCCGGGAGAGCTGGACCGGCCCGGGATTGCTGACCGGGCTGCTCCAGGCGCGGAAGGACTGGTTGGCCGCCGCGGCCTCCGCCTCCCATGCGGTTCCCGCCGGTGGCGGCTCGAGCCCCTCCAGCGCCGCGACGAAGGCGGCGGGGCTGGCGTGGATCGCCAGCGTCGGATGGTAGACGCGGCCGAGCTCCTCGGCGCCGGGATGGACATGGACGAGCGTCTGGCCGGGCTCGGGAATGTCGATATGGTGGTAGCCGCCGGAGGGTATCTCGCTCATCCGGCCGCCGACGAGGAGCAGGAGATCCGATTCCT
>NZ_JAGRLA010000149.1 GCF_020442045.1 Bauldia sp. | reverse complement strand
GGGTCTGCGGGACATGACCCGCCTTAAGGCGCGCGGGCGCCCACCTGCCCGCGCGGCCGGAGCATGGACCGGATGGCGACAAGTCGCCGGGCGGGCGGCGGAAGCCGCCGGCGTTTCCCTTGCGATGGCGGCTGCCGTCGCCCGCCACCCCCGGCATCGCCGGGGATTGCAGGGACTGTCAACGATCCGGGCTGGATACGGCCGCGGAAACGATGAGGCATGGCCATGGCGAAGAAGACGGACGCGGAAAGCCTCGCGGAAGCGGAAGCGATCCGCAGGCGCATGCCGGAAATCCACAGGATGATCTGCACGGCGCTCGGGCTCGCCGAGATCTGCACGTTCAAGGCCTGCCGCCGGGCCCGGCGATGCACCACCGCCGACGTCGTCTGCTACCAGCGCCATTGCCGCGAGATCCATGTGATGATCCGTCCGTTCCTCGAAGCCAAGGCCGCAGGCAGGCCGATGCCCGCCTGGCCGGCCAGCGAGGAGGAGTGGGAGGCCCTGATCGGCCCCGAGTGGCCCGACTCGACCGCGCCTGATAAGCTCTCGCCGGATTGAACTCAGGCGGAAGGATATCCCATGGGCACCGTCGGCTGGATCGTGATTGGCGTCATCGTCCTGATCGCCATCTACCTGGTCTTTCTCTACAACCGGCTGGTCAGCCTCAGGCAGACCGTCAACCAGTCGTGGTCCGATATCTCGGTCCAGCTCAAGCAGCGGCACGACCTCGTCCCCAACCTCGTCGAGACCGTCAAGGGCTATGCCGGCCACGAGCGCGAGACGCTGGAGGCGGTGACCGCCGCCCGCAATGCCGCCGTCGCGGCGAGCGGCCCGGAGGCCGCCGCCAAGGCGGAGAACATGCTGACCGGCGCGCTCCGCCAGCTCTTCGCCCTGTCCGAGGCCTATCCCGACCTCAAGGCCAACCAGAATTTCCTCCAGCTCCAGGCAGAGCTTTCCGACATCGAGAACAAGATCGCCGCCTCGCGGCGCTTCTTCAACAACTCGGTCCAGGAATACAACACCTCGATCGAGCAGTTCCCGGCGGTTCTCATCGCCCGCCAGTTCGGCTTCACCGGCCGGGAATTCTTCGAGCTCGACGAGACCGAGGCGGCGGCGGTCGCCGTCCCGCCCTCGGTCAAGTTCTGAACGAGGCGGATCATGGGTCACCGGCCGTGCGACATTACGGGCGGACCCACCCCGATCCTCCGCCGTCCGGCGGAGGACCGCCTGTCCCCGGCACGACCGGGCAGCGGCCATCGCGAAGCGATGGCGGAGGGGGCGCGGGGCGCGCCGTGATCGGATAGGCCGCGCCGATGGGATCCTACGGCCTTCAGACCCACATCTGGAACAACCGGCTGAAGTCTGTGCTTCTGCTCGCCGGTTTCCCCTTCCTGCTCCTCCTCATCTGCTTCGGATTCGCCCTGGTGATCGCCGCTTTCGACAATCCGGATGTCGGCGAGGGATTCGAAACCGCGATCGATCTCATGCCGGTGCTGGTGCCGATCGCAATCGCCGGCTCGCTGGTCTGGTGGGGCATCGCCTTCTTCGCCCATCAGGGCATCATCGACGCCACCACCGGCGCCCATGTCCTCGACCGGCGCGGCAACCCGCGGCTCTGGAACCTCCTGGAGAATCTCTGCATCAGCCGCGGCATCACCATGCCGACGCTGCGGATGATCGACACCGACGCGCGCAACGCCTTCGCCAGCGGCATCCGCGAGAAACATTACTCGATCACCGTCACCCGCGGCCTGGTCGAGTCGCTCGACGACGCCGAGCTCGAGGCGGTGCTCGCCCACGAGCTCACCCATATCCGCAACCGCGACGTCCAGCTGCTGGTCATCGCCGCGGTCTTTGTCGGCATCATCACGCTGGTCGGCGACCTCCTCGTCAGGAGCCCGCGCGCCCTCCTTTACACCTCCGGACGGTCGCGACGCTCTTCCTCCAGCAGCAGCTCCGGCGGCAAGGGCGGTGGCGGCGTCATCGTTCTGATCCTCGTCGCGATCGCCATCTTCATCCTCGCCCGCTTCCTCGCCATCGCCCTCCGCTTCGCGATCTCCCGCAAGCGCGAATACCTGGCCGACGCCGGCGCGGTCGAATTGACCAAGAGCCCGGATGCGATGATCTCCGCGCTGCGCAAGATCGCCGGCCACTCGGAACTGAAGGCGCCGTCGCAGGTCCAGCAGATGTTCATCGACCTGCCAAGGGCGAGCGGCTTCGCCGGCCTCTTCGCCAGCCATCCGCCGATCGAGGATCGCATCGCCGCGCTTGCCAAATATGCCGGCGGCATCGATACGGGAACCACGCCGTCGATCGCCGACGGCACCGCGGCGACACCCGGGATCGGCAGCGATGCCGGCGCCCCGCCGCCCCGTCCGCCCGGTCCGTGGGGCTGAACGGCAGGGCGCATATCCGGGGCCTGGCTCGAGGGCAGGCGCCGGAGCCGTCGCCCGGTTCAGCTCCGGTAGGGGTCCCTCGGCAGCCGGTCGTCGGAAAGGCTCTCGCGCCGGCGGCGCGTGATGTCTTCGATCGCGTCGGCGAGGTGGACCTCGGTGATGTTGTAGTCGCCGCGCGCCACCCTGATCTTGTGGGCCTCGAGCAGCACCTCGCCGTGGGTCACGCCCTCGGGCGGGAAGAAGCGGTAGGCGGCGAGCTCGATCAGTTGCCCGAGCGGATCCTGGAAATAGATCGAATCCATGAAGCCGCGATCCTTCACCCCGCTATGCCGGATGCCGCGCTCGTCAAGCCGTTCGACGGCCTGCGAGAAGGTCGCCCGCGATACCCAGAAGGCGATGTGGTGGACGGCGCCGATGTCGGTCGACGTCCGCCTTGGGTCGGGCTTGCGCTCCTCGCTGGTGAAGACCGTGATCAGCCGGCCGTCGCCGGGATCGAAATAGAGGTGGCTTTCGGCCGGCACGTCGAGGTTGGGCTGCTCGAAGACGAAGGGCATGCCGAGGACGCCTTCCCAGAAGTCGATCGAGGTCTGCCGGTCCGCCCCGACAAGGGTGATGTGGTGAACGCCCTGAACCTGAAGCTTGCGCATGGTGTCCTTGCCCTGACGTTCCGTCCCGCGGTCCGGGCGGGTCCGCGGACCGGCCGATGGCTAGCCGACGCTCGCCACCTTCGGCTCGCCTTCCTCGTCATCGTCGTCGGTCGGATGATCCTGGAACTGGAGCTGGTAGAGGCGTGCGTAGCGCTTGCCGGCCGCAAGCAGCTCGGCATGCCGCCCGCTCTCGGTGATCTTGCCGTCCTCGACGACGCAGATCTTGCTGGCGCCGAGCACCGTCGACAGCCGGTGGGCGATGACGATCGTCGTCCGGCCTGCCATCAGCCGCTCGAAGGCAACCTGGATCTGGTGCTCCGATTCCGAATCGAGGGACGAGGTGGCTTCGTCGAGCAGGATGATCGGCGCGTCGCGAAGCATCGCCCGGGCGATCGCCAGCCGCTGGAGCTGACCGCCGGACAACAGGCCCGAGCCTTCCTCGAGCTCGGTCTCGAAACCGTCCGGCGTCGCCATGATGAAGTCGTGGGCCATCGCGTTCTTCGCCGCGGTCTCGACCTCCTCATCCGTGGCGCTCGGCCGTCCGAAGCGGATATTCTCGCGGATCGTGCCGCGGAAGATCGTCGTATGCTGGCTGACCAGCGCGATCTGGTCGTGCAGCGACGCGATCCGGACCTTCGAGATGTCCTGCCCGTCGATGGTGATCGTTCCGCTCCGGATGTCGTAGAAGCGCTCGATCAGGTTCATGATCGTGCTCTTGCCGCCGCCGGAGGGCCCGACCAGGGCCGTCACCTTCCCGCCCTCTGCCTGAAATTTGAAGTCGCGAAGCACCAGCTTCTTCTTCCGGTATCCGAAATTCACGTCGTCGAAACGGATTTCCCCGGCGGTGATCTCGAGGTCCGGACCGTCCGGATTGGTATCCATCGTAGCCGGAGTGTCGAGGATGTCGTAGACGAAGCGGACACCGACGACGTTGCGCTCCAGCCCGACACGGGTATTGGCGAGGCGCTTTGCCGGCTCGTAGGCGAGCAGGATCGCGGTGATGAAGGACATGAAGGCGCCGGGCTTCTGTCCCTCGTAGATCGTCGCGTAGCCGGCCCACAGGATGACCCCGGCGACCGCGAAGCCGCCCAGCGTCTCCATCAGCGGCGACGTGCGCGCCTTGATCTGCGAGATCTTGTTGCCCCGCCGGCGCACCGATTCGATCGAGGATGTCATCCGCGTCCGCATCGCGGATTCGAGATTGAACGCCTTGACCACCCGAATCCCGATGGCGGTTTCCTGCATCGAAGCGATGATCTGCTGCATGCCCGCGAATTCCGACCGGGCAACCGAACGAATGCGATGCACCAGCCGTCCGACGCCGAACAGGGCGAGCGGACCGATCACGATCACGACCACCGAAAGCCACGGGCTCTTGATGATCATCACGGTGACCAGGCCGACCACCGAAAGCAGGTCCCGCACCAGGCTGGTGAGGACCGTGCTGAGCACCGCCGAGGCCGACCCGGCGCGGTTCGAGACGGCCGTGATCAGCATGCTCGAATGGGTCTTGTCGAAATAGGCGATACCAAGGTTGAGGACATGATCGTAGACGCGCTTCTGCATGTCGGCGACGACGGCGTTGCCGGTGCGGGCCAGCGCGACGGTCGATCCGTACATCGAGATGCCGCGGATCGAGGAAATGACCACCACCGCGGTCGCGAGGATGATGAGTTGGGTGACGCTGCGATCGATGAAGACCTGATCGACGACGTCGCCGATGATCCACGCGGTCAGGGCGGTCGTTCCCGCGACGAAAACCATGAAGAAGCTGGCGATCGCATAGCCCGGAAGGTATTTCCGCCACCCCTCGCGGAAGAGCCGGGCGACAACGTCCCATGGCCCCTTGGGATCTGGCTTCAGGAACGCGCGAATGGAATTGATGATCTGCATCTATGGGTTCGTCTCGGTTTTGCTGGCGCCCATATACACGATCGACGGTCGCCGACGCGACCCCCCGGATCAGGAGCGGCCCGAATCGACCGGCAGCGCGGTCTCGACGAGGCGAACCCAGTAGGAGCACCCGATCGGGATCGCATCGTCGTCGAAATCATACGCGGGACTATGCAGCCCGGCGCTGTCGCCGTTGCCGACGAAGATGAAGGCCCCCGGCCGCTCCTCGAGCATGTAGGAGAAGTCCTCGCCGCCCATCAGCGGCTGTACATCCGTATCGACGCGGTCGGCGCCGACAACGTCGGCCGCGACCATGGCGGCGAATTCCGTCGCCGCGTCGTTGTTGACCGTGACGGGATAGTTCCGGACATAATCCAGCGTCGCCCGCGCGCCATGAGCCGCGGAAATCGACTCGACGATGGTGCGAATCCGGCTCTCGGCAAGGTCACGGACGGTCGGATCGAGGGTTCGGGTCGTGCCGGCGAGATGCGCCGTCTCGGCAATGATGTTGAGCGCGTCGCCGGCGTGGAATTTGGTTACCGAGACCACCGCCGATTCCACCGGGTTGACCGAGCGCGACACAACCGACTGCAGCGCCTGCACGATGGCCGCGCCAACCACCACGGGATCGACGGAAACATGCGGCTGCGCGGCATGGCCTCCCACACCGGTGATGTCGATGGTGAAGTCGTCCGTCGCCGCCATGATCGAACCCGGCCGGATGGCGAATTCGCCGACGGGAATCCCCGGCATGTTGTGCATGCCGTAGACTTCCTCGATGCCCCAGCGCTCCATCAGGCCGTCCTCGACCATCGCCTTGCCGCCGCCGCCGCCCTCTTCCGCGGGCTGGAAGATGACCACCGCGGTCCCGTCGAAATTGCGGGTTTCGGCCAGATATCGCGCGGCGCCGAGCAGCATGGCCGTGTGCCCGTCATGGCCGCAGGCATGCATCCGGCCGTCGATCGTCGAGGCGTAGGGCTTGCCGGTCGTTTCCTTGATCGGCAGCGCATCCATATCGGCGCGCAGCCCGATCACCCGGCCGCCGTCGCTGCGGCCGCGGATCACCCCGACGACCCCCGTCCGGCCAATCCCGGTCGTCACCTCGTCGAGACCGAAGGACGTCAGCTTCTCGGCAACCGACGCCGCCGTCCGGTGGACGTCGTAGAGAATCTCGGGGTGGCTATGAAACTCGTGGCGCCAGGCGACGATATCGTCCTGGAAATCCGCCAAACGGTTGATGACTGGCATACAGGCTCCACCGATACCGGCGGGGGGACCATAGCCCCCCGAGACCCGGAAAGCGAGGCCCGCGACGACGATAGCCGGGTCTTGTTGCACCGCCGCAACGGATCAGGCCGCGGGCCGCAACCCGCCCTGCGACTCGAGGAATGCGACGACCTCGTCGAGGCCGGTGCCATCCTTCATGTTGGCGAAGACGAACGGCCGGCCACCGCGCATCTTCGTCGCGTCGCGCTCCATCACCCCGAGCGACGCGCCGACCATCGGCGCGAGGTCGATCTTGTTGATGACCAGCAGATCGGAGCGGACGATCCCCGGCCCGCCCTTGCGCGGAATCTTGTCGCCGGCCGATACATCGATGACGTAGATCGTCAAATCCGCGAGTTCCGGCGAGAAGGTCGCGGCCAGGTTGTCGCCGCCCGATTCGATCAGGATCATGTCGAGCTTCGGGTAGCGGCTCCGCAGGTCGGCGACCGCCGCGAGATTGATCGAGGCGTCCTCGCGGATCGCGGTATGCGGGCAGCCACCGGTCTCGACGCCGAGGATGCGGGCCTCCGGCAGCGCGCCGGACCGGATGAGGAATTCGGCATCCTCCCGCGTGTAGATGTCGTTGGTGATGACCGCGATGTCATAGTCGCCGGCGAGACGCTTGCAGAGCGCGTCGGTGAGCGCAGTCTTGCCGGAACCGACCGGGCCGCCGATGCCGAGGCGGAGCGGACCATTGGGCGAGGGATTCATGAGCGGAACAGCCTCGTATACTGGGTTTCGTGTTTCATGCTGGCGATATCGGCGCGAAGCGCCATGCCGCCGAGTTCGTCGAGGTCCGCCACGGCGGCCGCTTCGGCGACCTCCCGGCAGACCGGGGCAAGCGCCGCGATGACCCTCTGGCCGTCGGTCTGGCCGATGGGGATGGCGCGGATACCGGCCGAGACGATATTCGCGACGAAGGCATTGAGGCAGGCGACCAGCGCCATGTCGATCGGAATGCGGTGGGCGGCCGCCGCGATCGCCACCGCGACCGGATAGGCAACCGCCGCGTCAGCTCCAAGCACCTCCGCCAGATGGGCAAGGCGGTCGTTGGACCAGGCGCCGGACACCGCGACCAGGAAGGCGCGCCCCTGGGCGGTCGCCTCGAGATGGCGCTCGCGCGACGGCTGGAAGGCCGCGGCCAGCGCCGCGATGTCCCGCAATTCCTGGACCCGGTCATCCCACGCCGCCCGATGGGCATGGGCGAACAGGATCGCGTCGTTCCGCCCGCCGCCGTGGCGCAGCACCGCGCCGAGCCACTGTTCGAGGTCGGCGGCCCTGCCGACCGTGCCGTCCTCGATCGCCCATTCGAGGCCGTGGCTGTAGGTATAGGCGCCGACCGGGAAGGACGGCGAGAGCCAGGCCAGCAGCTTGACCAGCGCGCCGGCAAGCGCGTCGGTGTCGGATGCCGTGTCCGGTGGCCTTCGTTCAAGCATGGCTGTGGTGATGGCCGTGCCCGTGACCGGAGCGGCCTTCCTCCCCGTGGCCATAGGCGCCGCCCTCGGGATCGAAGGGCGCGTCGACATGGGCGACCGCGGCGCCGAGGCCGACCAGCATCGCCTCGATGACATGGTCGCGGCGGATCAGCAGCCGGTCGCCGTCGAGCTGGGCCGGCAGGTGGCGGTTGCCGAGGTGCCAGGCGAGCCGGACGAGCGCGGCGGTGTCGGCGGCCCGGATCTCGGTCAGCGGCTCCGCCGCCGCCTTCACCGCGACCACCCGGCCGTCATCGAGAACCAGGCCGTCGCCGTCGCGCAACGTCGTCGCCTCGGCAAGGTCGAGCAGGAAATCGAGTCCCCCGGCCCCGCGCATGGCAAGCCGCCGGCGATGCCGGTGGTCGTGGTCGAGCAGCACCGTGTCGGTCGCAGGCTCCGGCCATTCGCCGGCGGGCCGGACATGGGTCGCGCGGATCATGTCGATGAGACCTCCCCCGCAGCGTGCCGACGCCGCCGGTCGATGAACCACCGGACCAGCAGCACCACGACGATCGCCATGGCCAGCGTCGTGAAGGCGCTCTTCAGCACCGTCCAGCGATTCGCGGCGGCGACCATCTCCGGCGTGACCCCGTCGGGTCCGGCCTTCAGCATGGCGACCACCGACGCATTTTCGAGCCAGTCGAAGACGGCGCCCGGCACCGCGAAGGCGGCGAGAACCCAGCGCCAGACACCGAGCCGTTCCGGCGCCAGCCCGGCTATGGCGAAGAACAGCGTCGCGCCGAGCAGCGCGGGATAGGCCGTATCGAGCATCTGCTGGATGCCGAGATAGAAGGCAACGCCGTCCGCCGGCAGGGCCGCGAGAAACGCCTGCGCCTCGGTCAGTCCATAGCCCGCCGGGCGCAGGTCGAAGGGCGTGAGGCCGCCGGCCTGCGTCGCGATGATCGGCAGCGACCACATCATCATGACGGCGTAGACGATGACCGTCGCGGCGAACAGCGTCCAGAAGGCGGCACGGCGTGATTTCATTGCTCCGGCTCCCGAAGGAAGCTCCCGGCACCCTCTCCCTACCGTTCCTAGAACAGAAAGTACCGCTGCGCCATCGGCAGCACCTCGGCCGGGGCGCAGGTCAGCAATTCGCCATCGGCGCGCACCTCGTAGGTTTCCGGGTCGACCTCGATCTCCGGCGTCGCCGCATTGTGGATCATCGATTCCTTCGAGATGCCGCGGGTATGGCGAACCGGCAGCACGGTACGATCGAGCCCGAGCCGCTCGGTGATCCCCTCGGCGATCGCCGCCTGGCTGACGAAGGTCACCGCCGAATGGGTCATCGACTGGCCGAAGCCGCCGAACATCGGCCGGTAGTGGACCGGCTGCGGCGTCGGGATCGAGGCATTGGGATCGCCCATCTGGGCGGCGGCGATCGTCCCCATCTTGATCACCATGTCGGGCTTGACGCCGAAGAAGGCCGGCGACCAGATCACGAGGTCGGCGAGCTTGCCGATCTCGACCGAACCGACCCACTCGTCGAGGCCGTGGGCGATTGCCGGGTTGATCGTGTATTTGGCGACGTAGCGCTTGACCCGGAAATTGTCGTTGCCGGACGAATCCTCGGGCAGCGGCCCCCGCTGCACCTTCATCTTGTGCGCCGTCTGCCAGGTCCGGATCAGCACCTCGCCGACGCGGCCCATCGCCTGGCTGTCCGAGGCCATCATCGAGAAGGCGCCGAGATCGTGGAGGATATCCTCGGCCGCGATCGTCTCCTTGCGGATGCGGCTCTCCGCGAAGGCGACGTCCTCGGGGATCGACGAATCGAGATGGTGGCACACCATCAGCATGTCGAGATGCTCGTCGAT